>NZ_JBIFFK010000013.1:0-43060 GCF_043557045.1 Sulfitobacter sp. 1A15258 | reverse complement strand
GGCCGCAGTTCTCGATGGTCGGCTGACCGTCGCAAACAGAAAACGCGCCGCATGACCCCCATGTTTTGTCCACTCCCCCGAAAGCGTCTCGTCTCAGATTTAAGGGAAACGCGACATCGGCCTTGCGAATATGAGGCATCCGGGTGAGCGAAGCGGCAGGCTGCTGGTGCGCGGCGATCCACGATATCGCCTGGAACAGCCAGCCATCACGGTGCCAAGGATCGTCACCCTCCGCCAACGTCAGTTGTTTGATCGCTGCAGTCGCCTGCTCGGCATTGGCAGCAGGTCCCGGCACCCCCGCACCGCTCAGGATCTTGGCGACGTGGCGATATTGGCCGAGAACTATACGTGCAACCTGTTCGGCGAGTGCGTCCTCATCATCGATGGACCACGCCCAGCCGTGGCAGAGTTCGCCATGATCTATTGGAACGAGTTTGAGAGTCATGGGCACGCCGAGCCATTGCCCGAACTTGTAGGGGAGCAACCCAGCCACGATTGACATTCATGGTCGAATGGCAATTGTCATCGCACCTTTCTCTAGGCAGTGGTGGGTAGCGGATCGGTACCCTCGCTGAGGATGGTCAGATAGGCGCGATAGCTGAAAACACGCCCCCGCTTCCTCCCAGTAATCTCCTCAAGAATTCCGAAGCGTTGGAGGTCGGCGAGGGCCGCGTTCACCGTCGGAGCCGACAGACCGGTGTACTCGACCAGTTGGTTCGCGGTCAGGAAGGGGTGCTGCTGGAACAGTTCATGGATACGCAGTGACGAACCGGCGCGATCGCTTTGCGCTGAAATGCGCTCGCGATCCTCCTTAAACAGGTCAACAATCCGCGTGGCGGCATCAAATGCCTGGTTTGCCGTATCCGCCACGCCAGCGAGGAAGAAGTCAAGCCAAGCCTCCCACTGACCATGCTCACGAACCTCCTGGAGCAGGCGATAGTAATCAGCGCGATGCGTCTTAAGAAACAAGCTCAGATAGAGGAGAGGCTTTTGCAGCACCCCATTGACGCAGAGGTACAATGTTACCAGCAACCTGCCGATGCGGCCATTGCCGTCGAGAAAAGGGTGGATGGTTTCAAACTGGACGTGCAGCAGTCCTGCCTTGATGAGAGCAGGAAGGCGGGACTGGTCGTCGTGCATGAAGCGTTCAAACGCGCCGAGGCAATTGTCCAGTTCCGTGACGGGGGGTGGAACGTACAGCGCATTACCGGGACGTGTCCCTCCGATCCAGTTCTGGGAGCGCCTAAACTCCCCGGGGTCCTTGGTGCCGCCACGTCCGCTTTGCAGCAAACGCGCATGCATCTCGCGGATTAGCCTCAGGGACAGTGGCAAGTCTTCGAGGCGCTCCAACCCGTACATCATGGCATCGACGTAGTTCGAGACCTCGCGGATGTCATCGATTGGCTGGCCCGCCTGTGCTTCGGTCTCGAAACGCAGCAGGTCTGTCAGCGTCGATTGCGTTCCTTCGATCTGTGAGGAAAGTACGGCCTCCTTGCGGACATACATATAGAGGAACAGTTCCTGGCGCGGCAGAAGCATCGTGATGCCATCCAGCCGCCCTAAGGCGCGCTCCGCGAGGCTGAGTCGGTCGAGAAGCCCCAGTACGTCGATTGTTGGGACTGGAGGCAGGGGAGGTGGTACGAAGGCGCGGACCGTCTCTCCTGCAACGGGGGTTTCGACAAAGCGGCCAAGGCGTTGGTTGGGGTCTGAATCGGTCATAGCTCACTATGATGCCCCTCTTTTATTTAAGCAATACGGGCTTCGCTTAAATAGTGGGTAGGCTAAGATAAGCGGGTTTAATTAACGTGGTGAGAGTAGGTCAGTGGCAATATGAGCGGGTTCATGGCAGCTTCCTACTGCTCTCGGTTGCAGGAATCCTTCCCGATGCCTGTGCGGAATAGCCTCTTCCAGAGAACACCATCGATCACGAGTCGCCAATCGAGACCTTTCGGCTCATTGGCCCGCATTACGGGCGTCCTACGCGATATGGCAGCTACGCGCACGACAACTCGGATGGCTGAAGAAGGCCAAAGGTCGTATCTGTTACATTCCGAGTCGGGGTTAGTTTCATCAAATCGGCGAACGGAATTCGTGGGTGCTTGTTGTCCATAAATCATCCTGCCCTTTGGTCAGGACCGCGCCCTACTCGGTCGGCTGCATGCAGCCGCCCTCCCCGAGCTGAAACGCTGCCTCTCCCTGCGACGTACCGCTGGCCGTGCCGTCTCCTCCGGAGCCAGCCCGACCAGCCGTCGCATGGTCGTGGCAACGCTTCATCTCGGCCATTCGGTAACGGTCGCTGGGGCGGGGCGGGTCGCTTCAGTAGTCTCGTTTTTCCCGTGTCAGCCGGTGTTAGTCCTCGCTTTGCCGGACATGCTGTTCTGCCATCATTGACCGCAAAGGAGTTTCGACAACCGCCGGATCGCTCTGGCCAAAGCTGGCAGAGGGTCGGTGTTGGACGCGATGTAAAAAATCGCAAACTATTGGGATGCCGAAGAGGGTTGGTCCGAAATCGGGATGACCCGCGCCCGGTGCAGATGCCACGGCGGTCTGCTTGAAATCGCTCAGCCAGATGGCACCTCACTCGACCAACTTACCACGGGCAAGCGGTCGCGCCACGTTAGGCAAGGCTCGGCAAAGCGCGAACCCGTCCGGCTGCGGCTCGGGGTGAGAGGGCAGAAAGGACACCGCCCCCGGCAGTTTCATCGGCTGTTCACCTGGGTGTCCTTCGCGGCCACCGCACTTCTCCCGATGTGTTGCTCTGCATGACATGCTGGTCGCAGCTGTCGTCCCGTCCACAAAGGTTGTCGCCGATCTTTTTCCCCTGACCCTACGGGTCATTCCTCGCGCGCCAAAAAGACCGGCGCCTGCCCCTCTCCGCTACGCTTCGCCTTCGGTGTGGCCGGGCCTTGGCCAGCTGCAAGGTGACCATCATTGCAATGCAAACAAGGAGAAGAGCAATGACCACGAACTGCATTAAATTCACCAGCACCGACATCGAAACCGCCAAGGGCGTCGGCTCCATCTCGACCCTGACCTTCGACCTCGACATCACGGTCGAACCCGTCGCGAGCACGAACCCGATGGCCCCCACGCACCGCGTCCTCGGCCGCTCCCCGCGCGGCAAGCTGGTCGAGTGCGGCGGCATCTGGAAGAAGCAGAACAAGGAGACCGGCGCCGACTACTACACGCTGACCATCCGCGACCACGGCTTCAACGCCAACCTCGGCAAGGCCGCAAACCAGGACGATCTGTCCCTGCAGGCTGTCATCCCTTGGGGCCCCAAAGACGCCGCCTAAGCCAACGGCCAGACCGCTCCGGCGGTCTGGTTTTTTCTTGTTCCTGGGAACGACAGCGGTTTGAGTGAACGAACGAAATATGAAGCCCCGAAGCAGCCTATTGCGGGCAACATTGCGAGCTTCATAAGTCCTACACCACCCTTGCTCAGGGCAGCATGACCCCGCGGTTCTGAACGGTCACATACATCAGCGTCCAAGAATTAAGGGAACAGTGACACCCGCATAGCTGTCCTGCACGGTTACACTGTGCTCGGCATCCCGCTCGCGGAGGCCGTGAGATCAGTCTTTGTCTTGGACGAACGGCACGTGCTCAATTGGCGCGACGGATGCTGAGTTATCGGACCTGATGAATACACTCCGCGCGAAAACTCTAAAGATCGGGATGAGACACAGCATCTACATCCCAAAACCGCCGCATTGCTTCCGGAGGAACTCTTGTCAGGTTGGTTGTCGCGGCTGTCTGCGGCTAATTTCTGTCATGCGACGCTTCCTGCTCATGTCTAAATCTGATAGCGCGCCGATCGCCGGACGTGATGCAGATCGTTCAATCATCGCGGCGAGCGCGATGTCAGGCGAAGAGCGCAAGAAGCGGTGCTACGGCCTTCTGCCAGCTGTCACGCGCTTCAAGCCGGCCGATCCAGCCCGCGATTCTGGGGAATTCGTCCAGCGAAATCCCCGCTTGGTCGCGATACATGAATGTGGTCGCCAGATAGAAGTCGGCAAGGCTGAGTGCGCCTGCAATCCAATCCTTATCGTCGAGTCCGGTTTCCAGAACGGCAAGGAACTGATCGGTGGCTTTCCGTTCCGCTTCGACCACAGTAGGATCAGGATCGCCCATGCCGAATTTCTCTTTGAGGAACAGCTCAAAGGACAACTTCTGCATCGCCGGGCCTAGGTGGATGGCTTGCCACCAGGCCCACTGATCGACGAGGGCCCGCGTCTTGAGGCCATCAGGATAGAGCCCTGCCTCGGGCCGGATCCCGGCCAGATAGGCACAGATCGCCCGGGACTCCCAGAGCACGAAATTCCCGTCCTCCAAAACAGGCACCTTTGCATTTGAATTGCGGGCAAGAAATTCCGCCGCGCGGTTGTCCCCGGCACGGATGTCGACCTCGACGATTTCGAGTTCCACGCCCAGTTCGTGCGCCACCGCCCGTACACGCAGCGCATTCGGTGAGAAGTTCGCGTTGTAAAGCCTCATGACATTTTCCAGCATTATTGTTCCTGCGGCGCCTGAAGAAGCGCCGCGCGGTTAGCGGCCAGGAAATCGGCCACCGACTGTCCGGGCTTGCCGGTGAGCGATTCGAGATCGCCGCTGGCCACATCGAGATAGCCCTGCGCGATTGCTTCGTCGAAGGAGGCAAAGACCCTCGCCATGAACTCCGGCAGTCCATTTGCGATCATCGCCTGCACCAGATCCTCGGCGGGCAGGGCGACATAGGGGATTTCCTTACCCGCAATTTCGGACAAGATCGCCGCGACCTCGGCCTGGCTGACCGTCTCCGGCCCGGTGATATCGAGGGTCTCCCTTCCCGTAGCTTTCATTAGCGCCGCGGCTGCGGCACGGGCGCAATCCGCGCGTGTCACATATCCGGTCTTGCCATCTGCTGCGGCGGAGAAATGCGTGCCCATGGCGACGCTCTGCTGGCCGCCCATCAACAGAAAGTCGGTGTACATATTGTTGCGCAGGATCGTATGATCCGCCCCACTTTCCGTGATCAGCTTCTCGGTCCCTTCGTGGTCTTGAGCGAATCCGATTGGACTTTCCGCGACTGGGCCTGCGAAGGAGGTATAGACGATGTGGTCGATACCTACCGTCTTGGCCGCAGCAATCGCATTGGAATGAGCTGCGAGCCGCTTGCCCGGCTCCAGATCGTCGGTGGAGATGATGAGGAGACGCTTGCCGCCCGCGAAGGCTGCTTCAAGAGAAGCCGGGTCGTTGAAATCGCCCTCGCGCGCCTCGACTCTTTTTCCCGCCAGATCGGCAAGCTTGTCGGGAGTGCGCGAGATCGCGATGACCGGCCCGGCACCTGCCTGAACCAGCAGGTCGACCACCTGCCGGCCAAGTTGTCCGGACGCGCCGGTCACGATGAAGGGGCCGTTCTGGATGTTGGACATGGTATCTCTCTTATCTTGATGTTTCTGCAAGCGCGCTTGCGATCAATCGTGGATTTGGGTGGGGGCGGGATTCGCCAGCTTGCCGCGCGCGAAACCCCAGCTTGTGGTCAGGATTTTGATCATCACATCGACCTCTGCCTCATCGCGTGGAGCAAAGGCCATGATCGCATTGGCCGGGATGTATCCGGCCGAGGCCATCGGGTGCTGTTCGCCCCATCCCTTCGCGATGAGTTCCTCAACCGCCGCCAGCGGCAGCATCATGTGCGACGAACCGTCATAGGCGGGATGCACATGCGCAAATTCGCGTCCGATCATGAAGGCTTCGCGCGGGCCGCAGGCATGCGGCCGCGGCAGGACTAATGCCTCGGCGCCGGGGACCGAAATACCCGATCGGCAACGCTCGACGAAGGGCAGGGCGAAGGCCTTCTGCTTGAACAATGCGTGAATCTCGGCCGAGGAGTTCTGCGACACTTGCTCATGCGGGGCGCACTCGGTGGTTTCGGGGCGCGGACCCTGCCGCAAGGGAAGTTCGAAGCACATATCTGGTCCTATCCAAATCTGAACGCGCTTTCGACCGCGCCCAATACGTGATCCTCGAGGGTCTTTTCCCCCCGATCCGCAAGCGCGGCGCCGGCCACGACGTGCAATGGAATTAGATGTTCCTCGCGCGGATTGGCGTCGCGTGCGCCGGGTGCCCGATCCCAAGCAGCCAGCATGGCGCGGCGCGCCCCGGGGTCTTCATGGGTCACCGCACCCGTGAGCCATCGGTCGAAGTCGCCGCCGTTCACCGGGCCATCGGGTCCGCCCCTCATCGCCCGCATCATCTTGCCCATGTTGTGATAGGTGTTGCCGGACCCGATGATCAGAACACCTTCGTCTCGCAAGGGCGCCAACGCGCGACCAGCAGCAAGATGCGCCTCAGCGTCGAGATCGTCGCGCAGGCTCAGTTGGACGGTAGGTATGTCGGCCTCAGGCAAAGCCACCTTTAGCGGAACAAACACCCCATGATCGAAGCCACGCGTAGCGTCGGCCCGGGTTTCAAAACCCGCGCCATTCAATAGCTCGCTTGCACGGGCCGCCAGCGTAGGATCGCCTAGCGCGGGCCAGGTCAGCTGATAAGTATGGGGGGGAAACCCCTGATAGTCGAACAGCAGCGGCGGCGCGGAGTTGGTCTGCACGGTAAACACCCGTTCCTCCCAATGGCCTGAGATCACGAGAAGCGCCTTGGGCTTTGCCGGCAGGCTCGCAGGCAAAGCCTCAAGGAATCTGCGGTGCCTGTCCCAGGTGTCAGGCGGGTTCCAGTCCATGAAGAAGCAAGGGCCGCCTCCATGGGGAACAAACACTGTCGGCTGCCTTTCGGTCATTCTGTCGTCCTTTTGAACCCCAAGCCCGAGGGTGGATGGCCAGCGCCGTGGCAACTCCGCATCGGATTAATTCGTCTCTGTCGGAAACGTCGGCGCATATGCCGACTTTACCGCACGCACGCGATTGGCTGTCATCCACGAGGCGATCAGGAGCACCCAGGTCGCAAGAGCCGGTGGCCAGCCTGGATCGCCCGCGCCCACATGCGCCCCGAACGCCAACACCAGATGCCAGAACATCGCCGCGTAAGCCCAGTCCGCCAGCATCGCCGAAGGGCGCCAGAGAATCACCACCGCGCCGACAATCTTCAAAATCGCGAGCGGCCAGATGATGTATGTGGGATAGCTCAACACCTCGCGATACATGCCCGCGACCATATCGTGGGATGAGATGTAGAAAGTCGCCGCACCCAGATAGACCAGCGCCACAAGGCCGGTCGCGATCCAGTAGACATACTTTGCCACGTTGTCACTCATCACCGCACTCCCTGTTTGCAAGGGCTTGTTCAGCCGCAGTTTCCGCTCTAAGTACCTTTAGGTGTCTTGCATCGTTCGTGAAAGTAGGCACTTAAAAGTAACTAGATTACTTTAACCGCGAGGATAATCCACGATGAAGAGCGTCCAGCCCCCCTCATGCCCGATGGAGGCGCTTCTGCGTGTCATCACAGGCCCTTGGACGATCTATATACTCTGGGTTCTGTCCGAGCAGGGACCGCAGCGTTTCGGCGCGCTCAAGCGTTTGGTGCCCGGCATTTCCACCCGGGTCCTGACCGAGAGGCTGAGAATGCTGGAACATGCTGGCGTTGTATGGCGCGAGCAGGCCATGACCATCCCACCCGCTGTCACCTACGGGCTGACTGAGCGCGGCGCGGAACTGCGCGGCGTGCTGGACAAGCTTGGCTCGATCGCACGCCGCTGGGAGGCCGAGGGTGCCTTTGTCGGGACCGCAAGCGCGGCAGAATGACGGTACCCCTCCTGTTCGCGGGATAATCCCGCGCCCGAGAACAACTCAGGCAGAATCAGACCCGAAGCTCATGACGAATTGAAAACGGCGCTAGAAAAAGCCGCCAAGCGGCGCTTGGTGGGGTAGATCCGCACAGCTTTACGCTTTGCTGCTAAATCAACTTCTATCTACTATACTCACTAGACGGTACAGTAAAGCTTGTAACCGCCTAGTCCTGCCTGGGATAGAGAGAACGAGATGCCCGTGAGAAAAATGGCCGACGTCATGATTGGTGCGCGCGAGGTTTTCTTCCGATGCGGTTACGAAGGAGCCACGGTCGATGCAATTGCCGCTGAAGGAAAAGTGTCGAAGGCAACCATGTATTCGTATTACCCGACCAAGGAGCAACTGTTCCTGAGCGTGGTTGAATCCGAATGCGGTCGGCTTGCGGACGAAATCCTCCGGCCCTTGATCGCGTCTTTGGAGCCGCGCGCCCAGTTGGAAGAACTCGCCCTTCGCATGGTCGACCTCACCTTGGACGACACCTACATCCGTCTCCTGCGAACGTGCGTTGGCGCCTCCGAGGCACTGCCCGAAGTGGGTGAGGTTTATTTTCGCGCAGGCCCGAAACCTGCCCGCGAACTCGTCGGTCGGATTCTGGAGCGCCTTACGCGCGAAGGCGCGCTCGATGTCGATGACGTCCGGCGCGCGTCCGATCACTTCATACACCTTTGCGTTTCGGGGCTACTTATGCCGCGCCTTCTCGCAGTGAAACGAGCTGTCCACCGCGAGCAACATGCGCGCGAAGCGGTCGCTGCATTCCTGCGACTTTACGGTAGCGGCCACAGAGACAAATTTTCAGATTGAGCTCGCTTGCCAAATACGGGGCAGCGCATTAGCTCGCCCAATGACTTAACCGACCGGACGGTACAGGGTGACTGCACAAGTGGAAAAGCAACCGAAGAACGCCTCGCCGAAGATTCTCGGCGCTGCGCGGGCGATTGCGCTGCGAGAAGGCGCGGGAAAGATCACGATCGACGCCGTCGCTCGGGAATCCGGCCTCAGCAAGGGTGGGGTGTTGTACAACTTCCCCACCAAGAAAGCGCTTCTGGCCGGGCTGCTCGACGAAATGCTCGCGGAGCACCGCGAACGTCTGGCGTCGGTCCCGGAAGGGCACAGTTCCCGCACCCTGCGCGGTCATCTCGAGACAGTTCTGCAAGCCGTAAGCACCGATGATGACCTTTCGATGGCTATTCTCGCGGTTTCGGCGTCGGATCCGAATCTTCTGGACCCGCTGAGAAGAGAGCTGTCCCGTGATGTCGAGCGCATCCGTTCGGACGCGCAGGACGACACTGCGGCGATGGTTCTTTTTTTGGCGATCCAGGGTCTTCGTTTCCAGAGGCTTCTTCGCCTCGCGGATGGTGACGACGATCAGCAAGACGCCGCCATCGACAGATTGAAGGACATGATAAATGAGCTTGAATAGAACCAGATACTTCCGAGGAGGTGCCGCTGGATTGGTCGCCCTTCTTCTCGCCATTGTCCTTCTCGTGCAATTCAACCCGGACATCGCATCCAAGGTCTTCGCGCAGACTACGGATGAGGTTTCCGGTGCCGATGCGCAAGGGAGCGCCGAGCAAGACATGGCCCAACCGGTCACGGTCGAAGTATCGCGTGCCGAGCTTCGCGATAGCGATAGGGCGCGCAGCCTGGCAGGCCGCGTGGAGCCCGCCCGGACCGTGGATATTGCCTTTCAGGTTTCGGGTCAGCTTTCCGACCTCGCGGTAGATGCTGGGACTCGGGTCGAGAAAGGCGATTTAATTGCCGCGCTCGACCCAGTCGATTTCGAATTGGCCGTGGATCGGGCGCAGGCCTCTTTCGACCTCGCAAAATCCGAATACGATCGTGCGTTGAGTCTGACCGAGAGGGGGGTGGCGACCGACGCCCGACTTGAAACGAACCGCGCGCAGCTTGCTCAGGCAGAAGTCGCCCTGCGTGAAGCGGAGCGACGCTTGGCTCAAGCCACGATCACCGCGCCCTTCGACGCCATTGTCGCGCGCATCTTTCTGGAGGAGTTTTCGAACGTCACCCCTGCGGCTCCGATTGCCAGGTTGCAGGACATCAGTGAAATGCGGGTGCGGATTTCGCTGCCCGAGGAACTCGCCGCGATGGCACGGGCCCAGCCCGATGCATTCAGGGTAACCGCCTCTTTCCCCGCCGTGCCGGGATATGACGCAACTCTGTATCTGCGGAAATTCGTGACCGATGCAGACCCCACAGCCCAAACCTATGACGTCGAGTTTGCAATCGAGGGCGCCATCGACCCGAGATTGCTGCCCGGAATGACGGCGAATGTGCGCGTAGCCGCCGCCGCGGAGGGTGCGCAATCGCGGTTGGTAGTCGTCCCGGTCTCGGCGATCGACACGACGAGCCGGAGCGAGCCGTCCATCTGGCTGTATGACGAGGGGACCGGCCGGGTGTCTCGTAAGACGATCCGCCTGGGGCTGCCGAACGACGACGAAATCGTCGTGCTTGAGGGGCTCTCCGGAGACGAACTGGTTGTGTCCGGCGGGTGGTGGCGCCTGAAGGAAAACGAAACAGTCGCGGTTCGCGGCCTCTGAACGATCCTGGACCGGAAAACCGAAACCATGACAATGAGTATTTCCCGCGCAAGCATCCGACGTCCGGTCGCCGTTTGGCTGGCAATTATCTTTTGCCTTCTCGGCGGTTTGTGGGGGCTGAACACGGTCGGACGCCTCGAAGACCCGAGTTTCACGCTCAAGACGGCGCTCGTTTTCGTGCCCTATCCGGGCGCGACGGCGATGGAGGTGGAAGAGGAAGTCACCGATGTCGTGGAAAGCGCACTCCAACAGATGAAGCAGCTCGACCGGGTGGAATCGAAATCCATGCCGGGCATGGCCCAGATCACGGTCGAGATCGAGATGACCTATGGGCCCGACGAGATTCCGCAGGTCTGGGACGAGATGCGCCGCCGTATCCGCGACATCGAAGGAGAGCTTCCCTCCGGTGCGCAGTCTCCGATCATCAATGACGATTTCGGCGACGTCTACGGCATGTTCTACGCTGTGACGGCCGATGGGTTGAGCGCCTCGGAACAGCGAGACCTCGCGACTAAACTGCGGCGCGACCTTGTCACCGTCGACGGGGTGGCCAAGATCGAGGTTCAGGGGCTGGCTGAAGAGGAGATCATCATTTCGATCCCTTCGGCGCGCCTGACCGAACTGGGCCTGCCACCGGACCAGATCCTCGGTATCATCGCCGACGAAAACCAGGTTTTCTCCAACGGCGAGATCAGCGAAGGGCTGTCTCGGCTGGGCGTGTCCGTTCCGCCGGGTTATGTCAGCGTCGAGGGCATAGAGGCGCTGCGGCTCGGCGCCCCCGGAGAGGTCGGGCAGATTGCGCTCTACGACATCGCTCGCGTGGTCCGAGAGGAGACAGAGCGGCCGAGCCAGATCGTGCGTCACAATGGCACGCGGGCCTTCACCCTCGGGGTCTCGGCGCTCGTGGACCGCAACGTTGTCGAGGTCGGCAGATCGGTCGAGGCACGGCTGGACCAGCTGAAGACCGAATTGCCGGACGGCGTCGAGATCGTACCGATCTATGAACAGCATAAGGTCGTCGACGAAGCGGTCTCGAGCTTCCTCGTCGGCCTCGGTCAATCCGTGGCCATCGTCATCGGGGCGCTGATGCTGACCATGGGTTGGCGCGCGGGTTTGGTCGTGGGTGCCACGCTGGGCCTCACGGTTTTTTCCACACTGTTTTTCATGTCTGTCTTCGGCATCGAGATGGAACGGATCAGTCTCGGGGCTTTGATCATCGCCATGGGCATGCTGGTCGACAATGCCATCGTGATCGCCGAAGGCATGCTGATTGGCATGGCGCGGGGCAAGTCCGCCGAAGACGCCGCCGCCGATACAGAGACCGCGACAGGGTTTCCCCTGCTTGGGGCCACCGTGATCGGGATCATGGCGTTTTCGGGCATTGGGCTATCGCCAGACGCCACCGGAGAATTCCTGTTCTCGCTTTTCGCGGTTATCGCGATTTCGTTGCTGATGAGCTGGATCCTCGCCGTAACCGTTACACCCTATCTTGGGAAGCTCCTTCTGAAGGCGCCAAGAGACACCTCCAAGGACCCCTATCGCGGCTTAGTCTATTCGGCTTATCGCGGTTTCCTCTGGATGGCGCTGCGCGCCCGCGTGCTCGTAGTCCTGACGGTCGTCGGAATCACGGTCTGGTCGGTCATGGCCTTCGGCCAAGTCAAGCAGGCTTTCTTTCCGGCGTCGAACACCCCGATATTCTACGTCGAATTCCAGATGCCACAGGGCACGGACATTCGAGCCACGAATGAAGAAATGGCCCGGCTCGAGGCGATCATCTTAGGCGAGGAGATAGTGACGGACGTTACAACGCTTGTCGGGCGAGGGGCCAGCCGCTTCATGCTGACCTACAACCCTGAGCAGGCCGATGCGAGCTACGGTCAGCTGATCGTGCGTGCGACCGATGCCACACTCATCCCCGATGTTGCGGCGCGTCTCAATCGCGAACTGCCGGCGCAATTCCCCAATGCTCTTATCCGCGTCGAGGAGATCGTCTTCGGTCCGCCTGCCGGGGCCGATGTCGCCGTTCGCTTTTCGGGACCCGATCCGGTAGTCCTCCGGCAGCTATCGGATAACGCGCTTGCGATCTTCGACGAGGCCGGCACGATCACAAACCCGCGCACAGACTGGCGACAGCGCGAAATTCTCGTCGAACCCATCGTCGACGAGGCTCGCATGCGGTTGGCCGGTGCGACTCGCGGATCGATTTCCGACACCGTGCAATACGGGACCTCGGGCCTGCGGGTCGGCACCCTGCGCGAAGGCGATGCCGAAATCCCTATGTATCTGCGGCTTCCCGAGGTCGAGCGCGACGGGCTGGATCGTTTGCGCGATCTCTCCGTCTGGTCGCCGGGTGCAAATGGCTATGTGCCGATGGCCAACCTCGTCTCCGGCTTTGAGCCCCGCCTCGTCGAGGCCCTTATCCACCGCCGCGACCGTGAGCGTACGATAACGGTCCTCGGCGGTGCAGGCGGCGACCTGACAGCAGATGAGGCCTTTCGCAGTGTCCGCTCTGATATCGAAGCCATTCGGCTTCCCGAAGGCTACACGATGGAATGGGGTGGCGAGTTCGAAAGCGCGGGAGAAGCGCAGGCAAGTCTCGGCAAACAGCTTCCCTTGGGCTTTCTGGTAATGCTGACAATTTCGATCCTGATGTTCAACAAAGTGCGCCAGCCACTGATCCTGTGGCTCGTGGTTCCGATGTCGGTCACGGGGATGGTTCTTGGTCTGCTGTTCACTGGGCTACCGTTCACGTTCACGGCGCTTCTCGGCTTCTTGTCCCTTTCCGGGATGCTGATGAAGAATGCCATTGTGCTGGTGGAAGAAATCGATCAGCAACGCGCCGAAGGTGTCGAGGACTATCAGGCGGTAATCGATGGCTCGGTCAGCCGTTTGAGGCCCGTCGTGCTGGCTGCGGGCACAACGATTTTCGGTATGACTCCGCTCATATCAGACGCCTTCTTCGCATCGATGGCTGTCACGATCATGGGTGGCCTCGCGTTCGCCTCGATCCTGACACTGGTCGCGGTGCCGGTATTGTATGCGCTGTTCTTCTTGATCAAGCCGCCTAAACAAGAAAACGCTCCTTCAGGTTCCCCAGCGACAGCCTGAACGCAGATGCAGTTATAAGCGTTTCTCTGAGCGCCCTCGACCCGTCTTAAGGACGGTGTAGGCATGTTCCGTCGCCTCAAGCGCGCCTTCGAGAAAACCGCCGAATGTCGGAGCCACTTCGGTGCCGCCAAAGACGAGCGCTTCGTCCCACAGGCCTGAAAGAACGCACGGCAGGCCATAGTTCGGGTGGGCAAAAAAGACAGCGAAACTGCGGCTGGCAGCACGCCAGGCGCACTCCCGCTCCATGGTCTAGGCCTTCAAGGCATGGACCGAGGCCCAACTGCTACGCATTCCCGGCAAGGACGGTCTCGCGAAGGCCTTCCGCTATGGTCTCAGCTGCTGGCCGTCATTCGAGCTCTTCCTTGGAGATGGCCGCGTCGGCATCGACGACACCACCGCCGAGCGCGTCATGCGCCCGATCAGCATCGGGCGAAAAAACTGACTTTTTGCAGGCTCCGACAGCGGTGGCGAAACGCTGTCCCGGGCGATCTCCCTTGTCGAGACAGCCAAGATGAACGGCCACGATCGGCAAGCCTGGCTGGCCGAAATCCTCGACCGCATCCACAATCACATGACCAACCCGCTCAACGAACTGCTTTCATGGAACTGGACGCCGATAAACTGATCCGCGGTAACAACCGGGCGGTTACGTTTTTGGGGAAGTGATTACCTTTGAATCTTGAGGTCCGACTTCGCCTTTGCTAGGAATCGAACAACCATTAGAAAATTAGCAAAGTCGAAAGTGCAGATGTCTGGACCCCTTGATCAACTGAAGATTATAGAACTTGGTCACGTAATTGCCGGACCACTTGCGGCAGCTTTACTCTCGGATTTTGGTGCAGATGTCATCAAGATCGAAGCCCCCAACCGGACGGATATGATGCGCGACCTTGGACCCAAGGCAGAGGATGGGGTGGGCGTCTGGTGGAAGACTTTGGGCCGTAACAAGAAAACACTAGGCCTGGACTGGAAGTCCGACGAGGGCCGGGACATCCTGCGAAAGTTGGTCGAAGATGCCGACGTGCTGATCGAAAATTTCCGACCGGGTGTGCTGGAACGTGCCGGTGTTGGGCCAGACGTCTTGCACGATTGGAACCCGGACTTGGTTGTCTTGCGGGTTTCAGGTTACGGACAGGACGGTCCGATGCGCGACGTGCCAGCGTTTGGGCGTGCTGCGGAGGCCATGAGTGGATTAGCGCATCTGACCGGTTTTCCCGACGGGCCGCCGATGCACCCCGGCTTTCCGGCGGCCGACAGCACGACAGGGCTGATGGGCGCTTTGGGAATCATGATCGCGCTATTTGCTCGCGAAAAGGGCATTGCACGCGGTCAGGTCGTCGATCTTGCGGTGTTCGAGGCGTTGCTTCGGTTGATGGACTATCCTGTTCCCGCATTGACGGGCGCGAACCTCTCGCCGCGGCGCAATGGGCTGCGCCAGCCGATGGACTTTGCTCCGGGGGGGATGTTCCGAACGTCCGATGGGGTGTGGCTGACCGTTTCCGCAGGGAGCGCGGAAACCGCGCACCGACTGTTGCGGGCAGTCGGCGGGGACGCCCTTGCCGATGATCCGCGGTTTGCGACACTCGGCGAGATGTCGCAGCACATGACGGTGGTCTTTGACGCGATCAATGATTTCGTCACGCAGCACACGGCTAAGGAAGTGGAGGCGGTATTCGCCCGCCATGATGCCGTTGCCTCGCGTGTGTTGAGTGTCGAGGAAATCGCGACGAACGAGCAGATACGCCATCGCGGGGATATCGTGTCGGTCGCTGGCGAACAGACTCAGGTCATTGGTCCGGTCCCTCATCTCAGCGCGACGCCCGGTCAGCTTCGTTGGCTGGGACGACCGCCTGGCGCAGACAGCCAAAGCATTCTGCGTGATCTTGGTTTTGACGATGAGCGGATCGCTGCCCTATGTGAGGCTGGGCTCGTAAGATTGGAAAGAGGGCGCGCGCTATGACATTTCGATTGACCGCCGACCAACAAGAGATTCGCGACCAGGTTCTGCGGATTTGCGCAAGGTTCGACGACGACTATTGGCTGGATCGGGATCGCAACGGTGGTTTTCCCCATGAACTGCACAGGGCAATGGCCGATGGCGCCTGGCTGGGTATCGCCATGCCAGAAGCTGTCGGCGGCGCTGGTCTGGGGATCACCGAGGCGACCATAATGATGCAGGCAATCGCCGAGTCGGGGGCCGGCGCAAGCGGAGCCTCGGCCATCCACATGAACATTTTCGGGCTCAACCCGGTGGTGAAGTTTGGGACCGATGAGCAGCGCGCGCGTATGCTTGGCCCTCTAATAGCAGGCGATGAAAAGGCCTGTTTCGCCGTGACCGAACCGACGACGGGGCTGGATACCACAAAGCTGAAGACCATGGCGGTGCGGCGGGGGGACAGATATGTCGTGCACGGACAAAAAGTCTGGATTTCTACCGCGCAGGTGGCAGACAAGATGTTGCTTCTGGCCAGAACAACGCGGCTTGAGGATGTGAGCAGCCCGACCGAAGGGCTGAGCCTGTTCTATACAGATCTCGACCGAAATTTCGTTGACGTGCGAGAGATCGAAAAGATGGGTCGAAAGGCTGTCGATTCGAACGAAGTCTTCATCGATGGATTGCCGATTCCGGCTGAGGACCTGATCGGGGAGGAGGGCAAAGGCTTTAGGCAAATTTTGCACGGGTTGAATCCCGAACGCATCCTGGTGGCCGGTGAATGCATCGGTATTGCGCGCAACGCACTGGCGCGAGCGGCGCATTATGCAAACGAACGTGTGATTTTTGACCGCCCGATCGGCCAAAATCAGGGTGTTCAGCATCCACTCGCCAAAGCCTGGGCGCGAGTGGAATCTGCCAATCTCATGGTGATGCACGCTGCAGCCCTCTACGATGCGGGAGAACCCTGCGGCGTCGAGGCGAACGCCGCCAAGCTTTTGGCCGCCGACGCCGCGGTCGAGGCGACCGAAGCCGCGCAAATTACGTTTGGCGGATTCGGATATGCTAAGGAATATCACGTGGAGCGACTGGTACGTGAAGCTCTGCTGTTCCGCATCGTACCGGTGACACCGCAGATGCTTCTGTCGTTCATAGCAGAAAAAGCCCTTGGACTTCCAAAGTCTTACTGATCGGAGATAACGGGCGGGGCTGGTGGGAAAAGTTGTCTTGACCAATTTTCTAACGCCCGTTAGATTACTGGCAGCTGCCCCTAATGGGGAATGGGAGGAGGCGTCATGAATAAGACGCAGTTTGGGTCTTCGAGGGAGGACCTATCAAAACGTGCAACCGTTTACGCAAGCGGTTTATTCACCGGCAAAGTCGTTGTGGTGACCGGGGCCGGAGGCGGATTGGGGCTGGCAATTGCGACCTTGTTCGCAAGGCTCGGGGCCAATCTGGCGATCAATGGACGCAACGAAGAGAAACTGGCTTTGGCCAAGGAGTTTCTTGAAAGTTTCGGGGGCGAAGTTTTCGCTGTGCCTATGACCATCCGGGAGCCTGAGCAGGTCGAGGATTTTGTCGCCAAGACGAACCAGGAGTTCGGGGCGATTGACGTATTGGTGAACAATGCTGGGGGTCAGTTTCCGCAAGCAGCGTTGGAGTTTAGTCCAAAGGGCTGGAATGCGGTCATAGACACCAACCTGAACGGCACGTGGTGGATGATGCAATCCACGGCGCGCCACTGGGTTGCCAACAAGCAATCGGGCTCCATCGTCAACATCGTGGCCGATATCTGGCGCGGCATGCCCGGCATCGCGCATACCTGTGCGGCCCGGGCAGGGGTAGTTTACCTGTCCAAGTCGGTTGCGGTGGAGTGGGCCCCGCACGGTATCCGAGTGAACTGCGTGGCGCCGGGTTGCTGCGAAAGCAACGGTTTCGGGAACTACCCTCCGGAGGGTTCTGCGACCTTTCAGGACTCCAACCCGATGCGGCACGCCGGGGACGAATGGGATGTCGCTGAAGGGGTTGTCTATATGGCGGCGAATTCAGGGAAATTCGTAACCGGAGAAGTTCTGAACATCGACGGTGGGCAGCAATTGTGGGGGGATCCATGGCCAACGGGGCGGCCGGACTACTTCCGGATTACCTGATGTTGGCCGTGAACCTTAGGGGGACAATGATATCTAGATGACGACTAAGATTAAAACAGCAATCGGAGCCGATGATGGGGCGATACTGGAGTGCAGCGGGGTCGAGCGACGGTTCGGCGGCATCGTCGCTGTCACCGGTGTGGACCTCGTCATTCGGCAGGGGGAAATCTTTGGACTTGTCGGCCCGAACGGCAGCGGCAAGACAACACTGACGAACGCAATTACCGGGTTCTACCCACCGAATGTGGGGACTGTCCGGTTGGCAGGAAAGGAAATCACGGGTACGGCACCTCACAAGGTTGCCAAGCTCGGCGTCGCCCGGACGTTCCAGAATCTTGCCTTGTTCAACGGGATGAGCGTTCTGGACAACATCCTGCTGGGGCGGCACATCCACATGAAACCGGGCGTTCTGCGCACCGCGCTTTACTGGTGGGCAGCACAGCGTGAAGAAATCGAAAACCGCAAGATCGTCGAAGAGGTGATCGAGTTTCTACAACTCGAGAGCATCCGGCATGAGTTGGTCGATGGCCTTCCGATCGGGTTGAAAAAACGGGTCGAGCTGGCGCGGGCATTGGTGGCCGAGCCACAGATGCTGATTCTCGATGAACCGATGGCCGGCATGAACCAGGAAGAGAAAGGGTATATGTCCCGTTTCATTCTGGATGCCCGTGCCGAACGCGGCGTCAGCGTTCTGCTGATCGAACACCATATGGATGTCATCACCGGCATTTGTGATCGGATGCTGGCCCTGAATTATGGTGAAATGATCGCCAGTGGCATCCCCAAGGAGGTTGTGAAGGACCCGCGGGTCATCGAGGCATATATCGGAGGGTCGCATGACTGATTTGACGAAGAAACAGTCTTCGGGCGGCGACACGATCGGCGCAATTCTGGCGCGGAACGCCTCGAAACACGGTTCGGAAATCGCGCTTCGCGAAAAAGAGCGTGGGATCTGGAAGGAAACCACATGGGCGGAATACGCCGAAGAGGTGCTGGCCTGCGCGGCCGGGCTTGAGAAAATCGGCGTAACACCGGGCAAGGCGGTGCTTATCCTGGGCGACAACCGGGCGCGGCTGTATGGCGGAATGCTGGCTATTTCGTTGCTGGGTGCCTATGCAATGCCTGCCTATCCCGGCGCGACGCTCGAAGAACTCCGGCACTTTCTTGGCGAAGTCGAAATCGTCGCGGCCATCGCTGAAGATCAGGAACAGGTTGACAAGATCCTGGAGCTGAAGGACGCGGGCGCCGAGGGGATCGACCACATCATTTATGACGAAGCGCGGGGCCTTGGTTTCTATGAGGTCGAAGGGCTGATGTCCTGGGATCACCTGATTGAAGTCGGTCAGCACGATCTGAATGAAGCCCCCGGCCTGCGCGAAGAGCTTTACGGTCGTGCGAAACCCGAAGATCCGGCCATCTTCATGCATTCGTCAGGGACCACGGGCAAGCCGAAAGGTATCGTTCTAAGTCAGAAAAATGTTCTTGCTGCCGCTAAGAACGGGCATGCAGCGGGCGCATTCGACGAAAACGAGGAAATCCTGGCCTATCTGCCGATGGCCTGGGTGGGCGATTTTGCCATTACCGTCGCGGCGGCCCTGCTTTGGCGGTTCACCGTGAACGTGCCGGAACGTCAGGAAACGGTTGTGCGCGACATGCGCGAAATCGCTCCGACATTCTATCTGGCGGCGCCAAGAAGCTGGGACCAGATGCTGACGACGATCCAGGTCGGTATCGAGAATTCGACCCCGGTCAAGAAATGGTTGTACCATTTCTTCATGGATCGGGCCATCGCAGCTGAAATGAACAAGCTGAATGGCAAAAGCGGCGGTGTACTTGAGCCATTGGGCCGGCTTCTGGGCGAGGTGATGGTTTTCGGTCCGATCAAGGACCAGTTCGGGATGAGCCGCCTAAAGAATGCGTTCACCGGCGGTGAAGCGATCGGGGAAGACACCTTTGTGTTCTACCGCGCCCTGGGGATCAAGTTGCGTCAGCTCTACGGCCAGACCGAGAACAGCGCGATCAACGCGATTCAGGCTCCGGGCGAGGTCCGTCTTCATACGGTTGGCAAACCCGCGCCTGGCGTCGAGGTCAGCATTGCCGAAGACGGTGAGATCCTGGTGCGCTCGGACAGCGTGTTCGAAGGGTATTTCAACAAACCCGAAGCGACCGCCGAAGCGCTTGAGGGCGGGTGGCTGCATACCGGCGATGCCGGCTATCTGGAAGACGACGGACACCTGGTTGTTCTGGGCCGTGTCTCCGAGGTCATGCACACCGCCGACGGTGAACGTTACGTTCCAAACTACATCGAGAACCGGTTGAAATTCAGCCCGTATATCAAGGATGCGGCCGTGATTGGCGCCGGGCTGAAGGAACTGACGGCGATGGTCTGCGTGGATTTCGAGGCCGTGGGGCACTGGGCCGAAGTGAACGGCGTACCTTACGTGTCATATGCCGATCTTTCTCAGCGTGAAGAGGTCGCGACGTTGCTTCGCGAGGCCTTCCAACGGGTCAACAAGGCCGTCACCGAACCATTGCGCCTGCAACGCTTTGTCAGTCTGCCGAAAGAATTCGACCCGGACGATGGTGAAATCACACGGACACGAAAACTGCGGCGCAAGGTCGTTCAGGAACGCTATGCTGACGTGATCGCGGCGCTCTACGACGGTTCAAAAGAGGTCCACGTAAGCGCGCAGGTGACTTACGAGACCGGGGAAGTAGGGAAGGTCGAAAGAAGCCTTCCTATCAGGGAGGTATAAATGGACTGGGTCTTTCTATCAGAGCTTGCGATCAACGGAGCCTTGACGGGTTTGCTGTATTCGCTATTCGCCATCGGCCTCGTGCTGATTTACAAGGCGTCTTCGGTGCCCAATCTGGCGCAGGGCGGGTTGACCATGGTCGGGGCCTATGTGGTCCTGGCTCTGGCGCGCGATGTGGGTTTGCCCTTGTGGCTGGCCATCCCTCTGGCTGCGGTTGTCATGTTCGCCCTTGGGTTCGGTATCGAGCGTGTTGCCCTGCGCCGTCTCGCAGGTCGGCCGGTTGTCATGATCTTGATGCTGACACTCGGCCTCGACATTTTCCTGCGGGGTACGACACTTGCCATCTGGGGCGGAACGTCGCGTTCGATGGAACTGGGCGTCAGCTATGATCCGCTGTTCCTGGGCGACATCTTCATCAGCCGCATCCATCTGGTCGGTGCCGGTGTCGCGCTTGCCTTGTTTGTCGGCTTCATGCTGTTCTTCCAAACCCGGACCGGGATCAAGCTGCGGGCGATCGCGGATGATTACATGGCTTCGTGGTCGGTCGGCATCTCGGTTGAACGCGGAGTTGGGTTGTCCTGGGCATTGGCATCCGTTGTTGCCGTCGCCGCTGGCGTTATCTGGGGCGAGATTCAGGGTGTCGATCAGGCGCTGTCGCTGTTGCTTCTCAAAGGTCTGACGGTTGCCGTTCTCGGTGGTCTCGACAGTATCCTTGGCGCCGTGATCGCAGGCATCATCCTGGGCGTCGTCGAAAACGTTGGCGCTGATTTCCTCGATCCGCTTGTCGGAGGCGGAAGCCGTGAGCTTATCGTCGCTGCCGTGCTCATTCTTACCGTCATGATCCGTCCGCACGGGCTGTTCGGTCGTCACGACATCGAAAGGGTGTAAGGCATGTTTTACAGACTTTCTGGCGTCCATCACGCCAACTACGTTTCGGATAGCCGAATCTTCAAGGTGCCTGCTGACCGGAATCTGACAGCATTCATCTTCTTGATTGGCCTTGCCGCGCCATTCATCATCCCGTCGCTTTATCTGAACAGCTACATGCTTCCTTGGCTGATCTGGACGGCCGCCGCGCTTGGATTGAATCTGGTGACAGGTTGGGCAGGCCAACTTCACTTGGGTTATGCTGCAGTCATGGCCGTCGGAGCGTATTCGTCGATCCATGCCGCGCGTTTCGGGGTGCCGTGGGAATTCGCCCTTATCATCGGCGGATTGACGTCATCCGTGATCGGCAGCCTGTTCGCTTTTGCCGCTTTGCGGGTCAAGGGCCTCTATCTCGCTCTCACTACTCTCGCTATGCAATTCGTGATGGACTGGGTTCTGACCCACTCTCCGGCGATCTCGGGGGGCTCACACGCGTCGCTCCAGTCACCGACATTGGCGCTGCTCGGGCAAGAGATTACCACTGATACTGGCTTCTACTATGTCGCCTTCGGCTGGTGTGTGTTGGTGACGATCTTCATGCTTAATCTCAAGCGGACTGGACTCGGTCGCGCCTTGGTCGCTGTCCGGGAAAAAGACTTTGCGGCCGCGATCCTGGGTGTGAACAGTTTCTACTACAAAATCCTCGCATTCGCGACTTCTTCGTTCATCGCAGGCGTCAGCGGTGCGTTGCTTGTTGCCACCTTTTTCTTTCTCGCCGCACCCGAGCAATTCTCGGTTGCCGTTTCGATCCAGGTTCTTGCGATGGTGATTGTTGGCGGCCTTGGCAGCATTATCGGTTCCTATTTCGGTGTTGCCCTGATCCTTCTTGTTCCGGGTATCGTGAACGGTCTCGTCGTCACGCTGAGTGACGGGCTTGGCATGCAGATCGATGTTGAAACACTCGCTCACATCCCGAACGCAGTCTATGGCGCACTGATCGTCATTATCCTTCTGATCGAACCACTCGGTTTGGGAAAACTCTACGGCAACATCAGAGACTATCTGATGGTCTGGCCCTTCGATCAGTTCAAGAAATAGGGGAATGCCGATGCAAGAAAAAGTTGAAGCCCAGAACATTCTGTCCATGAACAGTGTCGAGGTGCTGTACGACAATGTAATGCTGGCGATCAAAGGTGTTTCGGTTCAGGTTCCAAAGGGCGAGATGATCGCACTTTTGGGTTCTAACGGAGCGGGAAAAAGCACCACGTTGAAAGCGATCAGCGGTCTTTTGAAAGCCGAGCGCGGACGCATCAGCCGAGGTGAGATAACGTTCCAGGGAACGGACATTACCGAAGCGCTCGCGCAAAAACGCGTCGAGATGGGCATCTGTCATGTCATCGAAGGGCGGCGGGTCTTCGAACACCTGACCCCCGACGAGAACCTGACCGCCGCCGCGCCACGCGGAATGTCCCGATCAACGCTGAATGCGGAAAAGGAAAAGATCTACGGATATTTTCCGCGGCTTGCCGAACGCAAGAATTCGCAAGCAGGCTATTTGTCGGGTGGTGAGCAACAGATGCTTGCCATTGGGCGGGCCCTCGTGACCCAGCCGAAGCTGTTGATGCTTGATGAACCAAGTCTCGGGCTTGCTCCGTTCCTGGTCGAGGAAATCTTCGGCATCTTGCAAAAGATCAATAAGGATGAGGGCCTGTCCGTCCTGCTGGTGGAACAGAACGCCTTGGCGGCTCTGGAAATCGTTTCGCAAGGGTACCTTATCGAAAACGGCCGCGTTGTTATGCACGGCACCGCCGAGGCGCTCAAATCTAACTCCGACATTCAGGAGTTCTATCTAGGCGGCGGAGAGACCGATTTTCACAACGTCAAGCACTACAGCCGACGCAAACGTTGGCTGAGCTAACGTACTATTCGGAAACTGTTCAGGGAGGAACAAATGAAGAAACTTACCAAAGCGCTGGCTGTATTTTCAATGGTTGGCGGGGCGCTGTTCGGCACCCAGGCGCTGGCCGAGCCATTCAAGATCGGCATCTGCTACGATCTCAGCAAAGCCTATACCTTTGTCACGCCGCAGGTTTCGCAGGCCGCGATGGACCTTGCCAAGCTCATCAACATGAAGGGCGGCATCGGTGGGGAACCGGTCGAAGTCATCGTGCGTGACCACGGGAACGAACCGCAGCGCGGAATCGAGTGCTACTCGAAACTCAGCCGCGAGGGCGTCTTTGTTTTCGATACCCTGTCCACTCCGGTGTCTCTGGCTATCCTGCCGCGGGCCATGGAAGACGGGCGTATCCTGATGCAGTCTCTTGTCGGGCGCGGCGATGCCGTTGATGGCACCGTCTTCGATTGGGTCTATCCGATCGGGCCGACCTATTGGGGACAGGCCGCCAACGATGTCGCCTACATCAAGCAATTGCATGACGGCGATCTGTCAGATGTGAAGGTCGGGTTTGTTTACTTCGATTATCCCTTCGGGCAGGAGCCGATCGAGATCCTGGAAACCCTGTCCGAGAAAGAGGGTTTCGAGCTTGAACTGTACCCCGTGCCACTGCCTGGCAGCGACCAGGCCGGCGTGTGGTCCAAGGTGCGCCGCGACAAGCCCGATCATGTGATCGTCTGGATGCTGGGCGGTGCCCATGTGGTTGCCTCGAAAGAGATGAAGCGCAATCGCATTCCGATGGACAAATACATCTCGGTCAACTGGCTGAACGAAGTCGATATCGCCAACATCGGTAAAGAGGCCGCCAAAGGTATCAAGCGCGGGACCAATGTCGTGGGCGGTCAGGATATTGCCCTGTATCAGGAAATCATGGCCGAGCTTTATGACAAGGGCGAGGGATCCGGCCCGATCGAGAAGACGCAGGACGTTTTCTACAACACCGGGCTGGCCATGTATTCGATCATGTTCGAAGCCGCGCGCAAGGCAGCGGAAGCCGAGGGGCTGCCGATCACTCCGACATCCTACAAGGCCGGACTGGAGTCGCTTGAGGGCTATGACGCGAACGGGCTGATGGCCCCCATTACGGTGACGGCCGAAGATCATGGCGGCGGGGGCAAGACCCGTATCGAAATGTGGGACGGAGAGACTTGGGTGCCGCAAACCGACTGGATCTCTGAATACGCCGACGTCGTGTGGGACGTGGTTAAAGAAAGTTCCTCAAAATACGGGCAGTGAAAGACTGACACAGGAAGGGTTCCGCCATGCGGGGCGGCAGTGGCCCATGAAACGGTATAACCGCCCTAAATCAAACCAACGGGAGAGAGAAACGATGAAGATCAAACAGCACATAAAGGCGGTGGCCCTGACTGCCGCGCTGGCAGCAAGCGCGACTGTGGCCGCAGCGCAGGACAAGGAGCCGATCCGCTTCGGACTCTGCTTCGACCTCAGTAAATCCTACACGTTCATTTCGCCGCAAGTGGCCCAGGCGGCACAGGACCTCGCGAGGTACACCAACGAGAACGGTGGGATCGAAGGGCATCCGGTGGAAATCATCGTGCGCGATCACGGCAACGAACCGCAGCGCGGCGTGGAATGCTACGAGCAGCTCAAGCGCGAAGGTGTGTTCCTATTCAATTTTCTGTCCACGCCGGTCACGAACGCGGTTCTGCCGCGTGCGATGAAGGACGGGAACGTGTTGATGCAGTCTTTCGTTGGCCGCGGTGACGCGGTGGACGGCGAAGTATTCGAATGGGTTTTCCCGGTCGGTCCGACGTACTGGCAGCAGGCGGCAAATGACGTTGCCTTCATCAAGGATCAGATGGACGGTGACTTGAGCAAAGCGAAGATCGGGTTCATCTATCTGGATTATCCCTTCGGTCAGGAACCGATCGAGATCCTGAAAACGCTTTCCGAGAAGGAAGGGTTCGAACTGGAGCTTTATCCCGTGCCGCTTCCGGGATCGGATCAAGCCGGCGCATGGAGCAAAATCCGCCGTGACAAGCCAGATTATGTGATCAGCTGGCTACTGGCGGGCGGACATGTGGTTGCCTCGAAAGAAATGCGTCGCAACCGTTTCCCGATTGACCGCTATCTTGCGGTGAACTGGCTGAACGAAGTCGATATCGCCAACATCGGAGTGGAAGAGGCGAAAGGCATCCTGCGCGGGACCAACGTGGCCGGTGGCCAGGAAGTTCCGATCGTCAAGACGATGCTGGACACCTATTATGCCAATGGCAAGGGCAGCGGACCCGAGAGCCTCGTGCGCGACGTGTACTACAATACGGGCATGGCGATCTACTCGGCCGGTTTCGAAGCTGCGCGTATTGCGATTACCGAAAACGGTTGGCCGATCACACCGGAAAACATGAAGAATGCCTATGAATCGATCGAGAACTTCGATGGAAACGGCATCATGGCCCCGGTTACAGTGACCGACAAAGACCACGGAGGTGGTGGCAAGACCCGGGTCGAACAGTGGAATGGCGAAACCTGGGTTCCGCTGACCGACTGGAGCGCCGACTATCTCGACGTTGTTTGGGATGTCATCAAGCACAACTCCGCGACGTTCAAAGTCGAATAAGACTGGGCTTCCCCGCGGCCGACACGTCGCGGGGAAGCTTTCCGCAGTTAGATTGTCCCGAGAAAGCGAAGCAGGTATCATGAGCCCCATTGACGTGAAGATCGAAGACGGAATTGCAACCGTCTGTATTGACCGGCCCGAACGCAAAAACGCACTTTCCGTGGCGGCTACGAACGGGCTGACCGATGCTTGGGAAAAGATCGAGGCGGATGACAGCGTTCGTGTGGCCATTCTGACTTCGGCCGATTGTGGCGTGTTCAGCGCCGGACTGGATCTGAAGGAAGCCACACAAATCGCACGCGACGAGGGCGTCGATATTCTGACCAAGATGCGCGACCCGTTTCACGAGACAATGCGCGCCTGCAAGAAACCGATCATCGCGGCGATGACGGGGTCGCTGATGGCGGGCGGAATGATGCTGACCTTGAATTGCGATCTGCGGGTCGGTCTCAAGGGGACCAAGGTCGGTATCACCGAAGTAAAGATCGGTCGTGGATCGCCCTGGGCATCGCCGGCACTGTCCATGCTACCGCAGCCCATCCTTATGGAAATCGTTCTGACCGGCGACTTGATGCCGATCGAGCGCCTGCACGAATACGGGTTCACCAACTATATCGAAGACACTCCCGATGCTGTCCGCGCACGGGCCTTCGACCTTGCCAAACGCATTGCCAGCGCGGCCCCGCTGTCGGTTGTTGCCGCGAAAGGCAGTGTTCGCGCAACCATGGATCTTGGCTGTGCCGGTGGTCTGGAAGAGGGCAAGCGCCTGCACGAGGTGGTTTACGCCAGCAACGACGCGATTGAAGGCCCAAAGGCCTTTGCTGAAAAGCGAGCACCCGTCTGGACCGGGACCTGATGGAGGCTTGAATGACTGAGCTTATTCGCCTGGACAGGGATGGCCCTGTCGGAATCCTGCGGTTTCTTCAGCCGACAAAACGCAACCCTTACAGCATCGGGTTCGTCGAAGAACTAGTGGCGCTCCTGCGCGAAGCCGAACGGGACGCTACGATCCGTGTCGTTGTTATGACCGGTGGCGATCATTTCAGCAGCGGCGGCGATCTTGTCGGGTTTCAGTCTGAGATCGCGAAAGGCGCAAAGGCGACATCGGAAATGGTGGAGCTGGTTCACGATGGCGGACGCGCGGCCTATCTGTTTCGCAAACCTCTGATTTCCGCGGTATGCGGCGTGGCTTTTGGCGCGGGTTTAAGCCTGGCCTTGTCGGCGGACATTGTCGTTGCTGCCGAAGATGCCCGGCTGTGCGAAGTTTTTGCGCGCGTCGGCGGCTGTCCTGACACGGGATCAAGCTGGCTGCTTCAACAGCGTGCCGGTGCGGGGGTGGCGCGGATGCTGGTGCTCACGGGCCGCGAGATCGACGGACGCACCGCTAGGGACCTGCGCGTTGTCGAAGAATGCGTGCCGGCCAACCAGGTCGAGGTACGGGCGTTGGAAATTGCCCGCGAGATTGCAACGCACCCGATGTTTGGCGTTCAGACCGCCAAGCGTGTGATGCGCGCCGCAGCCGAGTGCAGCTATCTCGAGGCGCTGGATATCGAGCGCGATGCCCAAAGCGTTTTGCTGTGCGCGCATGACTTTCCCGAGGCGATGAAAGCGTTCTCGGAAAAAAGAACTCCAGAATTCAAAGACCGTTAGCTCGGTTGAAACCTTATCGCAAAACTCAAGGAGCCCACGCCAATGAAGGTACTCGTGCCTGTGAAACGCGTGATCGACTACAACGTGAAGGTCCGCGTCAAGGCGGATGGCAGCGGTGTCGATCTCGCCAACGTTAAGATGTCGATGAACCCGTTCGACGAAATCGCCGTTGAAGAGGCGATCCGCCTGAAAGAGGCGGGAAAAGCCGAAGAGGTCGTCGCGGTATCCATCGGCGTCAAACAGGCGCAGGAAACCCTGCGCACCGCACTGGCCATGGGCGCCGACCGCGCCATCCTGGTCGTCGCAGCGGATGACGTGCACCAGGATATCGAGCCGCTGGCAGTGGCCAAGATCCTTGCCAAGGTCGTGGAAGAGGAACAGCCCGGTCTGGTTCTCTGCGGCAAGCAGGCGATCGACAACGACATGAATGCCACCGGCCAGATGCTGTCGGCGATCCTCGGTTGGAGCCAGGCGACCTTTGCCTCGGAAGTGGGCATCGATGGCGACAGCGCCGTCGTCACCCGCGAGGTCGATGGCGGCCTGCAGACCATCAAGGTCAAGATGCCGACCGTCGTTTCCGTCGACCTGCGCCTGAACGAACCGCGCTATGCGTCGCTGCCCAACATCATGAAGGCCAAGAAAAAGCCGCTGGATGAAAAGACCGCCGCCGATTACGGCGTCGACGTCACCCCGCGCCTGACCGTGGTCAAGACGTCCGAGCCGGCCGAACGCGCCGCCGGTGAAATGGTTGGCTCGGTCGACGAGCTGGTTGCGAAACTCAAGGAAAAGGGGGCGGTGTGATGGCTGTTCTTCTTCTTGCCGAAGTCAACAATGGTGAACTGTCGATGGACGCGACCGCAAAGGCGGTCACCGCGTCCAAGGCCCTGGGCGACGTGACGGTTCTGTGCGCCGGCGCATCCGCCGCCGACGCCGCGAAAGAAGCCGCGACAATTGATGGCGTGGCCAAGGTGCTGGTCGCCGAAGACCCCGCGCTGGGTCATCGCCTGGCGGAATCGACCGCCGACCTGATCGTGTCGCTGGCAGGCGATTACGATCACATCGTGGCGCCCGCCACCACCGACGCCAAGAACGTGCTGCCCCGCGTGGCCGCGCTGCTGGACGTGATGATGCTGACCGACGTCTCGGGCGTGGTCGA
This sequence comes from Sulfitobacter sp. 1A15258, assembly GCF_043557045.1. NCBI lineage: Bacteria > Pseudomonadati > Pseudomonadota > Alphaproteobacteria > Rhodobacterales > Roseobacteraceae > Sulfitobacter > Sulfitobacter sp. 1A15258. Next base: position 14,566 of record NZ_JBIFFK010000013.1, on the reverse strand, counting down.
TGCCGACACGTTCGAGCGCCCGATCTATGCAGGTAACGCGATCCAGACGGTGAAATCGGGCGACGCGAAAAAGGTCGTGTCCTTCCGCACCGCCAGCTTCGACGCGGCCGGCACCGGTGGCTCGGCCGCCGTGGAAACCGTGGGCGGGGCCTCCGCTTCGGGCCTGTCGGAATGGGTCGAAGACAAGGTCGCCGAAAGCGACCGTCCCGAACTGACCTCGGCCGGTATCGTGGTGTCGGGCGGCCGTGGCGTCGGCTCGGAAGACGATTTCGCGCTGATCGAGAAACTGGCCGACAAGCTGGGCGCCGCCGTTGGCGCATCCCGCGCCGCCGTCGACTCGGGCTTTGCACCGAACGACTGGCAGGTTGGCCAGACCGGCAAGGTGGTCGCGCCTGACCTGTATATTGCCGTCGGCATCTCGGGTGCGATCCAGCACCTTGCGGGCATGAAGGACAGCAAGATCATCGTCGCGATCAACAAGGACGAAGAGGCCCCGATCTTCCAGGTGGCCGATTACGGTCTGGTCGCCGACCTGTTCGAAGCTGTGCCTGAACTGACCGACAAGCTGTAAGTCCATTGCAAAAATTACAAAAAGGCCCGCCTGTTTTGTCGGGCCTTTTTGTACGAGCCGAATGGGCGGCGCGTTGATTGGAAAAATCCGGATGCGCACGGTCCGAAGCCGTGTGACGCTCCGTCAGAACGGCTCGGGTTCATTGTCGAGAAAAAAAACACTTGTTAGATTTCCTCAATGCAAGCATGACTCGATAGGAATAAAACATGTCTCTGATCAAGAACTCCCCGAGTTGGGCAGTGGATGAACACAAGATGTTCGCCGATAGTACACGCAGGCTTTTCGATGCAGAGATGGCTCCGAAGATTGAAAAATGGGCGGAGCAGGGAATTGTTGACCGCGACTTCTGGAAAACAGTCGGTCAGCAGGGTGTCATGGGTGGCTCGATTGCCGAAGAATATGGTGGTTTCGGTGGCGGCATCGGGTTCGACGCGATTACCGTCTACGAGCAGGGGCGCACCGGTGATACGGGTTGGGGCTATGGGATTCAGTCCATCGTAATCCATTATCTCAACGCATATGGCAGTGAGGAACAGAAGAAAAAGTGGTTGCCGAAACTGGTCAGCGGCGACAGCGTTGCGGCGATTGCCATGACCGAGCCTGGAACGGGCTCTGACCTCCAGAACGTACAAACCTATGCGGAAAAGGATGGCAACCACTACAAGATCAACGGTTCGAAGATCTTTATCACAAACGGGCACACGGCGGATCTCGTTGTTATCGTGGCAAAGACCGATCGCAACGCCGGCGCCAAGGGCGTTTCGTTGATCGTTCTGGAAACCGAGGGCGCCGAGGGCTTTCGCCGGGGACGGAACCTGAAGAAACTGGGTATGAAAGGTTCGGATACTGCTGAGCTGTTCTTCGAGGATGTGCGCGTGCCCACGGCGAACCTGCTTGGTCCGGAAGAGGGGCAGGGGTTCTACCAGCTGATGAAGCAGCTGCCTTGGGAGCGGCTGATGATCGGCATTACCGCGCTCGGTTTTATTGATTTTGCGATCGATGAAACGGTGAAATATGTTCAGGACCGCAAGGCATTTGGAAGCCGGATCATGGACTTCCAGAATACACGCTTCAAACTGGCGGAATGCAAAACCAAGGCCGAATTGCTACGTTCTTTCGTAAATGACGGGCTCGCGCGTCTTGAAGCGGGCGAACTTGATGCGGCCACGGCTTCGATGGCGAAATGGTGGGGCAGCCAGACGCAGAACGAGGTCATGCATGAATGCCTGCAACTGCACGGCGGTTACGGTTTCATGATGGAATACCCCATCGCGCGACTTTATGCCGACAGCAGGGTCCAGATGATCTATGGCGGCACCAACGAGATCATGAAGGAACTGATCGCACGCTCGATGGATGTTTGATCCGTCCGGTGCCGGATGGGGCTATTCCCTGCCCGGTCCCAGAATTTCGTCGCTGTGTTCCCCAAGTCGCGGGGCCGGGCGATGATCATGTCGCGCAGGGGTCGCCGAAAAGCGAGCCGGCGGGCGTGTCGTCCAGATCGCACCTTCGGTCGGGTGATCAATCCGTTGAAAGAACCCGGTTGCGGCAAGATGGGGATCGTTCGGCAAATCTGACAGGTTGCGCACTGGCATGGCGGGTATGTCGGCCTGCTCCATGAGGTCAAGCCACTCATCTGTGGTCCGGGTCAGCGCAATCTGCGCCACCATATCGTATACTGCGCCGATGTTGCGGCTTCGGGCATCCATGTCAGTGACCCAGACATGGTCGATCATGTCGTCGCGCCCGACCGCCTGAAAGAACCGCGCCCATTGCACGTTGGTGTAGGGCAGAATGGTGATGTAGCCATCTGCGGTCTGAACCGGACGCCGGTGCGGAACCAGCATGCGGGCATAGCCGAAATCCTGCGGAGTCTCCTCGAAGGTGGCGCCATCCATGTGTTCGGCCAGCAGGAAGGCGGCCAGCGTCTCAAACATCGGAACTTCGACATGCTGGGCCTGTCCCGTACGCTCGCGGTGGAACAGGGCGCCCATCACGGCATAGGCGGCGGTCACGCCGCCAAGCTTGTCGGCCAGAATTGTCGGGGCATAAGCGGGCGGTGCCTCGGGGTCGCGCAAGGTTGCCAGGCTGGCCAATCCCGACACCGACTGGACGGAATCGTCGAATGCTGGCTTGGCGGCATAGGGCCCGTCCTGTCCGAAACCGGTGGCGGATACCGTGATCAGGTTCGGGTTTTCCTGGCGCAGGGTTTCGGGATCCAAAGACAATCTGGCAAGCGCCGCAGGCCGGATGCTCGAAATCATCACATCGGCATCGATGAGCAGTTTGCGCAACTGATCGAGACCGGTTTGTGTTTTGAGGTCGAGTACGACACTGCGCTTGTTACGGTTGGTCCCCAGAAAAGCGGCCCCCATCAGCTTGTTGCGCGATGGCTGGACCTGGCGAAGAAGATCGCCCTCGGGGCCTTCCACCTTGATCACATCGGCCCCCAGATCGCCCAGCATCTGCGTCGCCAAAGGTCCGAAAACTACAGAAGTCAGATCGACGATCTTCACGTCTTGAAGGATCGCCGGATTGTTCTCATCGGTCATTTGATTGTCCACTTAGTTGCCTACCGTTTTTTATGAACAACGGCCGAACTCGGCGCGAAGGGCCTTGCCTTGCGCATCGAAGGCCGGGCAGGGGCCCAGTGCCGTTTCGCCGAGGCTGCGCCGGATCGGGGGGGTCGGGACGTTGATTTCACCGGAAGGCGTGCGAATTACGGACCGGTCAAGCTGGGGGTGACCGGACAGGGTCGCCACGTCGTTCACCGCGCCCGAGGCAATGCCCGCAGCGTCAAGCCGCTTCAGCATCTCGGCGCGGTCATGCGAGGCGAACACGTCCTTGATGAGAACTTCGAGCGCGGGTTTGTTTTCAATTCGCGACGTGTTGTCATGGAACCGGGGGTCGGTTGCCAAAGCCGCATCGCCCAGTATGTGTTCACAGAACCGTTGCCATTCGCCGTTGTGTTGCACGGTAATGACGACAAGCTGACCGTCCTTGCATTCATAGGCCCCGTACGGGCAAATGACCGTGTGGTTCAGTCCGACACGAGGTGTCGGCTTGCCAAGGTAATCGTGATACAGCAGTGGAACCGACATCCAGTCGGCCATCACATCAAACATTGCCACGGAAACGCCGCTGCCCTTGCCGGTGCGATCACGCCCGACAAGTGCTTCGCAGATTCCAGCATGGGCTGTCATACCGGTGGCGATATCGCAGACCGACACGCCCACCCGTCCTGGTCCGTCGGGTGTACCGGTCACTGATGCCAGACCGCTCTCGCATTGCACCAGAAGGTCATAGGCCTTGGCGTTGCGCATCGGGCCGTCTTCGCCATATCCGGTGATGTCGCAGGTCACTAGACGCGGGAAGCTCTCTCGCAGACTCGCGGAATCGAGCCCCAGCTTGGCCAGCGCGCCCGGCAGCAGGTTCTGAATAAACACATCTGCGTTTTCCAGCATCCTGAGCAGGATTTCACGGTCTTCGTCGGCTTTAATGTCCAAGGCGACCGATTCTTTGCCTCGGTTCAGCCATGTGAAATAGGCGCTTTCACCGTTGGCGGCGGTATCGTAGGCGCGGGCGAAATCGCCTGCGCCCTTGCGTTCGATCTTGATCACGCGCGCGCCGGCGTCGGCCAGCCGCGAGGAGCAAAAAGGCGCAGCGACTGCCTGTTCCAGCGCAACGACGAGTTTGCCGGAAAGGGGGGCTAAGTCTGAACCTGACATGAGTTTCTCTCAATTGATCCTGAAAGGTTGACTAAATCTAACAATTGTTAGAAAGATTATCAATACGCTTGAACAAAGACTGGGTCGCTTGAAGGAGAACGCCTATGCAGGATGCCAAAGGACCAGACCAGCTTTTCCAACGCGCGCTGGCAGAGGGAGAGATCCTGCTGCCCAAGTGCGACGACTGCGGGGCCTATCACTTTTTCCCGCGAGTCCTGTGTCCACATTGTCATGGCGCCGCGATTTCGTGGAAGCAGGCCACCGGCAAGGGACGGGTCTACACCACAACCGTCGTGCGCCGCAGCCAAAACCGCGGTGGCGACTACAACGTGTGCATGGTCGAGCTTCAAGAGGGCGTTCGAATGATGAGCCGGGTCGAAGACATTGCACCGGGTGAGGTCGCCATCGACATGGCTGTAACCGCTTTCGTGGGCGAGGCCGAGGGTGTTCCGGCCGTGCTCTTCAAGCCGTCGGAGGTATAAGTCATGACCACAGAACTTCGGGGGAAATCCGCCATCGTGGGAACCGGTCATGCCGGTTTCGGAGAAGCCCATGGCCTGACGGCCTATGATGTCATGGCGCAATCTGCGCTTGCGGCGCTTGGCGATGCCGGGCTGAAACTGTCCGACGTCGACGGGCTGTTCTGCACCATGATGGAAGACAGCATGCCGGCGCTTATGGCGGCGGAGTATCTGGGCATCCAGCCCCGTTTCATTGATGGCACGATGTCGGGCGGTTCGTCCTTCGTAAACTACCTGACGTCCGCGACCATGGCGCTTGATGCCGGTCTGTGTGATGTCGCTCTTATCGTCTATGGCTCCAACCAGCGCACCGCATCGGGCAGACTCGTGACCGCTTCACGTCCGCCGGCCTACGAGGCGCCATATAATCCGCGCTATCCGATCTCGGCCTATGCGATGGCCGCAGCCCGGCACATGCATGAATATGGCACCACCCGAGAGCAGCTGGCCGACGTGGCCGTTGCTGCGCGGGCATGGGCACAACACAACCCCGAAGCGTTCGAGCGCGGCCCGCTGACCCGAGAAGACGTGTTGGGCGCGCGCATGGTGGGCGATCCATTGACCGTGCGCGACTGTTGTCTTGTCACCGACGGCGGTGGCGCGATCGTGATGGTCCGCGCGGACCGCGCACGGGATTTCCCCAAGGTGCCTGTCTATGTGCTGGGCAGTGCGACGGCAAGCTCGCACCGGCAGATTTCCCAGATGAAGGATTTCACCGTGACCGCGGCCCGCGACTCGGGCGCGCGCGCCTTTGCGGCGGCCGGAGTGACCCCTGCGGATATCCAGGCGGTCGAGCTCTATGATGCCTTCACCATCAACACGATTTTGTTTCTCGAAGATCTTGGGTTCTGCGCCAAGGGCGAGGGAGGGGCCTTTGTCGAGGGCGGACGCATCGCGCCTGGCGGCGTCTTGCCGGTGAACACGAATGGCGGCGGCCTGTCCTGCGTGCACCCCGGGATGTACGGCATCTTCACAGTGATCGAGGCTGCTCGTCAGATCCGTGGCGACGCGCCGGGCATTCAGTCGAAGGATATCGACCTGGCGCTGGCGCATGGCAACGGCGGTGTGCTGTCCAGCCAGGTCACGGCGATACTTGGATCGCAAAACACGCTCTGACGGCAACTAAGGGAGGAAAGTAAATGCCATTGGATTTCGAGGCACTGTCGAACTGGGACTTTGAGGAAATCGAACAGACGCTGACCGAGCGGGATACCATCCTGTATGCACTCGGCCTTGGGTTCGGCGAGGATCCGACCGACAAAAAGGAGCTGGCCTATGTCTATGAGGACGGGCTCAAGGCAGTTCCCTCGATGGCGGTCATTTTGGGGTATCCCGGCTTCTGGCTGCGCGATCCCAAGACCGGCGTAAACTGGCAAAAAGTGCTGCACGGAGAACAGTGGCTCGACATCTACAAGCCGCTGCCGACACATGGCCGGATTGTCGGCCGCAGCAAGATCGACTTCATCGCCGACAAGGGCGAGGGCAAGGGAGCCGTCATTTACCAAAGCCGTGATATTATCGACGCGGACAGCGGTGAAAAACTGGCGCGCGTGGCGATGTCGGCTTTCTGTCGCGGTGATGGGGGGTTCGGCGGTGAGAACCAGGCAGGTCCGGCACCCGCAGTGCTACCTGACCGGGCGCCTGATCACATATGTGATATCGATACCCTGCCCCGCCAAGCCCTTATTTATCGTCTCAGCGGTGATTTCAATCCGCTTCACGCTGACCCGGATGTGGCCCGTTCTGTCGGGTTCGACCGCCCGATCCTGCATGGTCTGGCGACCTATGGGCTGGCGGCCCGGGCGATTCTAAAGACGTTGCTTGACTATGATTCTGCCCGGCTTGTCGGTCTGGATGTTCGGTTCTCGGCTCCGGTCTATCCCGGCGAAACCGTGCGGTTCGAAATCTGGGAAGAGGACGGCGAGGTCCGGTTTCGAGCGTCTATTCCTGCACGCGACGTGGTTGTTCTGAACAACGGCGCAGCGCGCTTCGCCTGAGGCAATGAAGATGGCTCAACCTCTCAAGGATATCCTGGTGCTGGATTTCAGCACCCTTCTTCCCGGTCCGATGGCGACGCTCATGCTGTCCGAGGCCGGCGCCGAAGTGATCAAGTTCGAACGGCCCGGAGTCGGCGAGGACGCGCGCCAAACCGAGCCCAGGATCGACGGAGAGAGCATCGGATTTGCCGTGTTGAACCACGGCAAGCGATCGGTGGCCATCGACCTCAAGTCAAGGGGCGCAGTGGAACGTCTGCGCCCTTTGATCGAGAAGGCCGATGTTCTGGTAGAGCAGTTTCGTCCCGGCGTGATGGACCGGCTGGGGCTTGGTTATGAAGCGTTGCGAAAGATCAATCCCGGTCTCATCTATTGTTCGATCACCGGCTATGGCCAGACCGGACCAAAGGCCAGCGCCGCCGGCCACGATCTCAACTACGTCGGTGATGCGGGTATCCTGTCGCTCAGTCGCGGACCGGATGACCAGCCAACAGCCCCGTTCGGGCTGGTCGCCGATATCGGAGGCGGAACCTATCCTGCGGTGATGAATATCCTGCTGGCCCTGATTGCGCGGCAGGCAAGCGGGCAGGGGACGCATCTGGATATCGCAATGGCCGAGGGGGCGTTCGCCTTTGCCTATTGGGCCCATGCCGAAGGTGTGATTGCCGGGCAGAACATCGAAAGCGGTTGCAGCCGTCTGACGGGTGGCCTGGCCCGTTATCGGCTTTATACGGCTGCGGACGGGCGTCAGATCGCCGTCGGCGCGTTGGAAGAAAAGTTCTGGCAGTCGTTCTGCGATGTCATTGGTTTGCCGGTGGCCCTTCGCGATGACTGGTCCGATCCAAATGCCTGTGCCGCAGAGGTTGCACGTCGTCTGAGGGAACACCCCTCGACCCATTGGGAGCCTTTGCTGGCTGCGGCAGATTGCTGCTGTTCGGTCGTGAAGACGCCCGCCGAGGCGGCGCGTGGCCCGCATTTCAAAGCGCGTGACGTGTTCGGGCGGACCGTAAAAATCTCCGGCCGGGACGCGCCCGCTTTGCCGCTGCCAATTGCCCCGGAGTTCCGTTCTTCCGGAAATTCGGTCGGAGTTGCAGCCACTCTGGGCGAAGACAATACGCGTTATGGCTTGGACCAACCAAAGACAGAGTAAATCCCGTTGACGGGCAGGTTTTGAATCGGTAATCTAACAATTGTTAGAAAAAAGGAGGGTCCAATGGACAAGTCTGACGATGACCTGCCGACTGAAGCTGAGCGTTATGTCATGCCATCGCGCTTTGTGGAAAGCGATAGCTTGGAAGTGCAGGGTTTCGTGACATCGGCTTTGCGTGATCTTCCTGTGGGCGCAACCAATCGAGATAAGGCGATCCGCCTGTTCGAAGCGGTGCGCGACGATATTCGCTATGATCCCTATTGTTTTGCGCTGGATGAGGACTCTTACCGTGCCAGCCGTATCGCTGGGGCGGAAGCGGCGTTTTGCGTTCCCAAGGCAATTCTTCTGGCGGCTTGTTTGCGTGCTGTGGGTATCCCTGCCGCTCTGGGGTTCGCGGATGTGCGCAACCACCTGAATACACCCAAGTTGCAGGAGTTGATGGGGACCGATCTCTTTATCTACCACGGCTATGTTCAGCTGTGGTTGGGGAATGAGGCCTACAAGGTGACACCTGCATTCAACATGGAACTGTGTGAAAGATTCGGGGTCAAACCCCTGGTCTTCGACGGCTATCACGACGCGCTCTTTCATGAGTTCGACGAACAGAATCACCGGCACATGGAATATGTGAACGACCGTGGTCTCTATTTCGACGCGCCGATGGGTGAGTTCCTGGTGGCGTTCAAGCAAACCTATCCGAAGCTGGAAGAATTCAACCGCATCCGAATATCCAAGGATGCGAGCGGATACGATGACGGTTTCGCAAAGGAGGGTGCCTCTTGAGGTATCTGGAAGACTTCTCGCCGGGCCAAGTCTATCGCTTTCGCAGCGCTCCGATGAGCGCGGATTCAATAAAGGCCTTTGCCAAGGAATGGGATCCGCAGCGGCTGCACACCGATGAAGACTATGCAACCGCCATACATGGCAGCCTGATCGCCTCGGGCTTTCAGACCATGCTTGAGGTGTTCAAGCCGGTCATGACCGAGATGATGGTCGATGTTGCCAATATCGGCGGCATGGGCTTTGACAATTTGCGCTGGCTGCGGCCTGTGCACCCGAACGAACCCCTTGATGTCGAACTGACGGTCAACTCGGTCACACCGTCAAAAAGCAAGCCCGACAGAGGTGTTTTGCACTATACGCTCAGCGCCAGAAACCCCGAGGGCGAGGTCGTTTTTTCGACCGACACCCCCGTGATGATCCAGCGAAAACAAAATGACACAAACTGATATCCTTTCCAGCGAACAAGAAGACCTTCGCCTGTTGCGCGAGAGCGTGCGCACGTTGTTTGAACGGGCGGGCGGAAGTGACAGAGCCCGACAACTCCGTGATGCCGGGGGCGGTTTCGATCCGGAGATGGTCCGGGAACTGGCCGAGGCCGGTGTTTTCGGCGTGGCGGTGCCCGAAGATCAGGGCGGGCTTGGCATGGGCCTAGCCGCCGGGGGTGTCATCGCCGAGGAAGTCGGCCGTGTGATTGCCCCGGAACCGGTCGTGTCGACGATCGGTCTGAGCCTCGGCCTTCTGCGCCGCCTTTGTCCGGATCATCCGAAGATGGCACAGCTCATCGGCGGCGAAATTTCATTGGCGGTTGCCTGGCAGGAACGCGGCCCCGACGGGGCGCCTGCCGATGCGACCTGCCGATACGCGGACGGAAAGCTGACCGGTAGCAAGGCCTGGGTCGTCGGTGCGATCGGTTCGCACGGGTTCCTTGTCGTGGCCGAACAGGATGATGGTCCGGTTCTGGTTCTGGCTGAGGCAGACGCGCAGGGGCTTGTCATCGACAAGCGGACGCAGGCGGATGGCAGCTCTCTGGGCGAGCTTTCGTTTTCGGGAACTCCGGCCGCGGAATTGGCCAGCAGCGGTGCGGTTCTCACTGCACTGGCCGAGGCTGTCGCCGATGCAACGGCGCTTGCCGCGGCCGAGCTTGTCGGCCTGAGCGAGCGCGCCTTCGAGATCACGCTCGACTACATCAAGACGCGGGAGCAGTTCGACAAGCCGATCGGATCATTCCAGGTCATCCAGCACCGTGCCGTCGACCTCAACGTGATGTGCGAGGTCGCGCAGGCCGGAGTGCGGGAGGCGCTTGCGCAGATGGACAGCGAAACCGATCCGAAGGTTCGGGCCCCGATTGCCAGCCGCGCCAAAGCGCGCGCCGTCACGGCCGCCAAGAAAATCACCCGCGACGCCATCCAGCTGCACGGGGCCGTCGGGTACACGGATGAGTTCGATATCGGGCTCTACCTGAACCGGGCGCTGGTGCTGTCGGCCTGGTTGGGCGACGATGCCTATCACAGGCGGATATGGTTCGAGGCACGCGAAGCAGAGGGGGCAGCACAATGACCGACTGGAACGCTATGACCGATGCAGAGTTCCGCAAAGAAGTGCGCCAGTTCTTCGAGGCGGAATATCCCGAGGAGCTGCGTCACCTGCCGCACCGACCGAAGTTCGCCGAGATCGAACATTGGCACCGCAAGCTTCACGCCAAGGGCTGGGTCGCGCCAGCCTGGCCCGCTGAATTCGGCGGTATGGGCCTAAACGCTGCTAAGCTGCTGATCTTTTATGAAGAGCAGCAGCGCTGGGGCGTCAATCGCGGTCGCGACATGGGCGTGCAGATGGTCGGGCCGCTGATCATCAAATTCGGCACCCAGGAACAAAAAGATTACTGGCTGCCGCGTATCCTGAGTTGCGAAGATATCTGGTGTCAGGGCTATTCGGAACCCGGCGCCGGGTCCGATCTGGCGAACCTGCGCACACGCGCAGAGATTGACGGCGACGACTTTGTCATCAACGGACAGAAGATCTGGACCACGATGGCGCATGACGCCACGCATATTTTCATGCTGGTGCGCACCGATCCCGATGCGCCGAAGAAACAGCAGGGCATCAGTTTCCTGCTCGCTCCGATGGATCAACCCGGAGTCGAGGTGCGCACCATCACGACCCTGTCGGGCGAGACCGAGTTTTGCGAGGTCTTCTTTGACAATGCACGGACGCCCCGCGAGAACCTCGTGGGCGAGCTGAACAAGGGTTGGACGATGGCCAAGGCTCTCTTGAGCTTCGAACGCATTTTCATCGGTTCGCCAAGTCTGGCCCAGAACGCTCTGGGACAGCTTGAAAGCTTTGCCCGTGGCCGTGGCGCGTTTGACGATCCGGTGTTCCGTGACCGCTTTGCCCAGGCGGCACTGGATGTGGAAGATCATGCCGCGCTTTATGCCCGTTTTGCAGATCAGCTCAAACGTGGCGAGACGCTCGGTGCGGATGTGTCCATGCTGAAGATTTGGGTGACTGAATGCTTCCAGCGCATCACCGAGCTGATGATCGAAGCAGCCGGTCCCGATGGCGGCTCCATCGGGCCGCTTCAGGTCGGCAACGTAAGTGTCGATGTTCTGGCGAGTTTCTACAAGGCCAGACCTACCACGATCTACGGTGGATCGAACGAAATCCAAAGAAACATCCTGTCCAAGGCCGTCCTGGGACTGCCTGGCTGACTCAATACCCCACGGAGGAAATAGAACCATGTCGGATCGTTATGCAAAATACGATAAACTGAAATTTGACTACCCGGCGGATCGCGTCCTGCGCATCACGTTCGACCGGCCCGAGACATTCAACTCGGTCGATGCCGAAACCCACACTCAGATGACGGACATGTGGATCGATATCGACCGTGACCCAGACATCAATTCGGTCATCGTGACCGGTGCGGGCAAGGCATTTTCCGCCGGGGGTGATTTCAGCCTGATCGAAAACATGATTGGCAATTCGCACGAGATCATGAAGACGTGGAAAGAAGCCAAGGATCTCGTCTATAACATCATCAACTGCAACAAGCCGATCATTTCCGCGATCAATGGCCCTGCGGCCGGCGCAGGCCTTGTGGTTGCCATCCTGGCCGACATCTCGATCGCCGGAAAGAAGGCCAAGATTGTCGATGGTCATCCCCGCCTTGGTGTTGCCGCCGGTGACGTCGCGGCGATTATCTGGCCGCTGCTGACCTCGATGGCCAAGGCGAAATACTATCTGATGACCTGCAAGCCGGTGTCGGGCGAAGAGGCCGAGCGTATCGGTCTGGTATCAATGTGCGTCGAGGATGACGAGCTGCAGCAGATCGCGCTGGATACAGCCGTCGAACTGGCCAACGGCTCGCAAAGCGCGATTCGCTGGACCAAGTATTCGCTGAACAACTGGCTGCGCCAGGCCGGGCCGATCTTTGATGCGTCGACCGCGCTGGAGATGCTTGGCTTCATGAGCGAGGACGTCAAGGAAGGTGTGTTGTCGCACCGCGAGAAGCGCGCGCCGAACTTCCGTAAGGACTGCCCGCTTTAACGCCCGATTGGACGAGGAGGCATGGAAATGTCTGATGATATCTACAAAGATATAGCTCAAGCCTATGCCGCTGCGGCCGAAAAAGCTCCTGGCCTGAAATCGCGATTTACGGCTGCCGGATTCGATCCGGCAGCTGTCACATCGGTGGCGGACCTCTCGCGTCTTCCAGTGATGAAAAAAGAAGAGCTTCTGAAGATCCAGCGCGAGAACCCGCCCTTTGGCGGGTTCCTGGCCTCGGATCTGAAGGATGTCGGGCGGATCTACGTGTCCCCCGGCCCGATTTTCGAACCGGCCCTTTCGGACGGTGGCGGCCACGGCCTTGACCGGCTGTTCAAGGCGGCAGGCGTGGGGCCGGGGGATATCATCCTGAACACCTGGATGTATCATCTGGTGCCCGCGGGGCTTTTGTTCGACGAAGCGGCACAGGCCGCAGGCGCCACGGTGATCCCCGGAGGCGTCGGCAATACGGAGCTTCAGGCACAGATCATCGCCGAAACCGGCGTGACTTCGATCTGCGCTTCGACCGCGTTTTTCCTGACGCTGGCGGACAAGGTGATCGAAACCTATGGCCGCGACGCATGGAAGGTGAAGACAGCCTTCCTCGGCGGTGAGATGGGCGACTGGATGGCCAAGCGCCGCCGGATCGAGGCCGAATACGGCGTGTCCACCTGGGCCGCCTATGCCACCGCCGATCTGGGCCTTGTCGCCTATGAGGATGGCGGCGAAGGCTACCTGGTTCATCCCGACCGCGTGGTGCAGATCTGCGATCCGGTCAGCGGCGAACAGGTCGCTCATGGCGAACCTGGCGAGGTTGTCGTGACCGCGCGCGATGCCACCTGGCCGATGATCCGGTTCGGCACCGGCGACAGCGCCTTTGCCCTGGAAAGCAACGCGGATGGCACCGTCAGCCGGATTTCAGCATTGCAGGGACGGGTCGGGGCAGCGGTCAAAGTGCGCGAGATTTTCGTTTATCCGCGCGTGGTTGAAGAAGTTGTCATCGGCACGCCGGGCGCAAAGGCCGCGCAGGCCGTGGTAACGCGCGAGAACGATCGCGACATGATCCGCCTCTCGCTTGTGCTGGAAGACGGTGCCGACGCTTCCGCCGCAGAAGCAGCCGCCGCTGATACCTTCAAACTGCATGCACGAATTCGTGCTGACGAGGTGAACATTGTTTCGGAACTACCCGAAAATGCAGAACTGATCGTCAACCAAAAAGACCGCTGAGATCGGGTTCTGTGCGCTTTGCCTGAATCCGACCTTTTAGCCGACACTGGCACGCGGGTTTTCGTGGACCCAAGACTTTCAACTTGGCGAAGGTCTTGGGGATCCCGGCCCCGCGCGCCCGTGGGGTGTCGCGGAAAGCGGCACAGGTCAAACGTGGTCGAAATCGACTGTCAGTTTTTTGGTTTTCGGACGGGCCTGGCAGGTCAGGACAAAGTTCTCCTTCAACTACCAAGGCTCCAAAGCATAGTTCAGCGTCATCTCTGCCTCGCCTTCGATAACTTTGGCGCGGCAGGTGGAACACATTGCGCCCTTGCAGCAATAGGGTAGTTCGATACCTGCTGCGGCGGCGGAGACCACGCTTTCCTGATCAGGTGTCATCACAAAGCTGCGGGCGGTGCCATCATGGATCGCCGTGACCTGAACTCCTTCTCCAGTGGCGGCTTCCGCCGTAAGCGGCGCAAGCGTGACGGTGGCGGTATTGTCAGCATCGGCGGGAGCGAACAGCTCGTCATGAAAACGGTTCTCTTCAACGCCTAGGTCGCGGAGCGCGGTCTTGAGTTCCTGAATCATCTCGGCGGGGCCGCAAAGAAAAGCATCTTCTATTTCTGCCGGAGCGAACAGGGCACCGGAGAACTTGCGCAGCTTTTCCGCATCAAGCCGGCCCGAGAATAGTGGGGAATCGGTGCCTTCGCGCGTCAGTGTGCGTATTCCGGAGTATCCGCCCACTCATTCCGACAACATGCGCCCACCTATTCCGGGGTATCCGCCCACTTGTGACGCGTTGCCGTGAGGCAGTGGGTTGGGGTTATCAGGTTTGAGGGTTTTCGTCATCCATTTTGGTGACGCTTTTCCGCATAGACGGCCCCTTGAGTTCGAGGCGGTAAGCGTTGTGAACGATGCGGTCGAGGATGGCATCAGCGAAGGTTGGTTCGCCAATGACGTCATGCCAAGCCTTGATGGGTAATTGGCTGGTTATCATCGTTGAGCCGCGACCGTAGCGCTCTTCCACGATCTCCATGAGATCCCGGCGTTGCGTGGCGGTCAGTCGGTCT
>NZ_JBIFFK010000012.1:0-69474 GCF_043557045.1 Sulfitobacter sp. 1A15258 | reverse complement strand
CCTTGGCGATCCGTCCAGACGGCACCCGGGACGTTCTGGGGCTGTGGTTCCAGGCCAACGAGGGTGCCAAATTTTGGTCAAAGGTTCTGAATGATCTACGTCACAGGGGCGTTCAGGACATTCTGATTGCCGTGGTCGACGGCCTCAAAGGCTTCCCTCAGGCCATTGAGGCAGCTTTCCCGGAAGCCCAGGTTCAGACGTGCATCGTTCATTTGCTGCGCCACTCTATGAGCTTCGCCAGCTACAAGGACCGCAAGGCCGTGGCGACAGCCCTGAAGGCAGTCTACACCGCCTTGGACGTCGAAGCGGCAGAGACTGCGTTGACCGAGTTCGAGGAGAGCGATCTGGCCAAGCGCTATCCGGCCATTGCACCGAGCTGGCGCCGAGCCTGGAACGAGGTGATCCCGTTTCTCGACTACCCGCCCGAAGTGCGCCGCTTGATTTACACAACGAATGCCATAGAAGCCTTGAACTCAAAAATCCGGCGTGCGGTGCGAACCCGAGGCCACTTCCCGAGCGATGAGGCGGCAGCAAAGTTGATCTACTTGGCGCTCAATGCTACTTCCGCCGAGTGGAAGCGATCTGTGCGTGAATGGCACCGCGTTAAAAGCCAACTCGCCATCATGTTCGAAGAACGCTTTCCCATGGCGTAACTAAAGGCGTCAGGGCACAAAATTACGCACACTCCCTGGTCGTGGGATTGTCCGGGGTCTCAGCCCCGTAGCGAAAATCGGAATCCGCTTCGTACAAGTCCAGTTTCCAGAACACGGTCTCGCCCCGGATCTCGACCGCCCCGAAATCGTGCCATCCCTCGGGATCATTCTCAGGCTCGAATGTGGCAAACTCACCGGTCGCCTTCACCGCCTCGGCCATGAAGCCATCGCCGGCCTCCATAAGCGAGCGGGTGACGTGCATGCGGCCCGGGATCGGCTGCGCGGGCGCCACTCCAAGGCACGCGAGCTTGCGAAACGCGTCGTTCTGCGCTGCGATCACACTCAGATCCGGGCGGTCTGTCTGAGGTTGTGCGGTAATGGTCATAGGGCTCTCCGTTGAGAAGTTGAAACACCCTTCCCAAAGCCTGCTTTTTCTTTTCCGCGGGGCGGAGGAACCGAAGCAGAAGGTGCCCTACCCGAACAGCCCCTTGGGTCTGTAATTCGGGTTGGGGATGGTTTCGATCCAACCCCCTTGTTCCTTGATGCTCTCAAGTGCCGCCGAGAGCGGATAGGCGCCCTCGGACGGGCTCCACCAATAGGCACCGCGTTTGAAGGTGATGATCTTGCGGCGGCCGTCGTTGAAGCAGGCCACCCGCAGCGTCTTGGGTTCCTTACGTGACATGGGCATCTCCGTTCTCCCTGTGGTCAGGCGGCCTCGGCGCTGCTCCCTGCCCTGCCCGCTTCCGATATGGCGATCAGGTAGTCGCAGGCACGCTGCGCATCCGCGGCGTGGCGGAAGATCGCACCTTTGTCCGACCGAAGAACGCGCAACCAGTTGTGCAGGTAGGCGGCATTCATCTCGAGCGTATGCGCCGTGAAGCCGAGCGTCTGGCCGAGGAATACCGAGGTCAATTCCGCCACGATCTCCTCCCGCGAGTAGGAGGTGTTGCCAAACTTCGAGAACCCGAAATTGCGCTTCAACCGATGCGGGGCTTTCGTGGCATGGGCCAGCTCATGCGTCCAGACCCCGTAGAAATTGCGCGGGTCCGGGAACCGCGTGATAGATGGCATGTAGACCTTGTCCACGGGCGGCAAATAGTACGCCTCCGTCCCCGTGAAGACGGTTGTGATGTCGATGGCATCGAAAAACGCCTGCATGTGCTGGATTGGCTCGGACGGCGGATGCTCGGGCACGGGCTCCTGATCGGGGAAGAAGCTGTCGGGTAGGCCCTCGATCTGGCAGGCATTGAACACGCGGTAGGATTTCTAGAAGCGGAAGATCCGGGCTTCCTCGAAGTGATCATCGCTCTCCCCGTGGTCATCCTCGCCGCCCGCGTCTTTCCGGCTTTGACCGTAATAGACGACGACAGAGGACTTCTCGCCCTTGCGGACCTTCGCATCCAACGCATTGGCTTGCGGCAGCGTCATCCAGAAGGGCGAGCTGTGGCCCGCCATCACGGTGAGCATCGTCAGCAGGAAGTTGTTGACCCCCTGATAGGGCTCACCGCCCACGCGCAGGGGGCGTGAGCTGCCGCCTGCGGTCCAGGGCTTGCGCCACGGCAGGACGCCGCGCTCGATGATGCGGATGATTTCGTTCGTGATGACCTCGGAGGCATCGAATTTGGGCGTGCGGGATCGGGCCATGGCTGGCCTCCTTTCGTGTGTGGGTGAGTGGGAATGGTGATCAGGTTGACTGGCGGGGGCGCGGATCGTTGGCGATCCGCGCGCCGAGCTTTTCGACCATGTCGATGTAGGTGGTCAGCGAGACAGCCCGGCCAGGACCGCAAGGGTCAGGGTCGACCGATCCGTCTCGTGTCACACGAGGCAGGTTCGCGAAGGCGATGCCATCGGTGACGGGTCGGATATCGATGAACGGCGTGCCTCGTGCGACCGCTAGAGCGGCCAAGGGAAAGCGCTCGATCGGCGCGAAGGTCGACACGGTGGTCCAACCGAGATGGAGGAATGTCCCACCCTCCCCGCAGATCACATGCGCGTTTGGCAATGACGCCGCCTGCCTGAGATAGCCGAGATCGCGGAGAACGGCTTTCCGCTCGAGCTTCCGTGCCAGCCCTGTCTGACCGGCTCGGCGCAGCTCTCTATGCCGCCACCAGGAGGCAGCGGTCGCGCGCAACACGCGCAAGACACCTGTTTGCATGGGAATGCCCTTCATCCGGAAAAACAGACCGGAACCCGGCCCGGACCCATCTGAGGGACCCCAAAGGCCCTCATCCGTCAGTCACAAAACCCGAAGGACACTTTCACTTTCCAACCGCCAACTGGACCGCGGAATCTGACAAGGGACCGACACCACCGCGGTTCCCAAGGACTTCATGCAGTCAGTGCCGGTTGGGGTCCAAGATCGGCAAGGGATATCGGCAACCCCTGCTCGACCACAGCAGTCTTTGGCGTATTATCAATAACTTATCTGATGCTCTCGATCGGCAAAAAACGCGCCTACTGCGACTTTTCAGGCCCAAAAATCAGGATTTCCGGCGTTCTGAGCAATGCAGAGTTACGAATTAGCATGGGAAACGAAGGCACAGCGCCTCCTGACAGCTTGAAATTCACCAATAATGGCGCTATATACAGTCAGTATCACTGTAGGAGCATAGATCATGCACATCATGAACTTTGCTGAAGCTGGGCAATTCGAACCGCGCAAGATCGCCGCGGCACTACGCACGTCAGCAGAAGAGATCGCATTGACCGTCGGTTTGGGCAAAGACGCGTTGCAGAGGCGAACCCGCATCGGTTCGGACAAGACGCAGCGCCGCCTGCGCGAACTGGTAGAGGTGCTGAACAAAGTCGAGCCCCGCTTCGGCTCGGAACTGATGGCCTATGCATGGTACCGGTCAGAGCCCCTGCCCGGCTTTGATGGCCGGACAGCCATGCAGCTGGTGCAGGAAGGCAAAGCTCAGCAAGTTCTGGAATACATCGATGCGGTCGATGCGGGCGTCTTTGCCTGATGCCTCTGAAAGATGGGCGCTACACAGGGCCACTCTATCGCGCCCTGAACCCGGTCTATGCCCGCGCGCCTCTGTCCGGACGAGGCGCTGAAATCTACGGAGGGCGCTTTAACGCAAAGGGCACCCCGGCCCTTTACACATCGCTGGATCCCATGACCGCTCTTAGAGAAGCCAACCAGGTCGGCAGCCTGCAACCCACGATCCTGGTGTCCTACAAGGCCGACCTTGGGCCTATTTTCGATACCCGCCATCAGGACGGACTTGACCGGTATGGCGCGACCGAGGCGATGCTTGCCGACCCTGCATGGCGCATGAAGATGCTCGATGGCCAATTGGTGCCGACACAGGAGTTAGCACGCGCCCTCAATGCGGATGGGTTTGCAGGGCTTCTGATCCAGAGTTTTGCCAAGGGCGCGTCATCATCGGACTTCAACATCGTTTTGTGGGGCTGGGCTGGCAAAAACGGTTCTTTGGAAGTTGTGGATGACGAAGAACGGCTGTCACGCATGTGAGTTGTGAGACTTGGTGCCGGATCTGTCCACCGCGGTGGACATCGGCCGGTCGGAGAAACACGGAATGACCGCGCAGTAGCGCCCTATTGGAATTTGGCTCGGTAGCTATGATGCGTGTGGAAAGACCGCGGGTCATCCCGCCGTTACCCATGTTGGGCCGTTCGTGGTAGTAAGACCAGAGCCACTCCGTGGCAATCTGCTGAACCGCCTCAATGCTTTCGAAAATGTAAAGGTCCAGCCATTCGTGCCGGACCGTCCGGTTGTAGCGCTCGACATAGGCATTCTGCTGGGGCATGCGGGGTTGGATATAAGACAGGGTGATGCCCTTGTTCTCAGCCCATTCCATGAGGGTGCCGCTGATGTATTCCGGGCCCTTATCGAAACAAATTGTTCCAGGAGCACCGCGCCATTCGATGATCTGGTTCAGCGCCCGCACGACCCGCTCAGCAGGCAGCGAGAAGTCGATCTCGATGCCCAAGCTCTCGCGGTTGAAATCATCCAGGACATTCAGCAGCGAAGACTGGCGACCGTCGCCGAGGCGATCCGCCATTAAGTCCATCGACCACACCTCGTTCGGTGCGTCCGGCACAGCCAGCTCATCAGGTTTGTCCCGCTTCATCCGTTTGCGCAGCTTGATCCTGCGGTTCAGTTCCAACTCGCGGTAGATCCGATACACCCGCTTGTGGTTCCAGCCATGCCCTAGACGTTGCGCAGGTAGAGAAAGCACAGACCGAAGCCCCAGCTCTTCTTCGCTGCTATCAGCCCTAATAGCAGATCCGCGATTTGCTCGTTCTCATCGTCTAGGTTGGGGCTGTACCGATAGCAGGTCTCACTGACGTCGAACGCCCGGCACGCCAGCGCAATGCTGACCCCTTCCATCGCCACCGCTTTCACGGCCAACTCTCGTCGCTGAGCTCGCCGTCTCATTTTTTCCAAGCGCCTCCTTCAGGAGGTCATTCTGCATGCTGACGTCGGTATACATGCGCTTCAGGCGTCGGTTCTCCTCGGCCATCGCCTTCATCTCGCTAATCAGGCTGGCGTCCATGCCGCCGTACTTCGCCCGCCATTTGTACAGCGTGGCGCTGCTCATGCCATGTTCCCGGCACAGTTCGGCGGCAGGCACAACGCCCTCCATCTGGCGCAGCACGCCCATGAACTGCGCCTCAGTGAATCGTGTCTTCCTCATCGGAATCTCCTCGTTCATCCTGCCGAGAAAATTTTTCTTCCGCATCTCCTTTAGATCGGTGGGTATTACCATTGGACTAGTTGCCAATCAGACGTCCACCGCGGTGGACACTAGGCGGTTTGCATAGCAGTTTTAGATAGACGCTTGGTCAAAGCCATTGGATCAAACTGGTCTTGACGTTGGCCCAAGGTAATACTGTGAAAATACGCTCCAAAGTTCCTGATGCGTTTTCCAAGTTGTAGCATGATGAAGATCGCGCATGACGCTTTCTGAGCTCCGACTGCATCCTTGGCTTTTTCGAATGTATTTGGGTGAATCCCCATCATGGGCGCAAGTGTTCGAGCATGGTTTTCAATGTCCAACCAGTTTCTTAGCCTCTCTGTGGAGAACGACGTCGCTTGATCGCAAACTGAGGTTAGCAAGTCTGGTTTCAGAGCTTCATTGTCTATGTTGCTATCTAAATCTTTTTTTTCTTCTTCAGACTTAGATTGGTGCCGGACAGTTTGTCCGTCATTGGCGGGCAATTTTACAGTTTCTGGTGGGTCATCTGGGGTATACAAAGTCTGGCATTCTCTGTCTGTGTCTGCGAGTAGCGCGTGGTATTCAGGGAGGCTCAGCTTCCTGCGTAGAGCTCTCCGTGCGTGGTTGATGAATGTGTTGCTGGGATCATGCTCTTCCAAGTGGGCGAGTTTTGTGAGGATCTGTTTGCGGGCAAATGTCCGATCCCGCCGGTTATTTTCCATCTCATGTGCGATGGCGATAAGCTCGTTCGCACGTTGGAGGAGGGGGGTTAGAGATAGTCCATAACTGATGCATTCCCCGCTGGACGAGCGAACGCGGTAGCGCTTTCGGTTCGAGCTGTCATTGCGCTTGACGAAACCGAGTTCAACGAAACGGTTGATGTGTCTGCGAAGGGTCCGTTCGTCGATACCGCCGACGCGCTGGCAAATCGAGTCGTTGGACGCGAAAACCGTTTCGCCATGGCCGGGCTTCAAGAAACTGAGCATGGCTTGAAGTGTTTGGATATGGCCAGGACGCAGACCGAATACGCTACGTGCATCTCTCAGTGCCCTGAAGATGGTCCAGATGTCGGTTTCAGCCGCAAAAATTGAGCCGCAAGATGCATCAGCACCAGCGGTTCTAATCGATAGTTTTGTAAATGCCATGGTTTGTTCACGACGACCGTTCGGCCCACAACTTCCCAGTCTTTTCCCAAGATTTCGCTCAGGAAAAGGCAATAAAAATCCGTCCACCGAATCGGTGACTCTTGACCAGTTTGCTGGAGGTTGCTACATCATGAGTGCTAATCGAATGATGAGGGCTCTCCAGGGGAAACTTTGGGGGGCTCTTTTCTTTCTGGTCTTCGCTTTTCTCCTCTGCTCGCGTTACTCTGTGTGGCTTGGGTTAGGACCCAGAGCCGCTCTCATTCCGCCACTGTTCGAAGAGCTGCAAAAGCGTTGCCTCCGCGCGCTCTTCGAGCCATCGGCCGAATTCTGGGTTGTCCTTCTTGGCGATCTTGATGGCGATCGTTTTCTGATCAACTGTCAGCGTTCCCACAGAGCTACCGTCCCCATCTTTGACGACGGACGTTAGGGTGCGATTGGCTTGCTTCTTGTTGCTACGCGCCTTGTTCGAGCAAGCCGAGTAGACTGCCTGAAACTTCTCCGCGCTTGGAGTGTCGTCGGGCAGGGCGGCAATCGCCTCTTTGGCCGTGTTCACCAGATCTATCTTTTTCGAGAACGCGGCTAGGTCACCCCATTGCCGTCGTCCGATGCCATGTGCCGGCCCGATCAGCTGTACAAGCCCTTCTGGCAGTTGCTCTATGACGACGCGATGGTTGGATACGCCCTGCCGTGTCAAGCCTAGAGCATCCTGAATAACGTTTGGCTTGTAACCTGATTCCTGCATCTCTTTGATGAAAAGTGATTTCTCGATGAAAGACGGGTCCAGTCGGAGGTTGTTCTCTTGGCCCTGTGCGATCAGAGATGCGTCGTCATCCAGGGTTCGAACGATCGCCTTGACCGTTCCGCCGACCATGCGGATTGCTGCAAGTCTGCGTCGGCCGTAGATGATACGGTATCTGTCCGGTTGGGCCGATGGACGGACCATAATTGGCACTTGTTGCCCATGCTTGCGAATGCTTTCGGCCAACTCATCAATACTGGAATCCTCAAGCACCAACCGATCGCGCAGACCATCCATGTCAATCTGATCGGGCTCGATGTCCCGAATGGAATTCGCGGTGATCTCGCGCAAAGATTCGCGCAAGCCGCCAACAGATCCTGGCAGTTTTGCCGCTTTTGGCGGGGTAGGGGAGGGAGCTGTGCTTTCCTTCTCGTCCTTTGGTGGCTGATTGAAGATATTTCGGGCCATCAGCGACGCCCCCATGCCATTTGGATTGTTTGTTCAAGCTCATCGCCAACGCCGTTCACGCTGGTCAGAGCGCGATCAATCGTTTTCCTGATAAACTGGCTCGGATCAACTTCGTAGACGGTTTGCTGGGTCATACCGGCGTCCGAGATTGCTGTAGACTTCAGCATTGGCTCAGTCATGACCTGTCCAGCCAAGATTGATCTCAGGTAGCCCGCCATCTGGGTCTGAGGCCCGTCCGACGGCTCGTATCTCGTGATCAAGAACTTCACGAAGTCCCACGTAACGCGTCGGCCAATGGCTTCTTCGACAGCCTTAACCGTTTCCGAAGCCAGCTTGAGGAACTGGCTCATCGAAGCAATGTCGAGCATGCCTGGTACGACCGTTACCAGGAGCCCTGTCGAGGCTGCCAACGCCGTTAGGGTAAGAAAGCCAAGTTGAGGTGGGCAGTCGATCAGAACGATGTCGTAATTCGCCTCTACTTCCTCAAGCGCTAAGGCAAGACGCTCCGCAAATATGGGCTGCACCCGACGGGCGAGGGCGTTTGCCGTCTCAGTTTCGTATTCCGAGAGCATTAGGCCCGCTGGGACCATATCGAGCTTATGGAAGTAGGTCTTTTGGATGACGGCTGAGAGCGGAACTTGTTCCTCATATCTCAGTGCATCATAGATTGTGCCGCCCTCAGCGAACTCGAGCTCAGGCCGAAAGCCGAAAAAGGTGGTCAAACTTGCCTGCGGATCGAGATCCAAGACCAACACTCGGTAGCCTCGCAAAGCATACCGTTGTGCAAGATGGATCGTTGCTGTTGTTTTTGACGATCCGCCTTTGAAATTGACGACAGATATCACCTGGAGACGATCGCCTTCACGTCGACCGGGGCGGTAGCTTTCTGCGTTCTTTCCGGTGCGCCCCAGAATGTCGCGCAGCTTATCGATCTCTTGGGCTGTGTAGAACCGGTGTCCGCGGTTGTCTGTATGAACTTCCGGGAAGCTGCCGTCCTTGTGCCGGTTGCGTAGGTTGGATGTGCTAACGCGCAGGAGGCTGGCAACTTCGGTAGAACTGAAACGGCGCAGGGACTTTCGTTCTTCGGGCTCGAAAGCGATCTTCATCTGGCGATCCAAAGATTCAGCCAGATTGTCTGCAAATGCTCCGATGTCAGAAGAGCCTATGCCTTGCGCGTATCCAACGTTTCGATCATCCATATCCTGCTGCCCACTCTCGGCCTTTGTTGAGGCTCTTGGTCATTCTGACGGTGTATAGCGCGTCTGACGCGTTTTGCCGTCAGAATGGGAATGCCACGATCCAGTGAGTCCGGCAAGAAGAATCTAGATGTAGTGTAAAAGTTATCGACAGCACCAATACATCCAGTCACATCAGGACAACCGCAAGCTTTTGATTTTATTGTATTAAGTCTATGCGATCGCGTTTCAAGCCACCTATCCGAATTGTTTGGACGATTTCAGCTAAACCCATGCAGCCAATGGCACATTTGACCTTCTGACGGTGTCTGGAGTGCTGATTCAGTTGGATGAGCTTCTGCTAGTTACCGTCGGGAGTGAGCCGATTCTGATGAAATTAGACCAAGTCGATCCGCTCGTTCGAGCAACATCTTGACCGAAGACGGCTGCCAGCTGGCACGACCTCGAGGGGTGCGTTCGCGCATAGCTTCCAGCCTGTCGCAGATCGCCTGCAGCGTGATTTCGGGGGCCGCGCCTTTGATCGCTGCGACGATGGCCGGCAGGCGGTCATCGGTTTCGCGGCGTCCGGCGCGGCCAAGCATCTCGGAGCAGTCGGCTTTGTGTCCAATGGCGATCTGGGGACAGGGGGCCATTGATGATCCGCAGCAGGTCTTCCCAGGCCATATCGGGGCGCAAACGGCGCACATGGGGCACCCAATCCTGCGCAGTTTCGTTCAAGCGCTCCATGTAGCCGTCCTGTCACGCCAGCCGCACCTTGCGCAGCGCAGCGGGATCCTTGGCGCGTAGCCCAGGATTGCCACCAACGCGACCTTTGGCGCGCGCAGAGGCAAGCCCGGCCTTTGTGCGCTCACGTATCAGCGCGCGCTCGAACTCGGCCGCGGCGCCCAGAACCTGCAATGTGAACTTGCCCTGCGGGGAAGCGGTGTCGATGGGGTCCTGCAGGGAGCTAAAGAAAGCTCCCTTGGCCTCAAGACGCTCGATCACCTCCAATAAGTGCGACAGAGACCGCGTAAGCCGGTCTATCCGCACAACGACCAGCGTGTCGCCGCTCTGGACGCGTTCGAGCACGCGTGCCAGCACCGGTCGCGCGCGATTGCCGCCCGAGGCGTGTTCTTCAAAGATCTCGACGCAACCCGCAGTTTGCAGGGCCTCAGACTGGGGCAGGGGGGTCTGATCCTCTGTGGAAACACGGGCGTAGCCTATCAGGGGCATGAAATCGGGCCGTTTGCAGTTTCACATACCGCTAATAAACGACCGTTTGTAACCAAATGCAAGTAGGTGCTCTCTCGTCGTGCTCGTCCAAAAACCTTTGGTTTCCTTGCGCTGAAAGCGATCTGAGAGGTTTCACCTGCAGTCGCGCGCGCGTACTATATAAATGGCGCAGGCAGCGGCCACGAAAACGCCTGGGCAATGTGCAAAAAATCAGTATTTTGCACACAAGATGACGCAAGCCTCTTCTTTGACTGATGATTACGGCGACCTCCTTATCACCATCGAGGAGGATGAAGAGGCTCACGAAGACGATCTCTGGTTTCTACCTAGGTCACTTGAAGAAGAACCGGATGATTTGCCTCCAGGGCCACGGGCGGAACCGCCCGACACTGCTGTCGTCGAAGACTGGGCAAAAGCAGAAGGCGTTCACGCTGCGCGACTGGCAAGAGTGGCTGGACGCCTGGGAGCTCTGGATGACCGGCTGCTGCGTGGCCCGGAAGGCTGGCGGCATCGCCTCGCTCTTATCGAGGCAGCGGATCTCAGCTGGTTCGCAGGGGATCGGGTGAGTTCTGATCGTCTGGCGCTCTGGATATCGATGCGGCTGTCAGGTGCACAGGATGACCCAAATGCACTGGCAAGAGTTGGATGGGCTGTTCGGCGCCTAACAGGCGGTCCTGGACCGAAAGCTGACTTGGCCGCCTTCCTGGATCGCCGCGATCCCGAGAACATTGAAGACAGCGCTGAGCGTTTCGAGGATCGCGCGGGTGGGTGGCTGGACGTCATGGCAGCCGCAAAGGGTCTCCACCCGATCACGCGGGCGTGCATGGGGTATCACCTGTGGAGCTTGGCGGGCCTCGGACGCCACGGCGACCAGATCGAAGCTGCCGTCACCGCGTCCAGGATCGCGACCAGCGATGGAAGCGGTGCCATCTTCGCGCCGCTCGCTATGGCCGGGGCCGGGGGGCTGCGCGTTTCGGGCTTGCCACCCGAGCGTTTGGCCCGCTGGTTGGATGGGATGAACAGCGCAATTCTAACGGCGATGCGAACACTTGATGATATTGAAGTGTGGATCGGGCGGGCAGAAAACGTCATGGCGCAATTATCTGGCCGCACGCCGGTTGCCTTGCGAAAGGTTTTCACGGAATGGCCCTTGGTCTCCGCCCCGATGGCTGAGGCCATGACCGGAGCCAGCCGCGCCGCCGTTCAGCGCAATCTCGCATGGATGGAGGCAAGCGGTTTGATCCGCGAGGTGACGGGGCACGGGAGGTATCGCATGTGGAAAGCTGACCTAATATAGGTCATTTGTCGAGGCTGACACCGGCTTGACCTGGCACGCTTTAGTGCCGCCCCAGATGATCGTTTAAGCCACTTTCCGTTCGAATGCGACAAGGCTTTTCCAGCCCAAAGCGTTCGTTAGCCATTCGTCTCACGTTTTTGTGACAATTGATCGCTTGAAGCTCCAGTGGGTGAAGGTTGTAACCAGGCGAAAGAGGCACGACCGAAGGATTGATCATGAAGCTAATTAAAGACTCATTTATCTCACGTCGCGGAGCGCTGCTCGGTGCGGCCGCAAGTGGCGTGTTCCTAGGAGCAGGCGTTGCAACAGCGCAAACCACAGCACCACTTGCTACGCCACCAGTGCGCCGCAATATTTCATCCTTCAGCACCTCAAACTGGCGGGATCACTTCGATAATCTAAACCACGGTGCAATCCTGTGCGACATTGATTCCCGAGCGGTGCAATATTGGTCAGAGGATGAAAGTGTTTATAAGCTGTATCCGTCGAGCGTTCCGGAATCCGAAGAACTGACAAAACGCGGATACACTAGCGTTATCAAGAAAGTGGAAGGACCAAGCTGGCGCCCCACGCCTTCGATGAAGATCCGCAATCCGGATTGGCCAGACTATTTTCCACCCGGTCCAGACAACCCCTTGGGTACACACGCCCTCTACCTTTCATGGCAATATTACCGCGTCCACGGAACGGGCGACACGCGGAAAATTGGCCGCCAATCGTCGAACGGATGCATCGGCCTTTACAACGAACATATCAAAGAACTGTTCGCTTTGGCTGAGGTAGGAACACAAGTGAAATTGTTCTGATCGCGCACCTAGCATGACTTGTTAAAGTCTTTTTTCGTGTACCGGCGTTCATTCAACGTTCACCGTTCGAAAGCCACAGCTTCATGAATCGAAGAAAATTCCTCCTTGCCGCCGGGGCTGTTGGCACTTTGGCCAGTCAGCCAGTTTCAGCCCATGTAGTGCTGCCAAAGTATGATTTACCGCCGGAGTATTTACCTCAAGTAGTGAGCATTCCAGAGGGCTCCGCTCCATACGAAATCCATGTTGTTCCAAGCCAGTTTGCCCTGTTCTGGACCCAACCCGATAACACTGCAATTCGCTACGCTGTCGGGATCGGTCGCCCGGGCCTTTACGAGGCAGGCGAATTCTATGTGGGGGCAAAGAAGGAGTGGCCCAGCTGGACACCGACCCCGGGCATGTTGCGTCGTGAACCGAAAAAGTATGGACCGTTTCGGAATGGAATGCCTGGCGGTCTGAGCAACCCTCTAGGTGCGCGGGCCCTCTACCTTTTTCAACCGGGACGCGGGGATACCTTTTTACGTGTGCATGGCACAAATGACCCAAGCACTATTGGCAGTGCCGTTTCAAACGGATGCGCCAGATTGGTTAACGATCAGATTGTCCAGTTGTATGATATGGTTCCGCTGGACACGCGTGTGATCCTGTACCCCGCAACTTTCTAGGGTCAGGATGCATTGATTTTCAAAGCGCTGCGTGATTCACGGCCCGGAAAACGGAGCGGTGACATGAGCGACCTTTTCTGGCTGACCGACGAGCAGATGGCCAAGCTTTCCCCTTTCTTTCCCAAGTCCCACGGCAAGCCTCGGGTCGACGACAAACGCGTCTTGAGCGGGATAATCTTCATCAATCGCAATGGCTTGCGCTGGCGCGACGCGCCTGAAGCCTATGGACCGCATAAGACGCTGTACAGCCGGTGGAAGCGCTGGAGCGAGAAAGGCATCTTCGCCAGGATGATGGTCGGCCTGGCTACCGGACACCGCGAAGAAAAAACCGTGATGATCGACGCGACCTATCTGAAAGCACACCGTACCGCGACCAGCATGGCCGCCAAAAAGGGGGGCGCGGTCGCCTGATCGGTCGAACCAAGGGCGGCATGAACACAAAACTGCATGCCATCTGCGACAGCCAAGGACGACCGCTCAACCTGTTCGTCACCGCCGGACAGGTCAGCGACTACATCGGCGCACGGGCGCTGCTCAGCAGCCTTCCAAATGTCGAATGGCTGCTCGGGGATCGGGGCTACGACGCTGATTGGTTCCGAGAAGCATTGCAAGACAAGGGGATACGCGCCTGCATTCCCGGCCGAAAGCAACGCAAGACCCAGGTCAAATACGACAAGCGCCGCTACAAGCGGCGAAACCGCATCGAGATCATGTTCGGGCGCCTCAAGGACTGGAGGCGCGTGGCAACCCGCTATGACCGCTGTCCAAAGGTCTTTCTCTCAGCCATCGCGCTCGCAGCAACCGTCATCTACTGGTTATGAATCCTGACCCTAACGAATTGTCGCTGCGCAACTTCGGACCAGGTATCGTGCGAGCAGTTTTCTCCTCCCAAGCAAACTGGAAACTGCAAGGATCGCATGTTTACTCACGAAAATTTGCCCTTGAACCTCTAGCCACTAGAAGTCCTATCTGTTCAAGGAGAACACATACCGTTCTTGCCATCAATCGCCGGTGGGAACCGAAAGGGTACGACATGCTGACAAGACGACACTTCATTCAAACAACAACGGCGCTATTTTCTGCGACCGTTCCCGGCGTGACGTTTGCCGATAGCTGGCCCACCGAGGCGCAGAAGGCTGAATGGGACGCACAGGTGACGCCTCCAAATTATGTCCCCGAAACCTCCAATCCCTGGGATTTGCACCCGCGGTTCCTGCCGCAACGAGTCCTTGCGAAGGCCGGTCTCGTGCCGGGAGATATCCATGTCGACGCGGTCGCACGATATCTTTACCACATTGAAGAGGGTGGAACCGCGATGCGCTACGGCGTGGCCATCGCGCGGGGGAACCTCTACGAGCCGGGTGTCTATACCATCAAGCGCAAGGTCAGGTGGCCGCACTGGCAACCGACACAGAGCATGATCAATCGCGACCCCGAACTTTATGCTGACATTGCCGATGGCATGGAACCGGGACCGGAAAACGCGCTTGGATCGAGGGCGCTGTATCTCTACGTCGGGGATCGCGATACCCTTTTGCGCATCCATGGCACTCCGAGCCCACGGAGTATCGGTGGCCGCGCAAGTTCGGGCTGCGTACGGATGGTCATGGCTCATATCAATGATCTTTACCCGAACGTCGAGACCGGCTCTACGGCCTATCTTTACTCGGCGGAGGACAGCGTGACTGCCCGCAGCTAAGCCAAGCAGCGGACGGCAAACGCAATTAAGTTTCGCGAGGGGTGCAGATACGATTGCCGTTCGCCGTGCGCAGCGGCAGCAAGGTTGTTTCTACGGGGCCGCTGTGTTTGTACCAGTAGCACCCGTCTTCCGGTACCAAGCGCGCAGTTGCAACATCCTGATCCGGGGCAGCCATTGCAATCACGGCTTCGGGAACGTTGCCCCCCTGTTTTGCCACGTCGCCCGGTCCAGTCGGCTGGACTGCGCACCCGGCCGTGAGCGACAGCGCCACTGCAACCATCATTTTTTGCTTCAGAATCAAAACCCGCATTAAGTTTCCTTTCGTGACTGTTTTTCTTTGCAGCGGCTGTTCATGCCTCAAGGCGTGATAGAGCCAGTCACCGCATCCTCTAGCAATAAAACAATCTGAAATACCACCGTATTTTGCTCTTGAAGCTCTAGCCACTGTAGGGGCTATGTCATGGTAAAGCACCCGAATCCAGAGGTCCATTCATGCCGTCCGACACCCATCGTCACGACCACGATCACGCCGAAGATGCCCAGACAAGCGGCGGCAGCTGCTGCGGGAGCGCCGGAACGTGCGGCGACATCGTTCCGGCGACCCCCGCGCCAGCGGGCGGGCGCAGTTTTCAGGTGTCCGGCCTCGATTGCGCCGAGGAGGTAGCAATCCTGAACAAGGTGGTCGGCCCGAAGATCGGCGGGGCCGAACATCTTGCGTTCGACGTGATCAATGGACGGATGACTATCCTCGACAGCGCCAAGAGTGTATCGGACGGCGAAATTGCAGAACTGGTCGCAAGCACCGGCATGACCGCCAAGCCCTGGGATGCCGAAAACGCGTCGGTCGACCAGGCGGCCCATCTTGCACGCCAGCGGCTGTTTACGGCGCTCAGTGGTGGCTTCTGGGCCGCGGGATTTCTGTGGCACATCATCGAGACCGGCATGGGGGGGGCACTTGGCCTCTTCGCAGGGCACGGCGAAGCGCCGATGCCACTGGTCGAGGCAGGGCTATTCGCGGTCGCGATCCTGTTCGGTGTTTGGCTCGTGGCGCCCAAGGCATGGTCGTCCGCACGGCGGCTGTCGCCCGACATGAACCTGCTCATGGTCGTCGCAGTCGCGGGTGCAATTGGCCTCGGCGAATTTTTCGAGGCGGCGACGGTTGCGTTCTTCTTCTCGCTCTCGCTTTTCCTCGAAAGCTGGAGCGTCGGGCGTGCGAGGAATGCGGTTTCAGCTCTGCTGGACCTGGCGCCGCCGACGGCAAGAATTCTTTATGATGACGGTTCGGAAGCGGACGTACCGGCTTCCGCGGTTGCTATCAACGCACGTTTCGTCGTGCGCGGCGGAGATCGCATCCCATTGGATGGTGAGGTTGTCGATGGGGCAGGGGCCGTCGATCAGGCGCCAATCACCGGAGAGAGTGCGCTGGTCCCAAAGGAACGGGGCGACGAAGTCTATGCCGGTACGATCAACGGCGAAGGCACACTGACGGTGCGCGCCACGAAGGCCGCCTCGGACACCGTGTTGGCCAAGATTATCCGCATGGTCGGCGACGCCCATGCCCGCCGTGCGCCGGTGGAGCAGTGGGTGGCGAAGTTCGCCCGCATCTACACGCCTATCGTCATGGCTCTCGCCATTGCAATTGCCCTGCTGCCGCCGCTCATTTTCGGTGGGGCCTGGGATTATTGGTTCTACAATGCACTCGTGCTGCTGGTGATCGCCTGCCCGTGTGCTCTGGTCATCTCGACACCGGTCTCCATCGTCGCCGCACTCACCGCCTCAGCGCGGGCTGGGGTGCTGATCAAGGGCGGTGCATATGTTGAGGCACCGGGCAAGACCACTGCACTGGCCATGGACAAGACCGGCACGATCACCATGGGCGAGCCGGAGGTGGCGGCGGTGCATCCGCTGGGCAAAGCATCGGCGCAAGATCTGATGACCCTCGCCGCTGGGCTGGAGGCACGTTCCTCGCATCCCTTGGCGCGCGCCATTCTCGCGCGGGCAGAAGCCGAAGGCATCAATGTGTCCGCCGCGCAAGATACCCGAACCGTTCCAGGTAGGGGACTTGAAGGACGCACAGACGGCCGGTCGATCTGGCTAGGGTCCGACCGGTTTGCCGAGGAGAAGGGTTTCGGCGACGCCATTCCGAAGGATCTGCGCGACCGCATCGAAGGGGCCGGCAGCACCCTTGTTGCCGTGGGCGACGACACCGGCGTCACCGGCATCCTGGAATTGCGCGACCGTATCCGCCCCGATGCCAAGGGCATCGTGGCACAGCTCCACGCGCAGGGCGTGAAGACCATCGTCATGCTGACGGGCGACAACGAGCGGACAGCGCGCGCTGTTGCAGCCGAGGTCGGCATCGACGAGGTCCGTGCCGAGCTTCTGCCCGAAGACAAGGTGACAGCTATCGAAGAACTGGTCGAAACGCATGACATGGTGGCCATGATCGGCGACGGGGTCAACGACGCCCCGGCCATGGCGCGCGCGCATTACGCCATCGCAATGGGTGCCGTTGGTTCGGACGCGGCAATCGAGACGGCGGATATTGCCCTGATGACAGACGACCTCGGGAAGGTGCCTTGGCTGATCGGTCATTCGCGCCGGACAATGTCGATTATCCATCAGAACATCGGTATTTCCTTGGCGACCAAGGGCGTTTTCGTTGTCGCTACCGCTTTCGGAGTGGCATCGATGTGGGGCGCTATTGCAGCCGATGTAGGAGTGTCATTGCTGGTGGTGGCCAACGCCCTGCGCCTGCTGAACAGCCAAGAGGCCAAGGCGCCGCCGTCTGGCGGTGAACAGGTTGGCGAAGGCTTGGCCAAAGGAGCGCTGGCACATGGTCATTGAACTGGGAGAACCCGGAAAGGAGCCGAGACGAGACATGAGCGTGAAGGGCAGGATGATGTGTCCGGTTTGCGAGGTGCCCTTGAGCATGACCGACCGCCAGGGGATCGAGATCGACTTCTGTCCCGATTGCCGGGGTGTCTGGCTCGACCGGGGTGAACTGGACAAGATCATCGAGCGTTCGGCACCCGATGTGGCGCCTCAGCGGGTGCCTGAGC
The DNA here is from genome assembly GCF_043557045.1 of Sulfitobacter sp. 1A15258. Lineage (NCBI taxonomy): Bacteria > Pseudomonadati > Pseudomonadota > Alphaproteobacteria > Rhodobacterales > Roseobacteraceae > Sulfitobacter > Sulfitobacter sp. 1A15258. The sequence continues at coordinate 51,850 of NZ_JBIFFK010000012.1, read as the reverse complement.
CGCGCGGCTACGACGATGATCGCGGCTACCGGCGCGGAAAGCACGGCGGCGGCGACCGCAAGCACGGCTATCGACGCAAATCCTGGCTTCACGAGTTGTTCGATTAAGGCTTGCCGTGGTCTCCCTGCCGGTCGCCCTCAAGGCGCTGCGGTAGGCCCGCAAGGCATTCAGCGGTGAGCAGGTTGGTCCAGAGATGGCAAAGGCCGCGCTTGCCCACGGACATTGATCACGCAGCATTTGCAAGGTAACGTAATGTCCATATCAGACCTCACGAAAGAGGCATCGAGCAGTGAAAACCATCCGATTTCCCCGCCGCGCCGTCCTGTTGGGCGGATTGGCAGCGTTTTTGTCTGGCTGTGCCAGCAAGTTCCGCAGCTATGGCGGACCCGAAGTGACCCGTGTTCGGCTTTACAAGGGGCAGCGTTTGCTTGTTCTGGACGGAGCCGATCGCGTATTGCAAACCTATCCGGTCGGGCTGGGTTTCGCTCCTGAGGGTCACAAGCAATTCGAGGGAGACGGCCGGACCCCTGAGGGCGCTTACGTAGTCGATAAGCGCAACCCCGACAGTACGTATCATCTTTCGGTTGGCATCTCCTATCCGAATGAGGCCGACATCGCCTTTGCTGAAGCGCAGGGCCTTTCCCCCGGCGGCGACATCTTCATCCATGGTGGTCCACGCCCAGGCATCGACCCAACGGACGTCCGCGACTGGACAGCTGGCTGCATCGCGGTCACAGATCGGCAGATCGAGGACATCTATGCAATGGTGAAAGACGGAACACCGATCGACATCTACGCCTGATGGGAGGAGATGATCTTCCGTCAGATCAGGCAAATCGTCGGCACAGGGCCACGTTGATCGCTTCGATGGCGATCACGGCCAAAGTGACACTTGCCGCCGTGGGCCAGCGCAAGCACCCGGTACGCGTAAGGACACTACAATATGTGTCCAGCCGTGGCAGTGGCGAGACAGGCGGGCCCTAGCGGAGAAGAATACGTCTGGTCTCATGTCGAATTCAATCTATCCGAGGGCATAGACGATGGTCACGACGGTAACCATGACAACCATGAACATGGAGAATGCGCCAAGGGCGAGCGTACGGCCCATGTCTCGGTTCGGCTTCCCTACTTTCAGACGCAGTTCCTCCGCGGTTTCCGGAAACTCGAGCGCCGCCGCATTCGATTGGCGCATCAGGTCGTAGCGGGACGTCCAGCGCCGTTCCTCCGCCGCGTTCCAGCCGTTCAGCACCAGAATGATTGCCGCGATGAGAACCATCGACGACGGGACCCAGATTACGTAGCCACCGATTGTCTCGTCAGCCAGGGCGCGAAGTCGGCCACCGCTCGCTGCGATGATTTCTGATCCATAGAGAGGCACCTCTTTGAGCGTTGTCAGGGAGCCCAGAAAGATGTTGGAAACGATCACCACGAACCCTGACATCAGCCGAGCACCGCGCCGCGCTCCTTCAGGCGGATCACGCAGATCGAACAGCATAGCAAAGTACCAAAGCCCAGCCAGCACCATAGACAGATGTGCTAGCGCTTCCATCGCCGCAATACGTTGTGTAAGGGCGTAGATCATCGGGATCTGCCAGACGAAAAGCGCACCAATCAACAAGGAGGTGGCAGATGCAGGAAGCGCCAAGAATCGCGGGATGCGCGCACGCCCAATCGCGGCAAGGCGTCGGCGCCATTCCCTTTTCAATCCGGCTTGAAGGACAAGCCAGGGTTGAGAAACCGCAATGAGAATGGGTCCTGCCAGTCGCAGAAGAAGATGCTCGGCCTGGTGTACCGAAAACAGACTGTGCCCCAATGGCGGGAGCGGCCCATTCGTCGCGACGAGGACGGCCGCGAGGCCGACAAAGAAGACGGCTCGACGCCAGCCAGAAACCCTTCCGAGACAGCGAGCGTGTATTTTGAGCCCACGCAAAAACAGCCATGCTGTAAGACCGACAACAATGAGCGACACCGGTGACAGCACATAGCCGAAAGGGTCGTAAAGGAAGAAGAAGTTCGTGATCATTCGCTCTGGCCCTCGCTCATCCGAGGGTTGTCGGAGGTAGCCGGTGTGAGCCGCGATATCCCGGAAGCGCCGCCACGGGCTAGTGACAGATCGGTCGACATGGCGAGGTATTCGCCTTGTATCCACGAGGGAAAAAGATTGTCGTAGAATCGAGATAGCGGATGTCCCGACTGTCCGGCGGGCGAGATGTAGTATGATCCCGCTGCTCCCGATATCGACATGACCGCCTGAAAATTGCTTCCGGCACTTACAAGGAATGGACGGTCTTCTTCAACACCAAATGACGTCAAGAATTGCGTAAAGGGATCGCCTGAGATCGGCGCTTGAAGGGACAGCAGGTCGGTCAGCAACCCACGTGAACTGATCGGCGACCACTGCATGTCCAATGTATGCTCCTCCCCCCAGGTCCAGGTCGAAAGATCGCGCCCATATCGATCGACCAGCCAGCCAAGGGCATCATCCAAGGCCACGCGAACCTGCTCCTCACATGTCTCTCGAGGTGACGATGGACGGATGTCGCACCAGATCGCGCTGCCGCGACGATCGCTGAGTACCGCATAAAGAAAGTCCGGGTTCGGACGGGTCCAGAGTTGCTTCGCTGTCGGAAACTCGTCTTTCAAAATGCGCTGCTGCAAAGCCCAGACCCAGGTCCAAAACAGCAGAGGTTCCGGCGCATATCGATCCATTTCGCCATTCCACGACGCAAGCCTGTCCAGTAGCTCACGACGAAGGTCGTCCGTATCGGTGCCTTCGATGCTGTCTCTGGACTGCACGAACCAAAGCTCTTTCGCCATTAGGGGCAGGAGGGTTCGCGCCACGGAACTTACGGTGTCCCTTTGAACACCCATGACGCCTTCTGTCGAGAAGATCGATTGCCGCGTTTCAAGCTCCGCCAGTCGAATGTCGCGAAATGACGACGCCCGTACGGCTTCCTCTTTTGGCCAACGGTCAACGGTCTCTCGATCAATTACCAATGCCTCCATGCCCTTCGGCAACATGTCTGCGGCAACTCTAGTGGCATCGTTCGCGTCGGCTGAACGCGCAAACAGCTCCAGCATCGTCAGGAAACCTGCCGTCTGCATGGGTGATGGCCCCCCTGGCGCCTCCTCGTCTGGCACGGGAAGTGACCGGAAGGCCCAGGCGACGCGCGCGTTGCGACCAACAATAACGAAAGGTACGCCCGGCATTGTGGCCCCTATGGCCGGCCCCGTCGAAAATTGAAGATCAGCGAGATACCATTCCGAGGGAAGCGACAGGGAACCGCTGATTTCGGCGGCGAGAATTGGCGTCCCGGTAGCGGTTCGGTCACCGTCCATCGCCCACGCATTGAGGCGCTGCTGCGGATCAGTCGCCAGTAGTTCGGGCGCTCTCGGGCGATCCGTCGGTATAATGGCACCTGATATACTCGGCATTCCTTCCCGTGCGCTTCCCGGTCGCAGGCCATTCAGGAAAGACCGGGCAATCCTCAGGCTATCGCCGGGTGTCCAGGCCGCGATCGACCGTTCGTCTGCGATCAGCAGCTCCGGAGAGCCTCTGCCACGCCCGCCTTCCGACACAAGCTCGAGCCACGCATTGACGCCCGCGGCATAGGACGCGAGCGCGTCTGAGACCGCTGGCGCAACGGACAATGTCCCATCGGCTGGCCACGAAGCTTCCGCTTTTCGCCTTGCCCTTAACAGTTGACCGAGCCTGTCTTGGGCGTGAACGAAGCCGATCGCGAAGTAGACATCTGCAGCGGAAGTCGCGGAGATGTGCGGGACTGCCGAAGAATCTCGCAGAATGTCGACCGGTCCGCCTAAGCCTGCGACCGTGAAGTCCTCGTCGTAGTCGGGAACGGATGCGCTCAGCAGAAAATAGACCAACCCGGAACCAACCGATACCGTGATGCAGATTGCCAGAAACCCGTACAGCAATATGTTGAAAAGCCGTCTCATGTCGGTGCTGTTTCGAAACCCTTCTTAAAAAAAGATGCGCAAGAGGACCACCGATATGAAATAGGTGAGAAGACCGAAGGCGATCGCCGAACTCGCCGCATACTGGAGGATATCCAGCCGGTTTCCTTTTCGGCGTCGCGCCAGATATCCACCCCAGATCGCACCCGCGACAATGCCCGCGATTACCAGCATGACTTTTTCTCCGTTCTTGTTCTCTTGTTGCACCGGTGTGTGCCGACCAGACCTGCAGCCAGTCCGACGGCCCAAGTAGTGAAGATGAGAGCCAGCAGCGCCCAGTCACCGAAGCGCGCATAGAGCGTTGACGGATGAGCAGAGGGCAGAGCCGCATCTATGACACCGGTTTCTCCGTTGCCGAGCCGCGCGACGAGGTCACCGTTTGCGTCGATGATCGCGGAGATCCCTGTGTTTGCGGCCCGGACGATGGGAAGCCCTTCCTCGACAGCGCGCATGCGTGCGGACGCGAGGTGCTGCTCCGGTCCAATGCTGGTTCCGAACCAAGCATCGTTGGTCGCATTGAAAATCCAGTCCGGCCGGAACAGATCGTCGACCACATGGCTTGGGAAGATGATCTCATAGCAGATCGCCACGGCGACCAGCGGCACACCCGGAAGCGCAAGCGTTCGCGGGCCCGGTCCGGGCGTAAAGTCGCCCAGACCCGCCGTGAGCCGCTCGATGGGCAACCAGCCACGGAATGGCACATATTCGCCGAAGGGTACGAGATGGTGTTTCGCGTATCCGGTCAGGATTCTGCCGGTCGCGCCAAAAGCCTGGACCGTGTTGAAATATCGGGTGCCATCCTCGCTCGGTACACGGTCCGGCACACCGGTGAGCAGCACCCTGCCCTCTGTGAGCGCAGCGGCAATGCGGGCCTGCGCCTCCGTATCCTCGTCGAGGAAACCCGGAAAGGCGGTTTCCGGCCAGAGAAGCACGTCGAAATCGCCGCGCCGGGTTGAAAGCTCAAGATAGCGCGCGAATGTCGCCTCGCGGTTCTCGGGCGCCCATTTCTCCTCTTGTGGAATGTTGCCCTGGACGATGCGCAGGTCGACACCGGGTGGCTGTTGTGCATCCGACTGGAGGCGCAGCGTGCCGACAGCCCACATCGTCGCGATTCCGGCCAGCGCCATGAGCGAAACGGTCAATCGTTGCCGCCCGGACGCCATAGCAGCCGCGCCAGGGAGTACCGCGACGAACACGGTGAGAAAGCTTAGCCCATAGCTTCCGACCCAGGCGGCGGTCTGGCGAAGGGCGGCGTAGTCTACAAGTGCGTAACCGGCCAGATTCCAGGGAAACCCTGTCAGAACGTGACCACGCAACCACTCGGCCACGGTCCAGGAGGTCGCGAACAGGAGGCAGGCCAAGAGACTGCCCATGGCTCCGCGCCGCGCGATTTCGGCAAAAAGCGCAGCGGCAATGGCTGGGAAAATCGCGAGACCTGCGGACAATCCCGCGACCGCCGGAATCGCCATCGTCCCAAACCGCTCGGCCTCGACGTAGAAACTTTCCGCGATCCACCAAATCCCGAAACCGAACTGGCCGAGACCAAACGCCCAGCCGACGAGGAAAGCACGCCCGAAGGAGAGATCGCGAAGCCCGACAAACAACGCGGAATAGGCAACGGGAACAAGCAGGAGAATCGAAAGAGGCGGGAAAGTCAGAACGGTCATCGCCCCGGCGGCGAAACCAAGCGTCATCCGCGAAAGAAAACGGTGGCGCAGAGCGATGCGGTTCAGAATTTCCGGCTTCACGACTTGATCGAACGCCGCGCGCTGATCCATGGCGCGGCGAGCAAGAGCCCCACGCCACTGACGACAAATACATCGGCCAAGTTGAAGGCAGGCCAATGTGTTGTGCCAATGTAGAAATCGAGAAAGTCTGTTACAGCCCGATACCGCACACGATCGATGACATTGCCCAGGGCTCCGCCAATGATCGCACCGTAGGCAAGCATTTCCACCGCATTGTCGGCGCGAAACAGCATAACCCCTAGCCAAACACAGATGGCAAGAGCGAGAGCGATTAGGCTCCACCACGGAGCGCCGCCCAGCATCCCGAAAGTCACGCCGTCATTACGATAAAAGACGAGGTTGAATCCCGGAAACACGGAAATCCCGGCGCTTAAAGTGGCGGCATCCGCAACAACAATGGCTTTGGTGATCTGATCAATCGCGAACGCAGCAAGCGCCGCGAAGACGCCGATCACCGGAGATACCTTGTTTAGTGACATTGCCTCATCCCAACCAGACATCGAGAAACAGCATCAGAACGAGCCCGACTGCGAGACCGAGCGTCGCCCTGTTCTGATGGCCGCTGCGATGGGTTTCGGGGATGATTTCGTGGCTGATGACGTAGAGCATTGCGCCCGCGGCAAAGGCCAGTCCCCATGGCAGCAGCGGTTCCGACAGTGTGATGATCCCGGCCCCGAGCAGGCCGCCAATCGGCTCGACCATGCCCGTCAGCGCCGCGATGCCCCAGGCGCGCAGCTTCGGATATCCCTCGCCCAGCAGAGATACAGCGACGGCCAATCCTTCGGGCGCATTCTGAAGCCCGATGCCGACAGCAAGCGGCAAACCGCCCTCCATACCTCCGGATCCGAAGCCGACCCCCACGGCAAGGCCTTCGGGGAAGTTGTGGATCGTGATCGCAATGATGAACAACCAGACCCGCCGCAAAGACGCCGCTTCGGGCCCTTCGCGTCCCATCTTGAAGTGCTCGTGCGGCAGCTTTTCGTTCATCAGGGCGACAGCCCCCATGCCCAGAAGAATCGAAACGCATACGATGGCCGCAGGCATCGCGCCGTTTTCGAACATCGGCTCCGCCGCATCCAATGCCGGGATGATCAGCGAAAAGAAAGAAGCGGCGAGCATCACACCGGCAGCGAAGCCGAGCGACAGAGCGCGTGTGGCCCGAGACGGGATGCGCCCGAACAGCACGGGAACTGCTCCGACTGCTGTGAGCGATCCGGCGGCAAGACTTCCGAGAAAGCCGAGCATTATCGGAGACAGATTTCCCATGGGCGGGCCAGATTATCCTTCGGCGTAGCTCGAAAAGACTTCCGTCGACCCGTCCTTGCGGATGAGGAAGACATCATAGGCTTCACGGTCGTCTTCTGGCCCCATGCCGGGCGAGCCATAGGGCATCCCCGGAACAGCGAGGCCGACGGCGTCCGGGCGCTCCTCGAGAAGGCGGCGGATGTCAGCGGCCGGTACATGGCCCTCGATCACGTAGCCGTCAATGAGCGCGGTGTGGCAGGAGACCATGCGCTGCGGCACGCCGTTGTCTAGCTTGAAGCGCACGAGAAGCCCGCCGAACATGTCCTGGCCGGTCGGCACAAACCCGTTCTCTTCGAGATGTTTCATCCACGAGAGGCAGCAGCCGCATCCGTTGGTCTTGCGGACGTCGATCGCCGTTGCCTCTGCGAGGGCCTGGGCCGCTGGGAACAGGGCGAGCGTGATGGCGAGAGCTTGGGTCATGCGTTTCATGGGTCAGAGCCTTTCGGTTGTCGTTTTGGCAATCTCGCTGCCGAGGTTTTCATTCAGAAGCGCGCGCGCCTCGGCCAGACGCGAGAGCGCGGCGGTATCATCCGCTTCGCTCTCGGCTGCTTCGGCGAGCCGGTCGTCAGTGAGGGGGTCAGTCGGGCGCCCATCCACGAGGACTTCGTAGTGCAGGTTCGGACCTGTCGCCGTGCCAGTCGCGCCGACGCGGCCGATCACATCTCCCGCCGCAACGCGTTGGCCTTGTGCCAGGTCTTCCGGCACGGCGCTCAGATGCGCGTAGCGCGTCATGGTGTCGGAGCCGTGCGAGATTTCGACCACACGGCCATAGCCACCGCGCCAGCCAATGAAACTAACCCGCCCCGGTGCCGTCGATTGAACCGGTGTCCCACGTGCCGCTGCGAAATCGACGCCGGTGTGCATCCGGACGTTGCCAAAGACCGGATGCGTGCGGCGTCCGAACACCGAGCTGAGGCGCGCACCCTCGACCGGCTGTGCGAAGACGCGCAGCACCTCGCCATCGACGTAGATCGTCGCCTGACCGCTGCCGTCGTCCGGCCATACGATCTCGTAAAGCGAACCGCCGACCTCCAGTGCGGCGAAGGCGAGTTCGGGCTGTCCGATCCTGTCCTCTCCGACCCGCGCCTCACGCCAGAGAAGCCTTAGTGTTTCGCCACCGGCCATCTCGCGGCGGAAATCCACGGTCCCACCCAGCATCTGCGCAAGGTCCACGGAAAAACGGGCGGGTATGCCGGCTTCGTCGAGTGCCGCGAAGATCGAGCTGTCGATCACGGCTTCGCCGGCAAGGGTTACGATCTCCGGATCCGGAGCCACGACCTGTGTGGACAACTGCTCGCCGAAAACCACCTCGATCCGAACCCCGTCCTCGACGGCGAGTGAGACGGTGCGGGGGCTGCCGTCCACGGTCGAAGCGACAGTGACCGAGTGCCCCGGCCGCAGCCGTCGCAGATCGTATTCCGCACCAAGCGCGAGGGCAACTTCGGCTCTGTCAGGTGCCGCAAGACCGGCCTCTGACAGCAAGAAATCGAGCGTTTCGCCCGGAGCAATGTCGCGCGACCACGTCGACAGGGGTGGCTCGATCGCTTGCACCGGCCTGTCGGCAAACGCGGCCTGCAGAAGGGGCAGCGGGCTGAGGTCGGGTGCATCGTCTGCCCATGCCGCCGCGGGCAACGTCACGGGGATGTCAACGTTCTGGGGGGCTTCAGGACCTTGGGGCATCCAGCTACCTGCCTGGGCAAGTTCCGGCGGCACGGGTTCTTTCGACATGGAATCAGAGATGGCGATAGCCGCTCCCGAAACCGTCCCCGCAATTGCGACACAAGCCGCCAAAGATCTGAGCCTCATGTCGCCCCCTCCATTTCTTCTTCCAGCGCGCGGCGGATCTTCGGCACCGCGAATTCTTTGGGCTCGTGATAGTCGATCATGGTGACGAATCGCCCAGAGGCTGCGAACAGGAAGACGCTCGCGGTGTGGTTCATCGTGTAATCGCCGCTCTCCGCCGGTACTCGCTCGTAGGTGGCGCGGAAGCCGTCCGCGACGCGCGCTATCTGCTCTTCCGGTCCCGTCCAGCCACGTATCCCAGGATGGAAGTAGCCGACATATTCCGCCATCGCCTCGACGGTATCGCGCTCGGGGTCGACCGTAATGAAGACCACGTTCATCTCGTCGGCCTCGTCTCCCAGATCGTCGAGCCATCCCGAAATGTCCGAGAGCGTGGTCGGGCAGACATCGGGACAGTAGGTGAAGCCGAAGAACACCATCGTCGGGCGACCGATCAGGGTTTCCGGCCCGACCGCGTTGCCCTCATGATCCGTCAGACGGAAATCCATCTCGGTCAGGGCCATAGGCCGCTGCCCGACAGGTTCGGGTCCACCGGGTCCATCGACCTGCCACCAACCGACGAAGAGCATCAGGGCGACCGCCCCGACACCAGCCGCGCCGTACCCCAGGATCGCCCGTCGCCGCATCAGTCCTCCGGCCCTCGCGCGGCGATGCCGAGGATCGGCACATGGACCGTCACTTCGCCTCCGTCGTCGAAAAGCAGGGTCAGCGGAAAGGTGTCCCCTTCCGTCATCGGTTCTTTCAGCCGCATCAGCATCGCGTGCAGGCCGCCCGGCTCGAGCGCGACGCTTTCGCCAGGGGCGATCGCGATCTCCCCCGCCGGGCTCATGGAACTCACACCTTCGGCATTGGTCTTCGTCTCGTGAATTTCGGGCATCATCGCGAGCGGTGTTGTAAGGCCGATCAGCGTCACCGGTTCGTCGCCAGTGTTGCGGATCGCCATGTAGGCGGCCCCGGGGCGGTTCATCCCGATGGAGGCGCGGGACCACGCGTTCTCGACGACAACATCCTCTGGTCCGGCCAGCGCGGGCACTGAGAGCCCTCCAAAGGTCAAAAGCACGGCCAGTGTGCCGGTCAAAATATACTTTTTCATCGTTCTGATCCTGCCCTTTCCATTCAGCTTTACGCGGCAGCGACTTCGGCAGCCACCAATCGCCGCAGTTCTGCCTCCCCGAACGGATCGAGCGGCTTGCCGTTCACGAAGAATGTGGGCGTCTGGCGAATTCCCACGGTCTCGACGTCAGCACGATCCTGGTTCAGGATCGCCACGACATCGGGTGCCAGCATTTGCGTGCGCGCGGCCTCGGCATCGAGTCCGGCCGTGGCGGCGATTTGAAGGATCAGACCAGGCTCCGGGGCACCGTGCGACGCCCATCTCGGCTGTTCCCGCAAAACGGCCTCGAGCACCGGCACGTAAATGTCCTGCATGCGCGCCGCCTCGAGCACGCGGATCGCTTCCTCGGATGCCGCGCCGTGGAAGGGCGTGTAGCGGATCACGACGCGGACAGCATCCCCATGCTCGGCCATGATGTCCTTCACGATGGGATGAAAGGCGCGACAGGCCTCGCAGGCCGGATCGAAGAATTCGACGATCGTGACGGGCGCTTCCGCAGGCCCGAGGATGGGCGAGTAGGGGCGGATCATCGCGTCCGCGAGTTCCGGCGCAACAGGCTCCGCTTCGGCCACCGGGCCGGGGCGGGTTGCAAACCAGGTGGCTCCGCCGAAACCGGCGACGCCGAGGGCGAGAACGGACAGGATCAGGCCGCGTCGGTTCATGTTCGTGTGTCCTTCAATGAAAGGGCCGAAAGCGCCCCGATCAGCGCGAAGGCGGCGAGCGCCATCAGCGGGATAGGGATGCCTAAGACCAGTTGGTTGTCATCGGTGCAAGAGGGGCCGGTCGCCGTGCAGGGCTGGATGCGTTCGGGAACAAGACCGACGTACAGTCCCATGTGCCACAGGGCGACTGCGCCGCCGCCAAGCGCCAATGCGATGCCATAGCGCCCCACGCGGCCGTCCCGCCACCAAAGGCCCAGCCCGAGGATAATGGCCAAGGGGAACATGAAGGCGCGCTGGAACCAGCACAGCACACAGGGCGTCTGCCCCAGCACCTCGCCGATGAAAAGCACGGCAAGCGAGGCGACGAGCGCGATGATCCACGCCAGCCCGAGGGCTGTTTCTCCGGACATACGGTTCATGTCGGTCAGATCCTCTCTTCCAGGTCGGCGAGGATCTCTTCGGCGGAGGTGCCGTAGGGCCACGAGTCGGCGAAGCCCGCGTCGGGATCGAAGAGGAACAGATGCGACGTGTGGCCCATCGTGTAACCATCCGGCGCCGCAGCCTCTTCGACGCGTTCGAAGAAGATCGGAAAGGTCTCGGATGTGGCGGCGATCTGTTCCGGCATGCCGGTCAGCCCGATGATGCCCGCATCGAACAGCGGGACGTATTCGGCGAGTGCTGCGGGCGTGTCTCGTTCAGGGTCGATTGTTATGAAAATCGGCTGGACCTTGGCGGCATCGTCGCCCAGACCGTCCATCACCGCCGCGACCTCGGATAGGGTCGTCGGGCAGACGTCGGGGCAGTTGGTAAAGCCGAAAAAAACCAGCATCCAGCGCCCCGCAAAGTCCTCCTCGGTTCGAACCATACCCTGGTGGTCCGTCAGTTCGAACTCAGCGAAAAAAGGCGGTTCGGCGTCGGTTCGGGCGCTATCGGAACGATAGTCGGACCAGAGCAGAAGCCACACGAAGGCAAGCGCTGCCACGCCTGCCAAAACCCAAAGAAACTTCTGTGCCGATGTAAGGGACAATCCTGTTCGCCTGATTTTGATTCTTATTGCCTGTGCGGATACATCCTCTAGCCGCTAGAGGTTCAAGCACGAAATCATGGTATAGCTTGAACTCACGCGTCTGTGAATCCGACACTTGTTTATTCCGACGGCAAAACCTACACAGACTGTATCTTTTTCATGGAGGCGAAAATGCTCACGATCGGTACTCTGTCAAAGAAGACTGGCACAAAAGTGCAGACCATCCGGTACTACGAACAGATCGGACTCATGCCCGAACCTGGCAGGACCGAAGGCGGACAGAGGCGCTACGACAATGCACAGCTTGATCGACTGTCCTTCATCCGCCACTCGCGACAACTCGGTTTCTCGCTCGATGCGATCCGCGAGCTGCTCGACCTCAGCGACCATCCCAACCGGCCCTGTGATGAGGCTGATGCCATCGCGCGTCGCCAGCTCAAACAGGTGGAGCAGCGCATGGCCCGCCTGAAGGCGCTGCGCACGGAACTGAAACGCATGGTTCACGAATGCAGCGGCGGGCGGACGGGAGATTGCAAGGTGCTTGAGGTGTTGCGGGACCATTCGGAATGCTTGACCGAACACGAGGAAATCGGGGCCTGAAGGAATTCAGCCAACAATCCGGCTGGAACGCAGATCAGCCGCAGAAGTTAATGTGTCGTACAACACAAGCTGGAACCACAAAATGGCCGCTAGACAAGATTCAATGGAGAGACGGACGCTTTGGATCGTTCTGGCGCTCAATATTGGTTTGGCCGTGGCCTTTTTCGCAACAGGCGCCTTCGGCGACTCAAGTGCCCTGATCGCCAACGGGCTCGATAACCTCTCCGACAGCTTCGTCTACGCGATCAGCCTTTTCGCTTTGTCCCGATCCGCCAAATGGAAACGCGGGGCGGCGAACGTTTCCGGCGGGCTGCTGATCCTGTTCGCTGCAGGCATCCTCTACGATGCGTGGCGCCGCTACATCGGTGGGTCAGATCCGCTCGGGACGATCATGATCGCCATGGCCCTGATCGCAGCAGCCATCAACGCGGTCTGCGTCTGGCTGCTCGCTAAGCTCAAAAATCCGGACGTCAACATCCGCGCGGCCAACACCTTCAGTTACAACGATTTCGCCGCGAACCTTGGGATCGTCGTGGCCGGTGGCCTCGTCGCCTGGCTAGGAACCAACTGGCCGGACCTCGTCGTCGGCGTGATTGTCGCCGAGATCGCGGCCTGGGGAGGTATCGACATTCTGCGCGACGCACACGGCGAACACCACAAAGCGGTTCACACGGACAAATAGTTGCGGGAGATTCTTTCTGAAAGAAAGGATTGAAGCTACAGTGACTATAGAAATTAGTTTTGTTCCAAGACGATTCGAGGGTAAGCGTCGTCTCGACCCCACGTTGCTGCTGATGGCTTCGGCTGCGAAGTGATCTCCATCTCATGATGGGGAGTGCGTTTCGCAATGTGCGCTACAAATTCGTTTCTCAAATCGCTGGGCGTCGAGATCTACGCGTCGGGTCATCGTCGGTGGCCGGATGAAGCAAAGGCCTTGGCCGTCTCGATGACCCTGGAAGCTGGAGCGACTGTAAATGCCGTAGCGGAGCGGTTTGGCATTCTGCCCAATCAACTTTCGGCGTGGCGACGAGAGGCCAAACAGGGCAAGCTGGTGCTGCCTGCAGCCGAAGTCGAGGAACCTGTCTTTGCGCCGCTCGTCGTCTGCGAGGTCGCCGAGGAGGAAGCGCGTCCGGAGGTAACATCGCAGGCGGCCCCGATCAGGATCATTCGGGGGCTGTTGTGATCGAACTGGCGCATGACATGCCCGTCGCCCGGGTCGCTGAGATCGTCCACGCGCTCGAGGCGCATCCATGCTGATGCCCTCGCAGGGTGTGCGGATTCTGGTGGCGACGAAGCCGGTCGACTTCCGCAAAAGCCATGACGGCCTCGCGGCCCTGGTCCAGTCTACTCTGGCGGAAGATCCGTTTACCGGAACGGTCTTCGTCTTCCGCTCGAAGCGCGCCGACCGAATGAAGATCCTATTCTGGGACGGCAGCGGGCTCGTGATGGCCTACAAGCGGCTGGAAGAAAGCACTTTCACCTGGCCTGCGATCAGGGATGGGGCCATGACGCTGAACCGGGCACAGTTCGAGGCCCTGTTTGCCGGCCTGGACTGGCGCCGTGTGCGATCGCTGGAGGTGCGCAGACCAGCTGTGGCAGAGTGACTCGCCCCAGGGAATGATAGGGCATCGACGCATTTGGCGCGGTATAATCTGCGCATGTCCAACGCCCCGCCCATCGACCTGTCCGCGATCCCCGAGAGCCAGCGCGCCGCCGTTCTGGCGCTGCTGCAGGAGAATGGTGCGCTGAAGGACGCAAACCGGCGCCTCGAGCATCTCGTCGCCGAGTTGAACCATGTCGTGCATGGCAAACGGTCCGAGAAGCTGAGCGAAGACGACCGGCAGCTGGCCTTCGAAGACCTGGAAACCGCCGTCACGGAGGTCGAGGCCCGCAAGGAGCAGGCCGCGCCATCCACCACGACGCCGCGCCGGAGACGGCAGCGCAATCTCGGCCATCTGCCCGCTGATCTGCCGCGCATCGAACGTGTCATCGAACCGGCGAGCCTTGAGTGCCCGTGTGGGTGCGGCCGCATGCACCGGATCGGCGAGGATCGGACCGAGCGGCTGGACATCGTGCCCGCGCAGCTTCGGGTGCTGGTCGACATCCGGCCGAAGTATGCCTGCGGCATCTGCTCGGATGGGGTCATTCAGGCTGTCGCCGCACCCCGGCTGATTGAAGGCGGGCTGCCGACCGAAGGGTCCATCGCACATGTCCTGGTGTCCAAGTTCGCGGACCACCTGCCGTTTTACAGACAGAGCCAGATCCTTGCCCGCTCCGGCATCCAGATCGATCGCAGCACCTTGGCGGACTGGGCTGGCACAGCGGCCTTCCACCTCGGCCCCGTGGTCGACAGGCTAACCGAGCATCTCAAGTCCTCCGGCAAGTTGTTCATGGACGAGACGACCGCCCCGGTGTTGGATCCGGGCCGTGGCCGAACCAAGACCGGCTACCTCTGGGCGCTTGCCCGGGATGATCGTGGATGGGGCGGCGATGACCCGCCCGGCGTGGTCTTCACCTATCGTCCAAGCCGTGCTGGCGCCCATGCCGAGCAGATCCTGCAGGGCTTCGACGGCATCCTGCAACTGGATGGCTATACCGGTTACGATCGACTGACGCGCCCCTCCCGCAAGGGCGGCGCGCCGATCACGGTGGCCCACTGCTGGGCGCATGCGCGGCGCAAGCTGAAGGAGGTCTTCGACCGCGACGGCTCGGAAATCGCCGCCGAGGGCCTGCGCCGGATCGCTGAGCTCTACCGCATCGAGCTCGAGATCCGGGGCATGGGCCCGGGCCAACGTCTGTCGGCCCGTCAGGCCCGCAGCGCGCCCCTCGTGGCCGAGTTCGGTGATTGGCTGCAGGCACAGCGTCTGCGTATCTCGGTTAAGTCGCGCCTCGGCGAGAAACTGACCTACATCCACCGCCAGTGGGGCGGCCTGCAGACCTTCCTCCACGACGGCCGCGTCGAGATGGACTCCAACGCCGTCGAAAACCTGATCCGCCCGATCGCCCTGACAAGAAAGAACGCACTCTTCGCCGGCCACGACGAGGGCGGCCGCACCTGGGCCCGCATCGCCTCCCTGATCGCCACCGCGAAGATCAACGGCGTGGAGCCCTTCGCCTACCTCGAGGCGACCCTCGAAGCGATCACCGCCGGTCACCCCGCCAGCAGGATCGACGAGCTGATGCCCTGGAACTTCACCACGTCAAGCTGATCCCGCGTGGGGCGCAGACAGCGCTTACATTCGAGGAGCGACCCGTTGCATATGACCGACCCCCTACTTGTACCCACCAAACTACTGGATTTTGATGCCGCGCCTCTTGCGCATCTAATTGAGAACCGCAGCTGGCGCGGCTTATCCGAATACGATCGGATCGGAGCTGCCTATGATTTCGTTCGGAATGAAATCGCGTTCGGATACAATCGAGCTGACGACATCCCCGCATCGGAAGTGCTTTCCGACGGCTACGGGCAGTGCAATACCAAAGGCACGCTCTTGATGGCGCTGCTGCGTGGTGTCGGCATTCGTTGCCGGTTGCATGGGTTTACGATCCATAAAGGCTTGCAGCGCGGTGTTGTACCTGAGCTGGTGTATCCGCTTGCTCCGCAGGAAATTCTCCACTCATGGGTCGAGATCGAATTTCAAGGTGCCTGGATCAACCTTGAAGGCTTCATCCTGGATGACGCTTTCCTCAAAGTCCTGCAAACGTCTTTCTCGGACACGGACAGTCTCTGCGGTTATGGCGCGGGCACGGATTGCCTTGGCGCGCCTCCCGTCGCCTGGAACGGAGAAGATACCTACATTCAGAAAACCGGCATCGTGCAGGATTTCGGCGTGTTTGATACGCCGGACGCCTTCTATTTTTCCCATGAGCAATCCTTTGGATGGCTGCGTGGTGCCCTTTACCGTCATATCATACGCCACTGGATGAATGCGCGCGTTCGTGGTTTCCGCAGCGACCGCCTCAAGACTGACCGACGCGCGACACACGCGCATGAGGAGCCTGCCAATGCTACATGACCACGGGCACGCGCATATCGATCCGGATTCTGGCGATCGGCGGGTTGCCATCGCGATCTGGGCGAACGGGCTTCTTACCGTTGCGCAAATCGTCGGGGGCATATTGTCGGGCAGCCTGGCACTGATCGCCGATGCGCTGCACAACTTTTCCGATATGGCTTCGCTTGTCATTGCCTTCGCCGCACGCAAGATCGCGCGCCGCCCAGCCGATGAGCGCATGACCTTCGGCTATGGTCGGGTCGAAATCGTCGCAGCCCTGGTTAACTACACCACCCTGATTTTGATCGGCTTCTAACTGATCTACGAAGGTGGCATGCGCATGATTGATCCACCCGAAGTCATGGGTTGGACCGTCGTCATTCTCGGTGGAATTGCGCTTGTGGTCGACACGCTGACCGCAATGCTGACCTATTCGATGCAGAAGGGCAGCGTGAACATCCGCGCGCTTTTCCTGCATAACCTGTCGGACGCGCTTGCTTCGGTCGCGGTTATCGTCGCTGGGTCGCTGATCATCCTTTACGACATGCGTTGGGTCGATCCTGCCATCACCATCGGCATCGCCATCTACATCCTGTATCTGTCTTTCACTGAAATAGGCGGCCCAATCCGAACCCTGATGCTCGGGAGCCCGCCGGACATCGACAACGAGGCCGTCGTCGAAGCGATGCGGAAAGTCGAAGGCGTCGCCGACGTCCACCACGTCCATCTCTGGCAAATGCAAGAGCACGAGGCTGCGCTCGACTGCCATGTCGTCGTGGCAGCCGAGGGGTGGTCGAAGATTGAAGAGATCAAGAGCGCGATCAAGAAGCGGCTGAAGGGAGAATTCGGCATCAGCCATTCCAGCCTCGAATTCGAGCACGAGGATCGCGCTCATCAGAACGCCGATCTCTATGGTCACGGTAATTCGAGAGATGGGGAGGAAACTCATACTCACGAAAAAAGCTGACCGAGCATGAGGATATCATTTCCTCATTTGCGACGGCAAGTTGACGTCGACCAACGTCAAGTGGACTGATGAACCTTTGCATGAGCAACTGGCTGCGAAGGGCAGTAGGGAAGGTCTGAGGCGGATACACTACAGGGGTATCACGTCCAAGTTACAGAATGTCACTTGACCTCCCCTTGCTGGAAGGTTGTAGCAGTAACTGTATGACCTGCGTTTTTCGCCTTGTTTTGATTCTCATGCTGACCTTCGGTGCAGTGACTGCGCCGGATATGTCGTCGGCCAGTATGTCAATCACGGCTATGGCGCAGATGGAACCCACCGAAAGCGCGGATGGCCGTTGCGGCGGGTGCGATCCCACCGGATTTGCTGAGGGCACTGCCTGTGAAGGTGGGTGTCCTGTTCCTTGCGCCTCCAGCGGTACTTCTGGCCTCCTTGCCAAGATGCCGTCAGCGCGGCTCACGAGGCCTTTTGGTACTGCCGTCCGGGGTGCCGAACCTCTGATCTCACTCGGCACGAATCCGTCGCTTGATCCATTCCCTCCCAAACTGCCTGTCTGAATCGTCATCGTCTCGCCCGGCGCTACGAGGGTCGTGTCGCGAAGGTGGGTTCGCGCACCATTCTGATCGGTTTCCCAGAAATGGTGGCCATGCAGGTGGATACCGTGCGGAAAAGCAGTGTCGTTCACCATCCGCACCTGCACTGCTTCATCACGTCTTGCCGAAATCAGCGGTTTGTTCGGCAGACCGCTCACGTCGTTGAAGGCCCAGCCCCCGAACCCGCCGTGCGCGCCGTCCCCGGCACCGCCTTGCATGAAGAGATCTGCCGTTTGCGTGATCTCTCCGGGCGCGGGCACGAGGTTCGCGGGGAGGGGAGCTATCGGCGCAGACCGGATTTGTCGCTGACCGTTCAACATAATGCCCCCCAGTTCCTCGCCACCCGAAGGCACGGTTTCTCTTAGGATCACATCACCCGTCACATCTGCGATGATGTCGATGCGCTGCGCCGGTGCGAGTTTTAGATTGCCCAGCGAAACCAGCTCGGGCAGCGGCATCCCGTCATAGGCCACACAAAAGCCCGTCAGCCCGTCGATACGTATCTCGAAAATGCGATCCGGTGTCGGATTGATCAGACGCAACCGGATGTGATCCCCCAGCCGCGCCTGCTCAGACGACAGGAAGGTGGTCATCAAGTTCCCCAGCCTACCTGCTGTTATGAAATCAGCGCGGTCGAATTCCATGTCGAACTGGCCGGTGTCATCAAGCCGAATGTCGAAGAGGATGGCCGTGATGTCCTGATCCACGTCTGGCGGGGCAGGTTCTTCGACGATCAGGGGCCGAACAGTCCGCGGGCGACCTGTTCGTAGGAAAGGTAGTGGGAGTGATACCAGTAGGTTCCGGCATCGGGAACCGGAAGCCGGAAACCGGTACTCGTAACCCTCATTCGGGATGATGACATCCTGTGTCAGCACGTTTACGCCGTCCATCGCGTTGGGCAACCGAATGCCATGCCAGTGTACGAGGGTCCCGTCCTCCAGCCCGTTTTCCACCCGCGCCCGCAGAATATCGTTCTGGCGCTGTCTGATTTCGGGGCCGGGACAGGTGCCATTGAATCCAAGCATTGCAATGTCCCGCGACCCGATCCGGGTGAAGGCCGGGCGTCAGGGTGACAGGCACCGAAGCCGCACTCAGGGGCAGGGGGAGCGTGGCTGCGCCAAGCGCAACCATCATCTGAAGACGCTTAAGCATGGGTTTCCGTGTATTCCGTTTCTGGGGCCTGCAACCCACATCCCCCACCGTTGCGGAAGGGCGTCCCGGCGAGATATATTGATACATTGCAGATCGGCGCCCAGGTTTGGCGGAATACCGGAGAGCACCTAACGTATCTGCAGGTCCTGAATGGCCGCAAGGATCTTTCCGTCGGTATCATCGCTGTCGGCTGTCACCGCAAGACCGACCAGAACCTTTGGCATGTCCCCGAACGCACGCACGAAATCGCGATCCAGGTTCACATTCTCGGTGAAGTTGCCGGTTTGTGCCGTTTGCAGAATTTTCGATTTGAGACCCGTCGAGTAGGGGCTGTTCAGCAATGCGCCTTTCGCATGATTGCCACCCCAGACATAAACCAGCGCCCGCGTATTGGGATCACGCAGCAATTTGCGCGCCGTTGTTCGGCCAAGCGTGCTTGCGGTCTGCGGATCGACGAATATGAAGTACAAAGCAAGATTGCGATCATCGCCGCCGCGCCGTGTGAGGTCGGTTCCCTTAACACCCTGCGTGACGGACCATTCCCACATTGCTGCCTTTGCGGTGCCAAGGGCTGCGCTGACCGGACGCCAGAGAACCGAAACCGTGCCATCGGAAATCACGTCCAGCCGCCGACCTTGCAGGCCGTACTCGTTCGAAAAGAGCCGCAAGAGGCCCTGTTCTTTCCAGCTTCCATCGAATGGAATTGTCTTTCCTTGCGCATAGACGGGCGGGGCGTTTGCAGCTAATGCAACAAAAGCGATGAAAAGTGTCGCTGCGAGGGACCGTATAAACATCTGAACTCCTTTTGCGATGCCGCTGGTCCTGCTTTGATCCCGGTTATCACCATTATGTGCCGTCATGATCCGTTGAATTGTGCCGGGCGCGCGCAACTTCAATGAACATATCCGTGATCATAGATGTGGTTGCGCAATGGTCGTTGCAGGACGCGGGAGCGAATTCAGATCATGGAGCGCGACCTTGATCGGCTGATTTCCCGCGACGGACGGATCCAGTAGGCGGCGGAGCTTCCAACCGTTACAAACAAGTACAAAACTCATGGGATACAAGCGCCTGAACACATGGACGCGGGTGCCGATGTGCGTCATCTCTGGTTCAACGGAACCGACTCCCGCACGCAAGGATGGCACATTCACCACAGCGCTTTGGGCTGGGGACAACAGGGTTGAACGCGCCAACGTCCGTTGCGGGAAACAAAATGTGGCCTTGTGTGAAACAGGCAAAGGTAACAAAGAATGCTGACTTCGATTATCCAATTTCCTGACATCGGAACAGAGATTTTTGCCGTTGATATCGGATCGTTCCGCTTTGCCCTGCGTTGGTATGCGCTGGCCTATATTGTTGGCCTCCTTATCGGCTGGCGCATCTGTGTCGCATTGGTCCGCTCTTCGTCAGTCTGGGGGGCCGGGGCGCCGCCGCTGCAACCCAAGCAACTGGAAGACCTGCTGACATGGATCATTCTGGGCGTGATCGTGGGGGGCAGGCTGGGGTTCGTGCTTTTCTATCAACCTCAGTACTATTTTCAGAACCCCGTCGAAATCTTCATGGTCTGGCAGGGTGGTATGTCATTTCATGGCGGCTTTTTCGGCGTGGTCGTGGCCACCTTGCTTTTTTGCTATCGCAACGGCGCACCCGTTCTATCAACGGCGGATCTGCTCGCTGTTGCAACACCACCGGGTCTTTTCCTCGGTCGGCTGGCCAACTTCACCAATAACGAGCTTTGGGGCCGTCCGACCGATGTGCCCTGGGCGGTGGCATTCCCCGGCGAGGCGGCCCAGTCCTGTGCGGGCGTCGTGGGCCTGTGTGGCCGCCATCCGTCCCAGCTTTATGAGGCTCTTCTGGAGGGTATCCTGCTTGGCTCGGTCCTGATCTTTCTGGCCTGGAAACGCGGTTGGCTGCGCTTTCCCGGAAGCCTTACTGGCCTGTTCCTGGCGGGATACGGAAGCGCAAGGTTCCTTGTCGAGTTCTTCCGGCAGCCTGATATGCAGTTCGTCACGCAGGACAACCCGATTGGACATGCGGTTCATTGGGCGGGCTATGGGCTGACAATGGGCCAACTGCTGTCGTTGCCGATGATTATCCTTGGCGCGGCCCTGATCGTATGGTCCCGCAGGCGTGTGACGGTTAATTCTGCGGATCTGGTGTCGACATCAGATTCTTTGTGAATATCCGAGCGTAGTGTTGGCGAAGTGACCATTGCGGCCTGGGTCCGCATATGAGCCTTGGGCGCGTGCTCAATGATGCGGCTTGCGTCCTTTCGCAATCATCAGATGGTGCTCTTGATGATGTACACCGATTGTCATCAGACCAAAGAAACCAAGGCCCTGTATTTGTTCACCATCGCCACCCACGATCAGTGCGACACCATCCTCCATTTCTTCTGACGCAACACTCCAGCCTGTTTCACCGGCAAGGAACGGTGCATGGGCGGGAACCATTGTGTTGATGGCCGACAGGACACGCGGGCTGCCACGCACTTCGAACCGTGCCCCGTCGGGCCGCAGAATGCGGGTGACCTCTGCCTTTCGTGTCAAAAGGTCCATATCGACCAGATGGTCCCTCAGTTTGTCGATATTGACGGCGCCCCAATCGGTTTCGGGATCGGCCTGGAGCAGCACAACTATTTCGGCCAATGCGGCGAAGGCGGACTGGCCGGTTTCCTGGGGCGTCGGACGCGTGACCCATGGATGAATGCATTTGTTGCGGCGTAACGGGTGTCGCAAGCAAGACAGCGAAGAGAACGGGTATCAGTCGCATGGACCAGCCTTTCCTGAGTGTATTCGGATTCAGCCTAGTACCTGATCGGACCCTGAAATATGATTTGGATCATATGATGCCTGAACCCTATAATCTCATACCGCCCTCCGCCTTGCGTCCGCTGACGAGGGCCGCAGGGGATACGGTCTTTCGTCAGGGCGCGCGGACCTGCGGCCTTTATGTTGTTAAGTGCGGGCGCGTTCATCTTGAGCGTGTCGGCCCGGATGGCGAACGATTTATCATCTACCGTGCCGAGCCCGGGATGAGCCTTGCCGAAGCATCGGTGTTTTCGGATAGATACCACTGCGATGCGGTCGTGGCGGAGGCTGGGGCGTTTGTACAGATCGACAAAGCGGCGGTCTTGTCTGCCTTTGCAGATCCGGATTTTGCACGCGCCTATGCGCGGCAAGCGGCACAGCAGATACAAGCGCA
Organism: Sulfitobacter sp. 1A15258; assembly: GCF_043557045.1. Lineage (NCBI taxonomy): Bacteria > Pseudomonadati > Pseudomonadota > Alphaproteobacteria > Rhodobacterales > Roseobacteraceae > Sulfitobacter > Sulfitobacter sp. 1A15258. The sequence continues at coordinate 29,702 of NZ_JBIFFK010000012.1, read as the reverse complement.
ACGTCAGGCGCTTGAGATCGTAGGCATCCGCCGCGCAGAAGAACGGGTCTATGCCGGTATGGTGGCGGGCCTGCTTGAAAGCTCCGTTGTCGATTTTGCCAGCGCGCTGCACCTTTCGCACGAGGCCACCTATCGGGCCTTGCGAAAGCTTGTGAATGATGGCCGGATCGCAAATCCGACCCGGGGAACGTATCATTTGCGCCCCTGAATGGATCAGCCGGACCATGCCCGGTTCGAGATAACAAAAGGTGCGGTAGCAAAGCTTGGCGGGTATTTCGCTTGCCCGATAACAATGAGAATTGCTGCCCGCGACGATGACCTGTTTTCAAAGATCGCCGTTATGCCCTGTCTTACTGCTCGCCGCTGAAAGGTCGATTGCCTCAGCGCCGCTTTCGTCGAAGCACCGTGTTTCGATCTGCAGGGTTGCGAAAAAGAACCCGAAGTCCTTACGCAGCATGTCGTAGGCGGTTTGCAGGACCTCTTCTTGATCTGTGACACGCAGATGCGCGGAGAAGACATGCTTGCCACTTGTCAGCGCCCAGGCATGAATATGGTGAACATCGGAAACCTCGTGCAGTTCTTCAAGGGTACGTTTGATTTCAGGCAGACTCACTTCGGGAGGCGTGCCTTCCATCAAAAGATGCGCCGCTTCTTTCAGCAATCCCCAGCTCGCCCATAGCAGGACAAACCCGAACGCCATGCCAAGCAGCGGGTCGATCAGCAGAAACCCGGTGAATTCGATTGCGAGGGCGGTCACGATGATCAACAGACTGCCAACAAAGGTCTGGATGATATGCCAGAACGCTCCCTTCGTGTTCAGATCTTCCTTGCTTTGCTTCCAGATCAGCGCAAGCGAAATGAACTCCGTAAAGAGCCCCCCGGCAGCCGCAATCAGCATCGGACCCGTTGGAAGATCAATTGGCGCAGACATGCGCATGGCAGCCATCGCGATGACAACAACCGCCATGGCCAGCAAGAAGCCGCCATTCACAAGGGCGCCGATGATTTCGGCGCGCGCCCAGCCAAAGCTCCGCTCTTCATCCGCCGGACGCAACGCCATACGCGCCGCGACAATGGCGACCAGCACACCGCCCACGGCCGAAAAGGTATGGAACGCGTCGGAGATGACCGCGATTGACCCTGTCCATAGGCCAATCGCCAGTTCAATCACAAAATAGATGCCGGTCAACTAGGCTGATATCGCCAGCCCCTTGCCGCCGGACGGCATATGCCCCTGATGTCCGCCTGCCATCATCTATCTCCTTAGTTTGCGACTAAAGCCGTACCCGTCGCAGCCGCAGTGCATTGCTAATGACGGAGACCGAAGACAGGCTCATCGCGGCGGCGGCGATCATCGGCGACAGAAGAAGGCCGAAAAACGGGTAGAGAATACCAGCCGCGATGGGCACACCTGCGGTATTGTAGGCGAAGGCAAAAAACAGGTTCTGCTTGATGTTTCGCACCGTTGCCTTTGCCAATCGGCGCGCACGCACGATGCCGACAAGATCACCACCCAGAAGGGTGATGCCTGCGCTTTCCACGGCAACGTCGGCACCGGTGCCCATCGCAATGCCCACATCAGCCGCCGCCAGGGCAGGGGCATCGTTCACGCCGTCTCCTGCCATGGCGATCCGGGCCCCTTCTTGTCTGAGGGAGTCCACCAATGCCTTCTTGTCTTCGGGCAAGACGCCTGCGTGGACTTCATCAATACCCAGCTTTGCGGCGACGGCTTCGGCGGTTTTCTGATTGTCACCGGTTGCCATTATGACCCTGAGACCGAGGCGATGAAGGTCATCGATGGCGTCTGCCGTGGACTCCTTGATGGGATCGGCAACAGCGACAATGCCGGCAAAAGTGCCATCTATCGCCACAAGCATTGCTGTCTTTCCAGATTCACGAAGGTCGTCCGCAGCAAATTCCGCAATCGAAGCGTCAACGTTGATCTCTGCCATCATGGCGGGATTCCCAAGTGCCACGACCTGGCCATCGACCATGCCTTTCACGCCCTTGCCAGTCACGGCTTCGAATTCCGTTGCGTTCGGAAGCGTCAGCCCCCGTGCCAGCGCACCCTCGACTATTGCTTCGGCCAGCGGATGTTCGGAGCCCCGTTCGAGGGCCGCAGCCATTGTCAGCAGGTCATTTTCAGCCTTGTCCCCCGTGGGCACCACGTCTGTCAGCTTGGGGCGCCCTTCGGTGAGTGTTCCGGTCTTGTCAACGATGACGGTATCGACACGCGCCATGCGTTCCAGTGCTTCGGCGTCTTTGATCAGAACGCCAGCCTGTGCCCCGCGGCCCGCCGCCGTTGTGATCGAAATGGGCGTCGCAAGGCCCAAGGCACAGGGGCAAGCAATGATAAGAACGGATACGGCTGCAGTAACAGCGAAGGCGAGCGCGGGATCGGGCCCTAAGAACAGCCAGACAACGAAGGATATGATCGCAATGACGACAACCGTCGGAACAAAGACGGACGATACCCGGTCCGCCAGACCCTGAATCGGCGCGCGCGACCGCTTTGCACCTGCCACCATGTCCACGATCTGGGACAGGACCGTGTCCGCACCGACCTGTGTGGCCCGGATCGCCAATGTGCCGTTCTTGTTGATCGTGCCGCCTGTGACCCGGTCGCCTTGTGTTTTCTCGACCGGCAACGGCTCTCCGGTGATCATACTTTCGTCGATAGATGAATGCCCTTCGAGGACCTCGGCATCGACGGGTATGCTGTCGCCGGGGCGTACCCGCAACCTGTCACCCTCAACAATGTGTTCGAGAGGTGCGTCATATTCCGTCCCGTCCGGCAGGATCCGCCGCGCCGTTTTTGGTGCGAGATCGAGCAATGCACGGATGGCATCACCCGTCCGTTCGCGGGCGCGCAACTCGAGCACCTGACCGACAAAGATCAGCGCAACGATCACAACCGCAGCTTCGTAATATGTCCCGACGCTTTGGCCGTTTCGATACGCTTCGGGGAAAATGCCGGGCAGGAATGTTGCGGCAAGCGAATAGATATAGGCAGCCCCGACGCCAAGCGCGATCAGGGTCCACATGTTCGGCGATATATTCCTGATCGATTCCCACCCCCTTTTGAAGAAGGGAAGAGCCGCCCAGAGAATGATCGGGGTTGCGAGGACGAATTCGATGTAGACAGCCGTCTGATGTCCGATCCATTCCCGCACAGGTAGGCCGACCAGTTCACCCATCGTCAGGATAACCAGCGGAACGGCGGCTGCCGCGCTGATCCACATGCGTGTTGTGAAATCGGACAACTCTTCTGACGGCTCGTCCGATGGAAGCATCGGTTCAAGCGCCATGCCGCAGATCGGACAGGACCCGGGCTCATCCTTCAGGATTTGCGGATGCATCGGGCAGGTCCATTGCGTACCGGCCTCGCCATGTGCTGGTGTCTTTTGGGCGTTTCCCGACGCATAGTAAAATGGGTCTTTGCCAAACTTGGTTTCGCAGTTTTCCGAGCAGAAATGAAAGACCTCTCCATCATACTCGGCACTGCGCGTGTCTTCGTCTATCTCGACGGTCATGCCGCACACCGGGTCGGTCGCTGTATCTGGGTCTGATGCGGTCGAGGTGCGCGTCATGTCGTGATGATGTTCTTGGTCCGTGGCCATCTTCTAATTCCCGTTTTCAAGACAATTGAACACATAACCCTTCCAGTTACTGGAGGGTCAAGACTCTTCCGACAACGCTGCGTATGAATTTTATGGGCCTTCGCGATGCGCGAAGCTCCTGTCAGCCCAGGGTCAGTATCATGTCTTCCGAAACGGACATCGTGGGAATATGCAGGTTCTCCGGTGCCGGACCCTTTCGAATGCGTCCTGCTGTATCATAATGGGAGCCATGACAGGGACAGAACCAACCACCAAAATCGCCGGCTCCGTCACCAAGTGGTACACATCCCAGATGCGTGCAAACGCCTATCATGACCAAGAAATTCTCATTTCCCGCCACTGCCCTGTTTGCATCGGTGGCCAGGTCATCTCCGGATATGTTGGGATTTCTGGCGACGGTATCAGGAAGGGAAAGCACATCTTCCGAACGGGCCTGCGCGATTTCCGCGTCGGTCCTGTGCCGGATGAACACCGGCTTGCCGAGAAAACTGACAGTCAATTGCGTTCCGGGTTCCACACCGGAGATATCGACGCGGATCTGGGACAGCGCGCGGACATCGGCGGATGGGTTCATCTGATTGAGCAATGGCCAGACCGCAGCCCCTACGGCAACCGCGCCCGTTCCGGCGGTGGCGTAGTACAGGAAATCCCGGCGGAGTTGTGGTGTTTGTGTATCCATAGCGATTCACGGTCGCAGCTTCCTGTGGGGGAAGGTCAATGGTAAAGTAGGCAATCACGGTTTTCATTTTTGCTGACATACTCAGACTTAGGAAGCGTTGGTTGACCGATTTGTTCGCCAGAGCGCTGCGACCAGCAACGGTGCGGCAGTCATCAATCCAAGACCGATGATGATCCACTCAGCAGTGCCGAAATCTCCCGACATGGCCTCTGCTCCGAAATGCGCGAGCAGGAAACTGGCTGGAAGAATGCCTGCCAGAGTTGCGATCAGGAACCGCCAAAGGCGCAGGCGGCTGAGACCGGCAGCGTAGCTCATTGCGTCAAACGAGATGAAGGGCAAGAGGCGAGACGCGAACACCGTCAACATCAACAGATTTTGAGAGCCCAATAACCCGAAACCGGCCTTATCCCCAAGCCAGCGCTCAACGTGGTCGCGCCCGATATAGCGGGCGATGATGAATGCCACGAGTGCACCCAGTTCCGACCCGATGGCGACATAGACAGCTCCGGCAACATGACCATACGCCGCGCCTGCCACCAGTGCGACCGGTGCACTTGGAATGGGGCTTGCCACGATCGAAACCATCATGAGCACGATGATGAGCAACGGTCCCAAAGCGCCGGCCCGCTCTATCCAGACCTCGATAGTCTCGCGGGCTATCGCCGGGCCATATCCCATTGCCCATATGGCTATCAAAAGTACGCCAAGCGCAACCACCAACCATAGCCCAACCCGATGCAGGCGCGGTTTGCTAAGCGGCATGGAGCACCAAAAGAAAGAGAGCTGCGAAGACAATTGGCCTTTGCTCGGGCAAGATGAAATGCATAGGCGCAGAGATGACGATCAACAGCCCGCCGGCGAGGGTCAGCCGCTTGATGTGCAATTCGGTTTTCATCTCAAACCTCTATCGAGGAATAGGATTCCCCTAAAGGTTCCTGTCAGCGGAGGGTAAAGGGATTTCTGCGCTAAGCAACACTGAATTGCCCCATCATGCCGCCGTCTTCGTGTTCCAGAATGTGGCAGTGATACATGTAGGGCGCAGCCGCTGAGGCAGGTTTTTCGAATTTCATCGCAAGCTCCACTTCACCATCCACCAGTACCGTATCCTTCCAACCCCTGTTCTCTGCACGCGGTGCCGTACCGTTTTCCGACAGGACCTGAAACCGGACGCCGTGAACATGGAACGGGTGCATCATCATGGCCCCACGCACAATCCAACGCTCGATGCTGTTGAGTTTGGTGGAAAAATTGAGCGTTCCCGAATCGTATGACGCGCCGTTGATCGAAAATCGGTTACCGGACCGCGAGAACATCATCCCCATGCCCATCGACATATCCAGTGACAGACGTCGGACTGGCGCGTCCTTGACCGCAAGATCAGGCAACTGCCCGTCCAGAGAGCCGGGCAGGGCGTCGATGCGAACCGGAAGGGTTGTGTCGACAGCGAAAGGCAGCACGGTGAATGGACTGCCGGAACCGCCGCCGCCCATCATTCCGCCCATGGCCGAATTAATGATATCGTCGGACTTCAAAACACTGTCCCGCCCGCTTGTGAAATCCACAAGCACTTCTGCGCGCTCTCCTGGTGCAAGGGTCAGGCGGTTCAGCGCAATCGGTCGATCCAGAAATCCGGCATCTGTCGCGATGAGATGAAGCGACCGGCTGTCAGACATGGACAGGCGGTAAACCCGCGCATTCGAGCCGTTGACGACACGGCACCGCACGATCCCCTTCGGAACCGCTGCCGACGCGCCGATTTGACCGTTCACAACCATTGTGTCGCCCTGAAACCCGTTCATGGACTGGTGCATGCCGGGATCGTATTTCAGGCGTCCGCGCCAGTTGAACTGACGGTCCTGCAATACAAGGGTCAGATCATCGACCCCGTAGGCGGATGGCAATCCACGGGCGTCATCCGCGTCATCCGTCACCTGCAGAACACCCGCCAGCCCCAGCATGACCTGCCGTGCCGTCGCGCCGTGAATGTGGCTGTGATACCAGGCCGTTGCCGGGGGCTGGTCAAGGTCCAGCACCGGCTTCCAGGTGTCTCCCGGTGCGATGGCCTGATGTGGTCCGCCATCGAACTCACCGGCAACAACCAACCCGTGCCAATGCGCCGACATCGGCTCGCCAAGCGTGTTGTGCACCTCTGCCCGTGTCTCGACCCCGGCCTGCACCCGGATCGTCGGGCCAAGGTATCCCTGGTTGTAGCCGAACGTTTCGCTGGCGGCACCGTCGTCAAAACGGGTCTCGCCCGTGCGGGCTTCCAGCTGAAAAAGCCGGGATGTCGTCGCATCGAGAAGGGGAGGATACGCGAGCCTCTTGTCCGATGCCGCGAATGCAGCCGATGGCAGGGCAAATGCAGCCCCAAAGCCTGCGGCATGGCCCAACAGTTCTCGACGGTTCAACAGTTTCACTTCAACTCAATTCCTCTGGCAGCGCCGCCAGAGCCATATCGACACTGACGACCGGATAACCGCCCGCGATCCAGCCCGGTCCGGCGGCAGAACCGAGCATGCCTTCGGATACGTCAAGAAAGCCGCTGTAGCCAGCCTGCCGAAGACTTCGCATGACGCGGCCAGACCGCCCGCCTGTCGCACAGATGAGCGCGACAGGCCGCCCTTCGGCCCGTTCCCGGGCGGCAAAAAGCCGCTCGGCGAAACGGTCCTCATGCAGGCTGATGGGCCAGGTACCGTCGGCAACGCCGGTGTCGGTCCATTCCGGTCGCGACCGAACGTCGATCATCCGGATCAGGTCCTGTTGCAGCGCATCTGCTGCCATGTCCGCCGACCAGACCTCGGCGGTCTGGGCGACAGCCGAGAAAGGTGCAACGGAACTGGCCAACATCGCAAGGCTTGCGCCGCGGCGCGTCAGAAAGAAGGCCATAATTTGCCCCCATCAAGCTGAGTGCCGCAGGCTTGACCCTTATTCGCTGTCATGATGACCTTCCATGTCCGTTCCGGTGGAAGTACCGTTCATTTTGCTCATCCGTGTACCGGCATCTTCCATCTCGTCCTGAGAGATCTGGCCGTTACCGTCCGCATCGAGATGCTGAAAGCGATCTACCATGCGCGCGCGCATTGCGTCCATATGCAAGGCTTCGAACTCGTCAAGTGTCAACGCTCCATCGGAATTCGCATCGAACTCCCGCATTTTTTCGGACATCTGCGCGGCCATTTCATGAGGCTGTCCACCGGACATCATTGTCGACATCATGTCCCGATCCATCATTCCCATCATGTTGCCCTGGCCACCCATCATAGCGGCATGCATCTTCATCATTTTTCGCATCATCGGCATCATGTCCCCGCCCATCATGCCCATCTGATTGTCGCCATCGCCCATCGCCATGCCGGACATATTCCCGCTGTCAGGCTTGCTGTCGGCAGCCCCGTCGGATTCCGCAAATGCTGTTTGCGCCATGCCAACCGCGATCACCACGCCAAGCGCAATAATTTCTTGTTTTTTCATTTCTCATTCCTTTCAGACTTACCCTAGATACATTGGCGTTATAGCGCTTTGATTAAAGGCCAAGCGCGGGCCGTTTTGTAATCATTTGTCACAGCATCCTGTTACAAACGGTGACAAAGCAACCACTCACAGTTCGCCGGACGATTTGCTAGACAGACGTCGATCCAGTGAATTCATTGAAGAGGCTGATGATCCTTTGACACCTGAAATCGGTCATTTCGCGCTGGCACTGGCCTTGGCCATGGCGCTTGTTCAAAGTGTGCTGCCCATCCTCGGTGCGGGGCGCGGAAACATCCTGTGGATGCAGTCTGCCAGATGGTCCTCGTTCGGTCAGGTTTTCTTTGTCGGCATCGCGTTTCTGGCGCTGATGCAAGCCTTCGTCACAAGCGACTTCACGGTCAAGAACGTGGTGGAGAATTCCAATTCACTCAAACCGATGCTGTTCAAGGTGGCAGGCACCTGGGGCAGTCACGAAGGATCCCTGTTGCTGTGGACCCTTATCCTGACGGTGTTTGGTGCGGCGGTCGCCCTCTTCGGATCGAACATTCCTCTGTCGCTGAAGGCAAGAACGCTGTCGGTGCAGGCCTGGATCAGTGTCGGTTTCCTGACTTTCATGCTGCTGACGTCCAATCCCTTCGACCGCGTTTTCCCTCCGGCAGACGACGGTCAGGACCTCAACCCATTATTGCAGGATGTCGGTCTCGCCATGCACCCGCCGCTTCTCTACTTCGGGTATGTCGGGTTCTCGATTGTCTTTTCGTTCGCGGTTGCCGCCCTGATCGAAGGGCGGGTGGACGCGGCCTGGGCACGGTGGGTACGTCCGTGGACACTGGCTGCCTGGATGAGCCTGACCGCAGGCATCGCGCTGGGATCCTGGTGGGCCTATTATGAGCTTGGCTGGGGCGGCTGGTGGTTCTGGGATCCCGTTGAGAACGTCAGTTTCATGCCATGGCTGATGGGCACGGCACTGCTGCATTCCGCAATCGTGACGGAGAAACGGGATGCGTTCAAAAGCTGGACAATCCTTCTGGCGATCCTGACTTTTTCCCTATCGCTCTTGGGCACGTTCATTGTCCGATCGGGCCTGCTGACCTCTGTGCATGCATTCGCGGTCGACCCGGAAAGGGGACTTTATATCCTTGGATTGCTGGCCGTTTCGATCGGCGGTTCCCTTGCTCTGTTTGCCTGGCGCGCGCCGACAATGGAGCCCGGCGGCCTGTTTAAGCCGATCAGCCGGGAAGCGGGGCTATTGGTGAACAACCTGCTGCTGGCCACGGCCACCGGCATTGTGCTGTTCGGCACCTTGTACCCGCTCTTCTACGAAGCCGCGACGGGCGGTGAAAAACTGTCGGTGGGGCCGCCCTTCTTCAATGCGTCCTTTATTCCCGTGATGCTGCCGCTCGTCTTTGCGATGGGGCTGGGGCCTTACCTGTCCTGGAAACGTGCCGATCTGGCGGGCGTTCTGCAGCGGTTGCGTTTCGTGGTCGTTCTGGCCGTGCTCGCGACATTGGTGACCTGGTATCTCGCCGAGGGCGGTCCGGTGTTGGGGTATCTGTCGCTGATGCTTGCATTCTGGCTGTTTTTCTCAACCCTGCGGGAATGGGCGATGCGCATAAAGCTGTTTGAGGCACCGTTCCCGGAATCGGTGCGCCGTGCACGCAACCTGCCCAGATCCTCTCATGGGATGACACTGGCTCATGCGGGGCTCGCGATGGCGATGTTCGGATTTATCGGCTCGACGGTCTGGAAATCCGAGGAAATCATCTTTGTCCGGCCCGGTACAGAGGTCAGCATTGGTGGGTTCGATGTCACCTTTGAGGGGGCCGAACGTGTGCGTGGGCCAAATTACTTCGCGGATCGTGGCACGCTTCGTGTGGCCCGGGAGGGGAACTATGTCACCGATCTCTTCCCGGAGCGGCGTACCTATCCGGTCGCGCAAACCACCACCACAGAGAGCGCCATCAGATCGACAATGGCCGGTGATCTCTATGCGTCCATCGCAAATCCGGCCGCCGAGGACGAGAGCACGCAAGGGGCTTGGACCCTGCGCATCCTGTATGAACCTCTGGTCAACTTTATCTGGATCGGATCGGCGATGCTTGTGCTTGGTGGGGGTCTTTCGCTGTCTGACCGGCGGTTGCGCGTCGGGGCACCCCGTCGCAAGGCGACAGCGCCCGCAGCACTTCCTGCGGAGTAGGCATGGGACGTATACTGGCATTCATTCCGCTGGCAATCGCGGCCATTTTCGGGGGGTTTTTTCTGTGGGGCTTGAACCCGGACCGGGACCCGAACAACATTCCTTCGGTTCTGATCTCGCAGCCGGCACCCGAATTCGATCTGGCCGCTGTCGACGGGTTGGAGACGCCAGGGCTTTCCCGCGCCGATCTGGTCGGGAACCCGCGACCGGTCATCGTGAACGTGTTTGCCTCGTGGTGCGTGCCCTGCCGGGCCGAACACGGGGTTCTGACCCAGATGGTCGAAAAGGACGGGCTGACGTTGTTCGGGATCAATTACAAGGACAAGCCGGAGGATGCGACTAAATGGCTTGCTGAGCTTGGCAATCCCTACGAAAGGATCGGGTCTGATCTGAGCGGCAGAGTGGGGATTGAATGGGGCCTTTCGGGCGTACCTGAAACATTCATTGTCGGCTCTGACGGGACGGTGTTGTTCAGATATGTCGGCCCCGTCGTGGGCGAAACGGCGATTTCCACATTCAGGGAAGCATTGATCCAGGCTGGCGCGTTAGCAAGGGGCCAGAACGGATGAGGTATATCGCATTTGCTTTCCTCCTGCTGCTTCCGGTGACGGCCTTGGCGGTCGAGCCAGACGAGATGTTGCAGGATCCTGTACTGGAGCAACGCGCCCGTGAAATATCACGGGAACTGCGCTGCGTTGTCTGCCAGAATCAGGACATCGACAGCTCCAACGCCGGGGTTGCGCGGGACCTGCGCATACTGGTGCGCGAAAGGCTTGTTGCCGGTGACAGCGACAAGGAGGTCATCGCGTACATCCACGCCCGGTATGGCGATTATGTCCTGATGCGCCCGCCCCTGAATCGCGCCACTCTCGCGCTCTGGATGGCGCCCTTCGTGTTTGCGCTTGTTTCGCTGCTTGTCGGCTGGACCGTCATTTCGAGAAGCCGGCGCAGGGCTGCCGCAACGGGATTTTCCGATGACGAAAAAGCGGAAATTGCGCGTTTCATTGAAGAGAACGCTTCAAAGGACGGTTCATGATCTGGTTGGTTTTCGCCCTGTTATCCGTTGTAGGTCTGCTTTTCATGGGCCTGCCGCTGCGCCATCGGTCGTCGCGGACACCCGTCCCGGCTGACGCCACGGATGCGGTCCTCATGGATCAGTTGGATGAGGTTCGGCGGGATCTTGAGCGCGGTGTCATTTCCGACACCGAGGCCACGGCGGCGGAGCAGGAGATCAAGAGACGGATCCTCGTGCAGTCGCGCCGGTCCGTTCTGTCAGATGGGAAACCGGCGGCAGGGGGCCGCTTGATGGTCGTTCTGAGCGCAGTGTTCGTGCCGGTCTTCGCTTTTGGATATTACTCCGCAATGGGCTCGCCAGAGATCCCAGGTGTCGCCTTTGCCGAACGTGCCACTGAACGGCAGGAAGCGGCGGAAATCGCCGAATTGACAGATCGTCTGTACGTCCGGCTCAGTTCAGACCCCGAAGGCGGGCCTTCGGAAGGCTGGATGCTGCTGGGGCAAACCTATTCGAAAATGGGCCGGTATGCGGATGCAGCCGATGCATATAGAGTTGTCGCACAACGACCGGAGGCCGATTCCGCCGTCTTCTCCATGTTGGCCGAGGTTCTGATCTACGCAGAGCAAGGTGTGGTGACACCTGAAGCGGACACCGCGATTGATCGGGCGTACGAACTGGATCCTTCCAATCCCGGTGCTGCCTTTTTCAAGGCAGTCTCGCTCGAGCAGAAGGGCGATGAGGCTCGGGCTCACGAAACGCTGGTGGCCCGGCTGGACGATGCGGATAGGTTTTTCCCGTGGATGGAAAGCTTTGTTGGCGAAGCCAACCGGATTGGCGCGAAGATCGGCAAGGCTCCGATCTCGCTGGCCGACTATGCCCCGAAGACCAGTGCGTCCGGCCCGACACAGGAAGACATCGAAAACGCGCAGGACATGAGTGTGGAGGAACGACAGGATTTCATCCGCTCGATGGTCGAACGGCTGGCCACGCGGCTGGAAGATGAGCCTGACGATCTTGATGGATGGATGCGGCTTGGCAATGCCTATTCGGTTCTGGGTGATACCGCGCCGGCAATCGCGGCGTTTGAACACGCTGAAATCCTGTTGTCGGAGGTGCCGGGAGATGACCCGCGCCGTCAAGCCGTGCAAAGCGCGTTGGAACGGTTGCGCCCGTAGTGGCGTGGGCGACCGTCGCTGTGCAGGTGAATGTGAGGCAGGATCAAGGTTTGGCGCTTAATCGAAAGCCCATCCGGTCCGGCCGTCGTCACAGACTATTTCGTGGGTAGTACCTTCAGACTGACCGACCAAGCGACATCCTACGGGAAGCATGACGTCGTGTGCCGCATCCCGTGTCACGGAAGGGGGCTCAAGTGGGCAAAGCTTGCCCGAGGCCGACTGGGCACAACCGCCGAGGGCCAGAATACCTGCAATCGGAATTCCGATTGTCTGCCGCGTTCTAGCGGGCGCGTACCAGTTCTCGTTCGGGAGCTTGGCCATCTTCAAATTCTGCATCCACAGTCGCCTCGTTCGCCTGTTCAACTCTTGACCCGTGACACGACTTTCCCATCATCCTGTGCATGACGACATGCGCACCAAGACAAAGTGCGAGCGGCGCAAAAAGGCCGACGTTGCCCCACAGACCCGCGATCGTGCCGCCTGCAATAAAGAATGCGGCGACTGGAAACAACATAACGGCACAACAGGCCATCATACCATACTGCATCAGTTTCGATGAACCGGTGGATTTTTGACTTTGATTGTCAGACATGTAGCTCTCCAGAATATGCTCGTGTTCTTCTGCGACATTCCAGTGAGGCAAGGTCAAGGGTACATTCGGATACAATTTGATCAGATGACAGCCTGCGGGTCGTTGACCAAGTTGGCCCGTCAGGTTGCCAGATCCAACGCATAGGACAGGAATGTGACGAGGGGGATCGGGGTCAGGCTGAACAGCAAGGCCATGCTCATTGTCCTGAACATGGTAGGCTTCGATGCCTCGCCAGAAGGTTCTGTCAGAACCACCAGAAGCGCGATGAAGGTGCCGGGCGCCAGGGCATAGAGATATACGCCCGAGATGTTCCCAAACATGAACGACCGCTCGAGCGTTGGTCCGACCACGCTCAAAGCTGTTGCACGGCTGCCGTTGAACGAGCCGAACAGATCGGCCGACATCACATAGACGGCAATGTGAACCCCAATGAATGCGACACTCCGCAGCAGGCCATCTAAAACCAGGTAAACAATCGGCCGATGCTGGTACTGCTTCAGCGCGACCGATGCGGAAACGAACCCCAAGTAATTCACGAGGAAAACGACCACAAACCCATTGGTAAAGACCTGCCGGAGGAAGCGCGAGAGCGCGGTCCCATTCGTCAGCAGCAGCGTCGCAAAACCAGGCGTTGCGAGGATGTAGACAAGCAGGAACGGCAATATGCTTGCCAAGCTCAGAACGGATACGTTCCAACAAAATCTGCCGAATGGTAAGGTCGGCGAAAAACTTTGTCGGAACGTATCGCGGGCAAACACGTCAGCCGTGGGTTGCGAAGACTTGCGTCGACCCATCCATCAGTACAAGCAGCACATCATAGGGATCACCTTGGGGGCCCATGCCGGGCGAACCCATGGGCATTCCCGGTGCTGTCAGTCCGCGCGCGACAGGTTTTTCGCTCAGCAACCGCCCGATGTCAGCCGCAGGCACGTGACCCTCGACGAAATATCCGCCCACGGACGTAGTGTGACATCCTGCCAGTTCCGGCGCGATGCCGTGTTTCTGCTTCAGAACCTGAAGCGTGTCGTAATCCACGTCCTCGACCGATGCCTTGAAACCGGCAGCGATCATCTCATTTACCCAAGCGCCGCAGCAGCCGCAGGTCGGTGTCTTTGTCACCTGCAACGTGGGTGCGGCGGTTTGCGACAAAGCAGGCCCGGCCAAGGCCAGGCTGAGTGCCGTAAGGCCAAATTCACGTCGGTTCACTTAAAACTCCTCGATGTTCTTCCTTAAATAGTTGCTCGGTATCCCGAAGTCGACTGCCCGCGCTGTTACATTTGGCTACAAACACGGGATGGGCGTCCCTTGGTGAAAATGACTATGTTGGCGGCATGAGCGATCTGCCACGCATCCTTGTCGTCGATGACCATTCAGAGATTCGGAAATCCGTCACCAGTTATCTGGAACGCAACGGCATGCGTGCTTCAGCGGCGGAAAATGCAGTTGAGATGGACGCAAGGCTGGCGGAAGCGCATTTCGATCTGATTGTCCTCGATGTGATGATGCCGGGGGAAGACGGGCTGTCCGCGTGCAGGCGATTGCGCAAGGAAGGGCATATTCCGATCCTGATGCTGACCGCATTGGGTGACGACGAAGACCGCATCGCGGGTCTGGATGGCGGGGCAGACGATTATCTCGCCAAGCCGTTTAATCCCAAGGAACTGGTGGCGCGGATCAACGCGATATTGCGTCGGACGCAGCTGATCCCAAAACCGAATGGTTTTGCGGGGAAAACGTTGAAGTTTGCACACCTAAAGCTGGATTTCGATGGCCGCACACTGATTGACCAAGGCGGTTCGCGTACGCAACTTACATCCGGTGAACTCAAACTCCTGACCCTGTTCCTGCAAAGGCCAAGGACGGTCATTGGCCGCGACGAGCTGCTCAAATTGAGCACCGGCCGGGTCGCCGGTCCATTGGACCGAACCATCGACAATCAGGTGAGCCGGTTGCGCCGGAAGATGGAAGAGGACGTTTTGCGCCCGAAGATCATCGCGACTGTCCGGCATGGGGGGTATAGTCTTTCCTGCGATGTCGAGATTTGCGAATGAAGCTGCTTCCGCGGACGTTGCGTGCACAGATTGCCCTTCTGGTCCTCGGTGTCTTGATCCTCGCGCAAGCTCTGAGTCTTTGGTTTTTCGTTGATGAACGCTCGTTAGCCATTCAGGCCGCCATCGGTGCCGAAGCCGCCGGAAGGGCCGCAAATGTCGCACAGTTGATTGAAGGCGCACCCCCGGAATTGCATGCCCAGATCGTCCGCGCGGCAACGTCTCCGCTCGTACGGTTCGACCTTACAGACGAGCCGTCGGTTGCACACGGACAACACGATGACGGTGGAGCGGTCGAAGCGCGGATACGGGCACTGCTTCAGGAAAGCTACAGCCGGGATATCCGGGTTGAGGTTCATGAAATCGAGGGAGGTCTGCTGCCCCTTCCGAACCTGTCACCGGAAATGGCGCAAATGCACGCCGAAATGATGCAGGGCAGCCTTGCGGCCATCGAGATGGAGCTGTCCATTGCGCTGTCCGGTGGGAATTGGCTCAACATCGAGACGCGGTTCGAACGGCCGCCTCTGCAAAGGTCGCTGGCGTCCAACATATCCTTTGCACTGACTGCGGGACTTCTGCTGGTTGCAAGTTTCTGGTTTCTCCTGTCCCGATTGACCGGACCACTCAACGATCTCGCGACTGCGTCCGAACGTCTGGGTCGCGGCGCCGCCAAGGGCGATCTGCCGGTCGTAGGGCCGAAGGAAGTTCGGGATCTGACCCGATCATTCAACATCATGCAGGATCGCCTGACGCGATTTGTCAGTGACCGGACCCAGATGCTTGCAGCGCTTGCGCATGATCTGCGCTCGCCTTTGACGGCGCTTAGGGTGCGGGCCGAAATGGTGGACGACGAAGACACGCGCACGTCCTTGGTGGCGTCAAGTGAAGAGATGCAACGGATGGTCGATGCGACCCTCGATTTCGCGAAGGGCGTCGGACAGCATGAAGAGGTCCAATCGGTTGATTTGCACGATCTGATCACTGGTATGGGCTTGGACAAGGTTCAGGTGACCAGCCAAGGTCCACTCATCGTATCCGTGAAACCAAGCGCGATGGGGCGCGCGTTGAGAAACCTGATTGAGAACGCGATCCGCTACGGGAGTGAGGCCAGGGTTTCGTGGCAACGCATGGGCAGTGAGGTAGTGGTCGCCATCGACGATCAGGGGCCCGGTATTCCCGACAATCAGCTGGAGGCTGTTTTCGGACCCTATGTCAGGCTCGAGACGTCGCGATCACAGGATACCGGCGGTCATGGCCTGGGGCTGTCGATTGCGCGCAGCATCATCCTTGAGCACGGTGGTTCTATCGAACTGAAAAACCGCACTGATGGGGGTCTGCGCGCTGAAATCACGCTGCCCGTCAAACAAAGCGCCGAGTCAGCCCCGAAAGAGGAAGGCTCGCCACATATGGCGCGGGTTGTTCGTCACCTCAAACCCGACTAGTTTAGTGAGGCAAGTATATGAAACGAAGATATTTCCTGACTTCTGTTGCAGCTCTTTCGGTGAGTGGAAAAACAGCATTCGCGCATAGTGACGCAGAGCACGACCGGCGCGTCGGGCCATCTGTGGTGCCCCCGGAGCAGTTGCCGCGCCAGGTTCCGTTCACCGAGGCAGACAAACCGGGAGAAATACATGTCGATCCGAACCAGTTCGCTTTATTTTGGACTTTGCCGAACAATCGGGCAATCAGGTATACCGTCGGAATTGGCCGGGAGGGGCTCTATGAATCCGGCGAGTTCTATGTCGCGCGCAAGCAAAAGTGGCCGCGGTGGACGCCCACACCCGCCATGATAGCCAGAGATCCTGACCGATATCTTCGTTTTGCGGGCGGTGTGCCCGGTGGGCTGAACAATCCACTCGGTGCCCGCGCCTTGTATCTTTACCAGCCAGGGCGTGGGGACACCTACCTGAGAATTCACGGCACAACGGATCCGAAGACGATTGGTCGACGTGTCTCAAACGGCTGTGCAAGGCTTACCAATAATCAGATCATCGAACTCTATGAGAAGGTCCCGCTCGACACGCGTGTTGTCCTGAAACCCATCGAGGTTTGAGGCAGCAGCGCGAAGACGTGTCCGTTGGCCGGGATACATATCGTTACATAATATCAGGCCCCGGACTGTTCATGAA
Organism: Sulfitobacter sp. 1A15258; assembly: GCF_043557045.1. Lineage (NCBI taxonomy): Bacteria > Pseudomonadati > Pseudomonadota > Alphaproteobacteria > Rhodobacterales > Roseobacteraceae > Sulfitobacter > Sulfitobacter sp. 1A15258. The sequence goes on along the minus strand of NZ_JBIFFK010000012.1, from coordinate 12,776 downwards.
ATGCGACCAGGCGGGTAGTCTAGTGGATAGGCAGACAACAACATGAGGCCATATGATGACCCGCAAGCAAACACGTGTAACGCGTCGAGCATTCACGGCAGGTGCCGCATCGGCAGCTTTCGCGGCCCCGTCCATCCTGCGTGCGCAGGTGGATCAAACCAGTGTCCGAAGGAATATCTCATCGTTTCGTACACACGCTTGGCAAGACCACTTTGACGCTTTGGACAAGGGTATCATCATCGCAGACACCGTTACCCGCGTGATGCAACACTGGACGGCCGATGGCGAAATGCGCATTTATCCGACATCGGTTCCCTTGTCTGACGAGCTGACAAAGCGCGGCTACACGACAGTCACGTTCAAGGACCCCGAACCTGACTGGACCCCTACACCCTCCATGCGCGAACGTGACCCGTCTTTGCCAGCCTATATGCCGCCCGGGCCGGATAACCCGTTGGGCGTCCGTGCCCTGCACCTGAGTTGGACGTACTACAGGATTCACGGCACCCATGATACGCGCAAGATCGGAAGACGCTCTTCAAGCGGGTGTATCGGTCTCTACAACGAGCAAATCATCGAGGTGTTCGAAAGGACACCGGTCGGCACGCAGGTACGATTAATCTGATGTCGAAGTCCGGCATCCTGATTGCGGCGTTTTTTGTCGTCGGTGGCGCGGTTGTGATCTGGCAGCAATTGCAGCCATCGTCTTCGATGCCCGGCCACACAATGACAACGCCTGATCTTTCGCAGACGGAAGAGGGCGCGCCGATTGCAGACGTGGTTGTGCCTGCTGAATTCTCAGCAAATGCCCAATTGGGAAAGCGTGTTTTCGATGGCGCTTGCGCCGCTTGTCACGGTGCGAATGCTGCCGGACAGAATGGCGTGGCACCGCCGCTTGTCCACAAGATCTATGAACCGAGCCATCACGGTGACGCCGCTTTTTTGCTTGCCGCGAAACAAGGTGTCAGAGCGCACCATTGGAAGTTTGGCAATATGCCGCCAGTTGAAGGCGTCACGCCCGGCGATGTGAAGATGGTTGTTGCATATGTGCGGGAACTTCAGCGCGCCAACGGGATCAATTGACAGGAATGACCAACTTGAACATGAAGATATGGATTACTGCCATTGCGATCGGGACGACCGGCGTTGCTGCCTTGGCGCATTCCGGAGCAACCGGCGTGGTGCTGGAGCGGATGCAGGGCATGTCCGCGATGGCCAAAACACTCAAGACGCTATCACCCATGATGCGGGGTCAGGTACCTTATGACGCCGATGTCGTCCGCAGGGAAGCTGGCGCGATGATCGGCCATGCCGGTGAGCAAATGACGCGACTGTTTCCTGAAGGCTCGGGTGGCGGAGTGTCCAAGGCGTTGCCGTCGGTCTGGGAAAACAGCGAAGAGTTCGCGGCCCTTGCGCAAGAGTTGAGAACAGCCGCCGAAGGATTGAAGTTGAGCGCAGGCAATGGGTTGGCCGCAGCACAGGGCAACGGTAGCGAATCAATGATGGGCGGCGCCACTGACGGGATGATGGGTGGCGGGTCCGCGCCTGCAATGGGAGGGGGCATGATGGGATCGGACCTTCCCATGACGACCGAGATGTTTGCGGACATGCCGACCGACCGTGCGTTCGCGATGGTCGCCCAGACCTGTTCGGCCTGCCACCAGAAGTTCCGCAAAGAGGACAAGTGATCAGATGCGGTGGTGGCGTTGGATCATCGGTGCGGGGGTCGTCGGCGGCATCGGCGTTGTCGCGGCAACGATAGCCTGGCCGATCGGTGCGCCAGTCTCGGACCTGACCCTGCAAGGCGATGCCCAGCGGGGGTCGTATCTGGCGCGCGCCAGTGGATGCATTGCGTGCCACACCAACTTTGAAGCTGGCGGGGCGCCATTGGCAGGAGGAGCGCCACTCCGGACCGATTTCGGGACATTCTATCCGCCAAATCTGACCACCGATGTCGAATTCGGGATTGGCGGCTGGACAGTAGAAGAGTTTGCAAAAGCGGTAAGGCAGGGAATTTCCCCGGACGGAGACCCCTATTATCCCACCTTCACCTACCCGTTTTATGCAAATTACACGGATCAGGACATTGCCGATCTGTGGGCCGCGTTCCAGACCGTGCCAGCCGTGAATGTGCCGACCCCGTCCCATGAGGTGCCTTTTCCGTTCGATCAGCGATGGGGGATGAAACTTTGGCGGGCGGCTTTTCTGACAAAGCCTGACACCGCACCAGAGGCGGACCGAAGCGATGCTTGGAACAGGGGCAAGCTGCTGGTCAACGGGGCGGCACATTGTGCTGCCTGCCACACAACGCGGAACTTTGCAGGCGCACGCATAGTATCGAAGAGGTTTTCCGGCAACGACGCCTTGCCGGGAGGTGGCAAAGCACCTTCGATCCGGACGCGCGATCTTGTGTCCGAAGGCTGGACAACAGACGATATGGCTTATGCATTGCGATCTGGCATAACGCCGTCTGGCGACGTATTTGGTGGATCAATGGCCGAAGTCGTGCGCTATGGCACGGGCTTTCTGAGCGACGCAGACCTGAATGCGATGGCCACCTACCTGCTGGACAACAAATCATAATCTTGGGAACCCACGAATGATCACGCTCAATCGCCGCCAATTTCTGGCAACATCTGCTGCGTTCAGTGGTCTGTCGGCCAGCACTGGATTTGCGGGCACGCCATTCGCGACCCTGACAGCCCAGCAAAGCGACGTGCAGCTGCTGCCCGGCAACTATGGCAAGACATCGCTTTGGTGCTTTGACGGCGGCTCACCCGGTCCGGAGATTCGCGTGGCGCAGGGGGGGCGTGTCCAGCGCAGATTGGTCAACCGGTTTTCTCAGGGAACGTCGACGCATTGGCACGGCATCCGCATCGACAATGCGATGGATGGCGTTTCCGGCCTGACACAGGATGTGGTCCAGCCGGAGGAAACATTCGACTATGACTTTACTGTCCCGGATGCCGGGACCTATTGGTACCATGCCCATAATAGGTCGTTTGAGCAGGTGGGCAGAGGGCTTTACGGTGCACTGATCGTGGAAGAGGCCGAGCCTCTCGACATTGATCGCGAGGAAGTCCTGATCCTGGATGATTGGCTTATTGACCCCGAAACCGCGCAGATCAAAGACGACTTCGGAGCGCCTCATGATCTCAGCCACGCAGGGCGCATCGGCAACCTGCTGACGACCAATGGAACCTTCAATCTGGGCCTGAGTGCACGCAAGAACGAAAGACTGCGCTTGCGGCTGATCAATGCTGCCAATGCGCGCAATTTCCAACTGGGGCTGGAAGGCCTTGACGGTTGGGCGGTTGCTTTGGACGGCATGCCCCTGGCTGCACCCATTAAGGTGACGGAGCCGATGATCCTCGCTCCGGCTCAACGGATCGACCTGATCGTCGATGTGGTCGCGGATGTTGGTGAAACGGCTCATATTCTTCAGTTCGGCCGGGAAGAGGCCTTCAGCCAGGTTACATTCGAGGTCGTTGAGTGGGGCTCGAAAAATCGTCGAGACGCGCCTTTGGCCTTGCCGCCGAACGACCACAGGATGGTCGACTTGAGTGAAGCCACGATGCTCAGCCTGAGTATGGAAGGCGGTGCCATGGGGCGGATGAGGTCCGCTTCCCTTGGGGGCGAACTCAAGCCGATCGGCGAGATCGTCGAGGCCGGGTATTTCTGGTCGTTCAACGGCAAAGTGGACGGGATCAACGGTGATCCCCTTGCGCGGCTGGACCGCGGCCAGAATGTACGATTGAAGATCGTGAACGACACGGCGTTTCCGCACGCGATGCACCTGCATGGCATTCACTTCCACGAGGTCGCCGAAAACGGCACCCTCGGACCGCTGCGTGACACGACCCTTCTTGAACGGGGTCAGACGCGCGAGATTGCCTTTGTGGCGGACAACCCGGGCCAATGGCTGCTACATTGCCACATGCTGTCGCATGCGGCTTCGGGCATGATGACCAAGATCGTCGTTGGATGACCCCGCGATCCGTCTATCTTGCGTTGGGCGTAGTTACCGTTGCGGTGGCTACCATATTCCTGTGGACCCGGTCCGGCGGAACCGACCATACGGCGGAAAACCTCATCAACTCCTCAGCCGATGTGGCCGCGGGCGAAGTCCTCTATGCCGAAAATTGCGCCGCGTGCCATGGCGCAAATCTGGAAGGTGAAGAAAACTGGCGCAGTCCGCGTGATGACGGAAGCCTGCCCGCACCGCCGCATGATGCAAGCGGCCACACTTGGCACCACGCGGACAGCATGCTGTTCGCCTACACCAAGCTGGGGGGCGCCGAGGTTCTCGCGGCGCAAGGCGTTGACTTCAACAGCGGCATGCCCGGTTTCGGCGACCAACTGAGCGACGGGGAAATCTGGGACATCCTCGCATACATCAAGTCAACATGGCCGGAGCGTGAACGCGCCACGCAAGCCGAGCGCACGGCCCAGGATATTGCCTCACAAGGAGACGGATAATGAAAAGATTCTTGGCTACCACCGCACTGTTAATGCTTCCGATCGCTGCGATTGCAGACGGCATGGACGAAGACCGGATCAAGGAACTGGTGCTGGAAGCCATCCGCGAGAATCCGGGCATCGTGTTCGAGGCCGCGCAGTTGTTCGAACAGCAACAGCAGGCGTTGCAGGCGCAAGCCGCAGCGCAGGTTTTCGATACGGAAAAAGCCACGCTTGAAAATGATCCCAATGCGCCCGTTCTGGGCAATCCGGATGGCGATATCACGGTTGTCGAATTCTTCGACTACAACTGCCCCTATTGCCGCCGGGTTAAACCTGAAATGGAGGCCCTGCTCGCTGCTGATCCCAACGTCAGGGTCGTTTACCGGGAATGGCCCATTCTGGGGGACGGGTCGGTTTTTGCCGCCCGCGCGGCGCTGGCGTCCCGAAACCAGGGCAAATATGAAGAGTTTCATTGGGCCATGATGCAACTGAAGGAACGCGCAGAGGAAGCATCGATTCTCCGCACTGCGGAAGACATCGGCCTCGATGTTGCACAGTTGCGTCGCGACATGAACGGACCGGAAATCGAAGAACACATACAGACTTCCATGCGGCTTGCGCAATCTCTGGGGTTCAGTGGCACACCTTCATTTGTGATCGGCGACAGTCTTGCGCCGGGCCTGATCCAGGCGGACCAGATGATCGAGCTTGTCGATCAGGCACGGGCCGCCGAATAAGGACAATCCTACGCGGCTGAAGCGTCGTAGCCAGCGTCAGCGATGGCTTGCCGCACGGTCGCCTGTTCCAATGTGCTTTGGACAGTGACAAGGCGAAGGTCCAGATCGGCCGTGACAACGGCTGATGGATCCTTTGCCTTGATGCCGCTTTCTATAGCGGATGTGCAGTGTCCACAGCTCATTTTCGGGACGGAAAAAATCATGAAGGCCTCCATTTTTGGTACAACCTCAGACTTGGTCGTTCCATCGGGAGGAAGGTCAAGCAAATATCAAAAAAAATTAGATACTCTCTTGAGCTTCCAGCAACTGGAAGCCCTATATCAGGGTAAGTTCAACCGAGGAGGCCCTCATGACCGACCCCAATACGATACGTCTATCCGTTTCCGGCATGAACTGTGCGTCTTGTGTGGGCAGGGTTGAGAAGGCTTTGAACGAGGTTCCGGGCCTTTCGAACGTCAGTGTCAACCTTGTGAACGAAACGGCTCAATTTCAGATGGATAATCCGGCCACCACGGGCGTGGCGGTCACGGCCCTCTCGAACGCCGGATACCCGGCACGGACGGGGCGCGTAACATTGAACGTAGACGCCATGTCCTGCGCGTCCTGTGTCGGTCGGGTTGAAAAGGCGCTTGTACGGACACCCGGCGTATTGAATGCGGCGGTCAATCTGGCAACCGAAACGGCTGTGGTAGAGTATCTGCCAGATGCCATCACCCCGGAAAAGATTGCCCGGATCAGTACGGAGGCGGGGTACCCGGCCGAGATTGCGCAGAGCGATGCGCACGAGGACCGATCGGACCGCAAGGCAGAAGAAGCCGACGCGCTGGCGCGCCGTGTCATCCTTGCCGCGATCCTGACCGTGCCGGTGTTCGTTCTGGAAATGGGAAAACATACCATACCCGGCTTTGAGGGCCTGATTGAGAGCACAATCGGCATTCAAACGTCATGGCTGATCCAATTCGCGCTTGCCACGGTGGTTCTTTTCGGACCGGGTTGGGGGTTCTTTGCGAAGGGCATTCCGGCGTTGATCAAGCGTGCCCCGGATATGAACAGCCTTGTCGCACTGGGAACCGGGGCGGCGTGGACTTATTCCGTAGTCGCGACCTTCCTGCCTCAGGTGCTGCCTGACGGTGTGCGCGCCGTCTATTTCGAAGCAGCGGCGGTTATTGTCGTTCTGATCTTGTTGGGTCGCTGGCTTGAAGCGCGGGCCAAGGGCAAGACCGGTGCAGCCATTCAGGCCCTTCTTGGTCTGCAGGCAAAGACAGCCAGGGTCCTGCGTGACGGGCAGGCGACCGAGGTTGACATCAAGGAACTGCGGATCGGCGATCAGATCCTCGTGCGTCCCGGTGAAAGGCTGCCTGTCGATGGCGAGGTCACAGAAGGATCAAGCAACGTCGATGAAAGCATGATCACCGGTGAACCCCTCGCCGTGCCAAAGGCTGCTGGCGAACCGGTGACCGGCGGCACGGTGAACGGCACCGGGAGCCTGACCATAACGGCGACGCGAGTCGGGGCGGATACCACGCTGGCGCAGATTATCCGCATGGTCGAAGATGCTCAGGGGGCCAAGCTGCCGATCCAAGGCCTAGTGGATCGCGTGACCATGTGGTTCGTGCCTGCCGTTCTGGTTCTGGCGCTTGCGACTGTGGTTGTCTGGCTGCTGGTCGGTCCCGATCCGGCTCTGACCTTTGCGCTTGTGGCGGGTGTCTCCGTTCTGATCATTGCGTGCCCCTGCGCCATGGGGTTGGCCACGCCCACCTCGATCATGGTGGGGACAGGACGCGCGGCTGAGATGGGGGTGTTCTTCCGCAAGGGAGATGCGCTGCAACATCTGGATGAAGTTGGCGTTGTCGCATTGGACAAGACCGGGACGGTCACGCAAGGGCAACCCAGTTTGACAGACCTCATCACGGCCGACGGCTTTGACCGGGCAGAGACACTCGCCCTCATCGCATCTGTCGAGGCGCAGTCTGAGCACCCGGTGGCAGAGGCCATTGTGCAGTCCGCAAAGAGCGAAGGCCTGTCCTGGCCCGATGCGACGGAATTCCGGTCCGTGACCGGCTACGGTGTCGAGGCGCTTGTCCAGGGCCGCAAGGTTCATGTCGGTGCGGATCGCTTCATGGTGCAGCAGGGCATTGACACCAGCCCGCTGGAAGACCGCGAAAGGGCCTTGGCCGAAAAGGGACGCACCGCGCTTTATGCTGCGGTGGACGGATCCCTGGCGGCCGTGATTGCCGTGGCAGACCCGGTCAAATCCTCCAGCGCCGAAGTGATCGCAGCTCTGCATGATCGAGGGATCAAGGTCGCGATGATCACCGGAGACAAGAAGGCCACGGCAGATGCCATCGCCCGCGAGGTCGGGATCGACCATGTCATTGCAGGGGTGTTGCCGGATGGAAAAGTCGCCGCCCTGGACGAATTGCGGCAAGGGAACAGCAAGATCGCCTTTGTCGGAGACGGCATCAACGACGCGCCAGCGCTGGCCCATGCCGATGTCGGCATCGCCATCGGAACCGGCACGGATGTCGCAATCGAAAGCGCCGACGTGGTGTTGATGTCGGGCGACCTGCGCGGCGTGGTGAATGCCATCGACGTGTCGCGCAAGACCATGCGCAACATACGGCAGAACCTTATCTGGGCCTTTGGCTATAACGTCGCGCTGATCCCTGTGGCGGCGGGCGCGCTTTACCCGGCCTTTGGATTGCTCCTGTCGCCGGTGTTTGCCGCCGGGGCCATGGCGCTGTCCTCCGTGTCGGTTCTGACCAACGCGCTGCGGCTGCGACGGATCAAGGCGACGATGTCGGAACAGGATCCGCCCCACGACGCGGAGACGAAATTCGCAACGCAGCCCGCAGAATAGGAGACAGGTGTGAACATCGGAGAAGTATCAGAACGCGCGGGTTTGCCAGCGAAGACAATCCGCTACTACGAAGACATCGGCCTTGTCCGGCCTTTGCGCAGCGACAACGGCTATCGCGCCTTTCGCGACAGCGACATCCACAAGCTCGCATTTCTCGGTCGCGCCAGGACGTTCGGGTTCTCGATCGAAGACTGCCGCACGCTGCTTGATCTCTATGAAGATGAGACGCGGGAAAGTGCACAGGTCAAGGCTGTCGCTCAAGAGCATCTGGCCGCCGTTGACGAAAAAATCGCCCAGCTCAAGTCGATGCGAGAGACCCTGGCTCACCTCGTTGACGCCTGCCAGGGCGATCACCGCCCCGATTGTCCAATCCTGAAAGATCTGGCCAAAGACCCGTAACGCACGATGCCTGGGCCAGACATTTATGGGGTTTCATGCCGTTTCGATATATCGTCTTGAAACCCTCCAGCGCTGGAATGTTGTTCCTCCACAAATAGAATCCATGATGGAGAGATCAGATGTCTGAAGATGCGATCGGGAAATCTCGTGGCGGGTCCGATACCCGTTCAAGTGAAGGTGCAGCACATTCGGGAGGCCATTCAGGTTCATCCTATGGCCGGTTTCTGGCGATGGTCGGCACATCGACTGCGATCATGTTCGGCCTGATGTACATCAACTCGTACTCCTTCGAACATGTCTACTGGAGCGAAACCCGATTTTACATGACGTTCATCATGGGCGCGACGATGGCGACCGTGATGCTCCTTTTCATGTTGAACATGTACAAGAACAAGGGCGTCAACGCCGCGATCATTCTCGGGTCTGTCGTGATGTTCGCCGGCGCGCTCTGGCTCGTGAGAAGCCAGGAGACCATTCAGGACGAAAGCTGGATGAGCGCGATGATTCCGCACCACTCCATTGCGATCATGACAAGCGAACGGGCCGAGCTGACAGATCCAAGGGTCGAGGCGCTGGCTTCGGAAATTGTGACGGCGCAAAACCGCGAAATTTCCGAAATGCGTTTCCTCATAGATGACATTGAGGCAAATGGCGAAGCCGGTCCTGAATGGCCACTTGGTGAAGCGGACGGTCCGGCTGAAATGGAGGGGCTTCAAGAAGCGATTGCAACCCCGGTGATTGCCGGAATCCGTCCTGCACCGCTCAAAGCCGAAGAAATAACACGCGCACTGGGGTCCGACGGACAATGCCGTTTCATTCGCGCCGTGAACGCCGATCCCATTCTGGTCACGGACGGGGCGGGGAACGGCGTCGCCAAGATATCCGGATCGCTGGTCAACTTCACGTCGCAAGACACAGTGACGTCCGGTGGCGTCCTGTCTGCCGATGGTGGCCAATTCACGCTGGCGCCGGGTGACGCGGACGGTGAAGACGCCACCCTGCTGTTTGAATTGACGGGAGAGACGCCTCTGACTGTCGGATTTACCGGGTATTGGACCTGCAACGGTTAAAGGATTTAAAGGAACGCGTCATGACGAGAGAGGCAAAATCCACCCCGAAGACGGCGGTTTTGTACCGAATGGTGATGGAGGAGCATGTTTGTCCCTATGGGCTGAAAATCGAAGGACCTGCTTGAGCGGGAGGGGTATTCGATTGAGGACCGGCCTCTGAACACCCGCGAGGAAACGGATGCTTTCATGGAAGAACACGGTGTCGAAACGACTCCGCAGACCTTTATCGGCAATGAAAGAATTGGTGGCTATGACGCGCTGAGGGAATTTTTCGGCCAGGACGTAAAGGATGACGACGAGACGACTTATCAACCCGTCATTGCGATATTCGCGGTCGCATTCCTTATGGCGCTTGGTCTCAGTTGGGCGTTTTACGGTTCGATCCTGACGCTGCGGGCATTCGAGTGGTTCATCGCGATCTCGATGAGCTTTCTTGCTGTTCAAAAACTGCAGGACGTCGAGACGTTTTCCACGATGTTTCTGAACTACGATCTGCTTGCCCAGAAATGGGTGCGCTATGGCTATGTCTATCCCTTCGGCGAAGCACTTGCCGGTATTCTCATGGTCGCCGGTGCCTTGGTCTGGATCAGCGCGCCTGTTGCACTGTTCATCGGTACGGTCGGAGCGGCTTCAGTTTTCAAGGCCGTCTACATCGATAAGCGCGAGATCAAGTGCGCCTGCGTGGGCGGCGGTTCAAACGTGCCGCTGGGTTTCGTGTCCCTGACCGAAAACCTGATGATGATATTCATGGGCGTCTGGATGTCGGCGCGTGCGATGGGCCTCTTTTAGGCCTAACCATCCGTTTTCAAAGCGGTCACAGGGTCGCCAAGTGCAGCCCTGCTCAGCGCGTCGAGAACGGCTTCGGACGTCAGAACCTCGGACAGGATGATCCCGTCTGGCGCGTTTGGCCCGTAGACGATGTTGAACGGGATGCCAAACCTGTTGTGGCTTTCCAGATACCGGGAAATGTCAGTGCTGGACCTAGTCCAGTCTGCCCGCATCGCAACGACATTATCACCCCGCAGTTGGTCGACCACGGGCGCACGGTCCAGCACCAGCGTCTTGTTGGCCTTGCACGTCAGGCACCAGTCTGCGGTCACGTCGACAAAGACGGTTTTTCCCTGCGACACCAGTTTCGGTATCTCGGAGCGATCGAACGCGACCCAGTCCTGGCCCACCGCTCTCGTCTGCGGCGGGATTGTCAGCGCCGTCGGCACCAGAAGGCTGAGAACAGCAACCACCACCAGCGCTGTCGGGCGCGTCAATCTGCCCGGCAAACGTATTGTTGCGAGAAGAATGAAAAGGCTCGTCATAAGCAGCACGGTCATGGCCACCCGGCCACCCGCCACCCCTATCAGTACCCAGAGCAGCCAGATCGCGGTCCCGGCCAGAAGACCGGCAAGCACCCATTTGACGACAACCATCCAACGTCCCGGCCTGGGCAACAACCGGACCAGACCAGGCTTCCCCGCCAGAACCAGATAGGGCAGGGAGAGCCCAAGCCCCAGAGCCGTGAAAACGAGAATGACATCAATCGGGCGCCCGGACAGGGCAAAGGCAACCGCTGTCCCCAAAAACGGGGCCGAGCAGGGCGTGGCCAGCACCGCCGCGAAGGCGCCTGTTGCAAAATCTCCGCCATACCCGTCGCGACCGCTTGATCTGGCCAGCCGTGACTGCAACCCGGAGGGCAATGAAACTTCGAACACCCCGAACAGATTGGCAGAGAACACGGCAAGCACCAGAAACATGACGGTCAGGAAAACAGGGCTTTGGAATTGCAGGCCCCACCCAACGGTGACGCCGACGGATTGCAGAACCAGAATGATTGCGGCGAGGGCCCACATGAACACCAGAACGCCAAGCGCCGACATCAGGAACCCATTCCGGACCTCGTGCGCTGGCTTGTTTCCATGATTGAGAACCGATGTCAGCTTGATGGACAGGACAGGCAGAACACAGGGCATGACATTCAGGATCAGACCGCCAAGAAAGGCAAAGGCCGCAATCGCCAGGATTTGCGTCAGATCCGGCAGGTTCGCCATAACCTCGAATGGTGCACCCGGGATGCGGTCTGACCAAGCGGGCTGCGCTGTCACCGCGCGTGATCCATCGGTCAAAGTCAGTTGCAGGTGCGGCGGATCCTCCCCTTGCGCGAGAAGAGGCAGCTTGGCCCAAAGGGCTGTTCCCGCATCATCGGTTCGGATGTCCGGTTTGCCAAAGGTGAATTCCGGCCCCAGTTCCGGAAAGATATCCGGCTTCACAAAGGCATTCGCACTGCGCGCCGTCACATAAAGCGCATCATCCGCGATCACCGCCGTTTCGACAATGATGTCGCTCTCTTCGGGACCAAGCGGCACCCGCTGGGCATACTCCGAAATCAGGCCCGCCGCCTTCGCGTCAATCCCGGTGCCCGCCGGAATTGTCAGTGCGAGATCGAAATCATGCGGCACACAGACAGTCGAGCACGCCAGCAATGAAACACGCGCCTGCAATGTTGCGGACTGGCCCGCAGTTTCGAGAACTGCCTGAATGGGCAGGACGACACGGGTCTTGTAGCCAAAATTCTCGATGCCGAATGCCGTGAAGCGCTCAGGCGCGGGCCAGAGCATCTGTGCGCTCACCAGATTTTCCGATCCATCCCATGAAATTTCAGGCGGCAGACCCACCTCGCCGGGCGAACGCCAATAGGCTTTCCAGCCCTCGGCCAGCTCGACATCCAGGCCAAGGGAAAGGGTTCTGGAGGTTTCCGCGACCCCATTTTCAACGGAGATGAGCCGGGCCGTGATTGTTGAATTCTCGTAGGTATCGCTCGATGCAGCAAAGCCCATGGAGGCCCAAAGGCAAGCCATGAGAAGGAAGAATAGGCGCAACGTGGTTCGCATCATCTTTTGGCTCGCTTCCACCCTTGTCCCGAGATCGAAATCCGAAGCACCTCTATGGCTGCATCTCCCGGTTGGTCAACTTTACAAACGGATACAATGTCGTTTGTGAAGCCATCCCGCTGCGAGAATAACGCGACGAAGTCCGCGTTCGTAGCAGGAAGGCCAATAGAAGCTTTTTTCTTCATTGAACATTTCAATCGCAACCGCGGCCTCCAACCTTCCAGCGCTGGAAATTGAAACCAAATGCGGATGACTTAGTTGAACGCTTAGCAATTGAGAGAAGGAAGAAGAGGTGTTGTCACATTAACGGTCCTGAGGTTGCTGGTTCATTGATCTGGGCGTAGGCGGTGTCGATGCAGACACAAAA
>NZ_JBIFFK010000048.1:0-1320 GCF_043557045.1 Sulfitobacter sp. 1A15258 | reverse complement strand
CTCGACGCGGTTATGAGAACATGATTCACTTCCGGCATGGCAGCGGCAGCAGGAGGTGGCGATGCGTGGGACGGACGAGGCAAGCGGGTCGCTGTTCAGCTATGTTGATCTTGAGCAGCGGGTTCCGGATCGTCATCCGCTGCGGTTGATCCGTCGGGTCGTCAATGACGCGCTGGCCAGCCTGGATGCCGAGTTCGCCGCGCTCTACACCGATTTTGGCCGCCCCTCCATCGCGCCGGAGCGACTGATCCGTGCGAGCCTTCTTCAGCTCCTGTTCTCGATCCGCTCGGAACGGCAGCTAATGGAACAGATGGACTACAACCTGCTGTTTCGGTGGTTCGTCGGCCTTGGCATCGACGATCCGGTCTGGGTTCCTACGGTGTTTACCAAGAACCGCGATCGGCTGCTGACGACCGACATCTCGCGCAAGCTGATGGCCGCGATCCTGGCGCACCCGGAGGTCCGACCGCTCCTCTCGGATGAACACTTCTCGGTAGACGGCACATTGGTCAAGGCGTGGGCGTCCATGAAGAGCTTTCAGCCCAGGAACAGCGCACCGCCACCGCATGAGGATGATTTTGACGGACCGGCGCCACCGACCGACGCGACCTCCGCAAACACCGAACCGCAGCCCTAGCCGACCGAGACCCAGCCGATGCCCGACACGCCCCGCCATATCCGCAACGCCGAAGTGAATTTCCGGGGCCAGAAGCACTCGAACGCAACCCACACCTCTGTGACGGACCCCGATGCCCGTCTCTACAAGAAGGCGCCCGGTGCCGCGGCGACACTGTGCTTCATGGGGCATACGCTGATGGAGAACCGCAACGGGATGATCGTGCAGGCCGATCTGACCCACGCCGATGGTCACGGCGAGCGCAAGGCAGCGCTCGAGATGATCAACCGACACTCCCCCGGCTCGACCCGGCGCCTGACGCTGGGAGCAGACAAAGGTTATGACAGCGCCGAATTTATTGCCGCACTTAGGCGCATGGTTGTGACGCCGCATGTCGCGCAGAAGGCCCGGAGTTCCGCAATCGACGGGCGAACCACCCAGCATCCCGGTTATGCCTTGTCACAGCGGCGCAGGAAGAAGATCGAGGAACCCTTCGGCTGGGCCAAGACTGTGGGCGGCATGGCCCAGACTGTTCATCGCGGCCTTGACAGGGTCCGCGCCCAATTCACAATGACCATGGCAGCCTGCAATCTGGCCAGACTACCGAAACTCCTTGCCCCCTGACGAGGGGGCAAACCGGACCCTGCGTCCGCAGCCGCAAACAGTCACCTTCAAACCGTGGTGGCAAGAACAGCATCCTTAAA
>NZ_JBIFFK010000047.1:0-1352 GCF_043557045.1 Sulfitobacter sp. 1A15258 | reverse complement strand
GGTGGTGTAACTTCAGGTCTGGAAATTCATTTGATGCTGGCGCCATGAGCTTCTGCCGGGGCGCGCCCCGGCAGAAGCTGCCCATTCTGGTATTCCATGGAAGTGCAAACTCATCATGGAGACGGACAAATGGACGAGCGACAGGATACAACGGTTGAGGCCCTCATGGAACATCTGATCGAGCACGGCCCCAACGACATGGCGACAGTGTTCGCGCGAGCGTTCGAGTTGGCGATGCAGATAGAGCGTGAGCGCTTCCTCGGAGCTGGCCGCTATGAGCGCACGCCCGGTCGGCAGGGGTATGCTAATGGCTACAAGCCAAAGCGCATCGACACACCCGCAGGCACGGTCTCGGTGCGGGTGCCCAAGACTGCCGATCATGATGGTCAGCCGTTCTACCCGCAATCGCTGGAGCGCGGGCGGCGCTCGGTGCGAGCCGTGATGCTGGCAGTGGCTGAGATGTATGTGAAGGGCGTTTCCACCCGTGAAGCTGAAGCGGTGATGCGCGAGTTCGGGATAGAGAGCCTGTCCTCCAGTCAGGTCAGCCGCGCTGCAAAGCTGCTCGATGACGAGCTCGCAGCATGGCGCAATCGGCCTCTGGGCGAGATCAAATATCTGATCCTCGACGCCCGATATGAAAAGATGCGCCATGGCGGGATCGTGCGCGACGCTGCGGTGCTCTCGGCAATCGGGATAGGCCCAGATGAGCGTCGCCGGGTGCTCGGCGTCTCTGTGGCCCTGTCGGAAGCCGAGGTGCATTGGCGCGCTTTCCTCGAGAGCCTCCAAGCTCGCGGCTTGCGCGGCGTCCAATACATTGTATCTGACGATCATGCCGGACTGCGGGCCGCGCGCAGGGCGGTCTTCGGCGGGGCCACATGGCAGCGCTGCCAATTTCACCTCGCCCAAAACGCCATCCATCACGCGCCGAACCTTGCCGTTCGCAAGCGCATCGGTGCCGAACTCCGCGAGATCTGGAACGCGGCCTCCCTCGCCAAGGCCGAAACCAGCTTGGCCGAATTGGTCACCGAGTATCGCGATACAGCGCCGAAACTTGCTGCTTGGCTGGAGGAGAATGTCCCTGAGGGCCTCACCTTCTTCACCTTGCCAAAACACCATCGTCGCCGCATGCGCACCTCCAACCCGATGGAGCGCAGCGTGCAGCAAGAGTTGAAACGTCGCACCGTTAAGGTCCGGGTATTTCCCAACGAGGCCGCCCTCGAGCGCCTGGTCAGTGCCGTGCTGGTGGAGATCGACGACAAATGGGCCGCCGACACCAAGGCCTACATAAAGTGGGAATGCCAGGATGCGTGATCATGGTGTCAGAGAATTTCCAGACCACCGGTTGCACAATC
>NZ_JBIFFK010000046.1:0-1366 GCF_043557045.1 Sulfitobacter sp. 1A15258 | reverse complement strand
GACCGTTCGAGCATGTGATCGAGTGCGAACTTCTGTCAGGCCTCAGTATGCGACATTTCCAGAAGCCGCGGGCCGGGATGGTGATCAGCGGATCGGGTCCACATCTGAAGAACGAGCTCTAAGGCTCGCAGCAGCCTGCTGGTTTTCCCAATCCGGATCTGTTCGATCATTTTGCCCATTCATGTCATCGTCTTCTCACACCCCCTGGCACCGTCACTGGCGGTTTGACATGAGCATCATGCCGCGCCTGCCAGCGCCGGATCCCTGTAATCCTCTTCCTTCGTCAGCATCGCCCAGATCTGCCGCGCCATCTTGTTGGCCAGCGCGATCGCGACCAGCATCTTGGGCTTGCGCGCCAACATGCGTGCCAGCCAGCTGCCTTCCGGTATTGTGCGCTGCCCAAGCCAGCCCAATCGCGACATTGCACCGATGATCAGGAGGCGTCGGATATCGACCTGGCCGGCCTTGGTCATGCGCCCAAGACGCTCCTTGCCTCCGGAAGAATGTTGCCTGGGCACAAGGCGCAACCAAGCCGCGAAGTCGCGCCCTGTTTTGAACTGTGCCATGTCAGGTCCGAACGCTTCCACCGCGACGGCCGTCAGCGGTCCGACACCCGGCATGGTCTGGAGCCGGCGCGCCCTGTCCGACTGGGAGGCCAGCGTCTTGAGTTTCGTGGTGCGCTCAGCAATACGCACCGTTTTTTCTGCAATCTGAGTCAGTAGATCCTGGCACTCCTCCCGGATCAGCGCAGGCAAGTCGGAAGTCTCATCCTCCACAAGCGCCGTCAGACGGTCGAGTTGGCGTATTCCTTCCGGAAACACGTGGCCATGTTCATACAGCAGGGCCCGCAATGCGTTCACATCCGCGGTGCGCTGATGAACCAGGCGCTCTCGGCCGCGGAAGACCGCCGCGCGAGACTGCTGCTCGACCGTCTTGGGCGCCACAAAGCGCATCTCGGGCTGGCGGCCCGCAATGACGATCGCCTCGGCGTCCGCGGCGTCGTTCTTCTGGCGCTTGACGAACGGGCGCACGTATTGCGGCGCGATCAGCTTCACCTCATGCCCGAACGATTCCATCTCGCGCGCCCAGTGGTGCGCGCTGCCGCAAGCCTCAAAAAGGACCAAGCAGGGCTCCTGCTGGGCCATGAATGACGCAAACTGCTTTCGCGTGAGCTTCTTGCGGAACTGGACCTCTCCTGTCCACAGCGCGCCGTGGATCTGGAAAACACTCTTTGCCAGATCCACCCCGATCATCATATCCTTCATCTCGCCGTCCTCTCCGTTGCGTGGCTGATAACACCACGACTTTGGCACATTGCGATGCCGTCTGGGGAGGGCGGCAACCACTCCATCTGAAAAAGTCGGCC
>NZ_JBIFFK010000011.1:0-84915 GCF_043557045.1 Sulfitobacter sp. 1A15258 | reverse complement strand
CTCTGCCTCTGCCTCTGCCTCTGCCTCTGCCTCTGCCTCTGCCTCTGCCTCTGCCTCTGCCTCTGCCTCTGCCTCTGAGAAAAAGCACGAGACAACAGCAATCAAACTTCAACCAAAGATTGCATTTGCAACAAAGCTTCCTTAGCGTAACGCAATGCAACAGGATCGGCCCCTCATCGGAATAGCCCTCATGATGGGCTTCTGCATCGTCGCCCCCGTGGGCGATGCGGTGGCCAAATTACTGGGCGCTTCGGTCCCCTTGGGGCAGGTGGTGCTGCTCCGCTTTGTCATTCAGGCGCTGATCCTGATCCCCATCGTCTGGTACTCCGGGCGCATCTGGCGGATGCGGGGCCGGGTGTTACGGCTGACCTTTCTACGCACCCTTTTGCATATGGCGGGCATCGCGGCGATGTTCACCGCGCTGAAATACCTGCCCCTCGCCGATGCGGTCGCCATCGCATTCGTCATGCCCTTTTTCATGCTGCTGCTCGGCAAGTTCATCCTGAACGAAGAGGTCGGCCCCAGACGTTTGGGCGCGAGCATCGTGGGCTTTCTCGGTACGCTTTTGATCGTGCAGCCGAGCTTTGCCGATGTCGGCTGGCCCGCGCTGCTGCCCGTCGTCGTGGCGGTCGTCTTTTCTTTCTTCATGCTGGTGACGCGCCAAATCGCGAAAGAAACCGATCCGATCAGCCTGCAGGCCGTCAGCGGGGTCATGGCGGTGGTGATGATCCTGCCGCTCCTCGCGCTTGGCACCATGACGCAGATCGCGCCGCTTCGGCTCATCCAACCCGATGCGCTCGACTGGACCCTCCTGCTCGGGATCGGGGTGCTGGGCACGGTGGCGCATCTCTTGATGACCTGGTCCCTGCGTTTTGCCCCCTCGGCCACCTTGGCGCCGATGCAATATCTGGAAATTCCATTTGCCACGCTGCTTGGGCTGCTGATCTTTTCCGACCTGCCCAACCCATTGGCGGGCGTTGGCATTCTGATTACCGTCGGCGCGGGGCTCTACATCGTCATGCGCGAGCGGGCCACGGCGCGTGCTCTGGCCGCAGCAGTTGCGCCGCCAGTGGCGCCATAAGACGGCGCGGCAGAATCAGCAGCATATCAGGGCCATCGATCTCAAGCGTGACCGGCCCCAAGGCGCGGTTCGACGTGCCGGTCCGGCCACCCGGCGCGAAATCCAGCCCGTCGATCGGCCATTCCAACCCTTGGCTGCGCCCCGTCACCGGGGCCAGAGGCATGAGTGAGACGACATCGCCCGCCGTCGTCGGCAGCGTGATCCGCGGCGGGGCCAGCAGCACGATCTCATGCGCGCCCAACAAGATGCAGGACCGATGCGGATGGCTGGCGAGCGTGTTGAAAGCCGCAAGCTGATGATCCAACCGCGCCCCGGTAAAGCCGACCCCGAGCACCAGCGGCGCGTCGATCCGCGTCAAGGCCTTGTCGAAATCAGTGCTCTCTTGCTCGGCGATGCGGTGGCGCCGCGCGGCCGGGATTTGGGCCAAGACCTCTGCCGGGGCGGAATCAAGATCGCCGATGACCGCGGCCAGTTCCACCCCCGCTGCCACGCCCACCGCAGCCCCGCTGTCTGCCGCCACGCAGGTCGGGGCCAGCGCCAGCGCCGCTTCGATGTCCCCCGCAAAGACCTCTCCGCCGCCGAGCAGCGTGACTGGCCCCTCCTCCCTTACGATATGCTCTGAAGTGGTCAATTAATGCCCCTTTTGGAAATCTGCCTTAATCTTGCCTTGAAATCATACGTTGAATGGCACAGATTCGAGCCGCTTTGGTCTTGGACATCGTGGTAAACGATACCTGCAACACCGCAGAGGACGAGCATCCGATGATGAACAGCAACAAAATCTTGACGGTCTCCTATGGCACTTTTTCGTGCACGCTGGAAGGCTTCGACGATTCCTTCGGCACGATGAAGGCCATTGCCGAGTATTTCCGCGATCTGGCCTCGGATGACCGCTACTTCGGTGCCGAACCACCGCAACCCGATGCCGAGATGCTCGCCCGGATCGCGCAGCGCGAAGTTTCCCGCCGGGTGCAAGCCCGCGAGCAAGAAGGCAAGATCGTACTGAGCGCGCTGGAGAACCAAAGCGCCGAAGCTCCGGCCCAAGCGCCTCCAGCGGCGGCCCCCGCCGCCGCGCCGGCTAAAGCTGAGGCCGCAGCGCCGCAAGCCCCCGTCGCAGCACAGCCTGCACCGGTAGAGGAAGAAGCCCCCGCCCCCCTCAAGGCCGAGATCGCCGACACCGCCGCCGTGGAAGCGCCCGCCACACCGGAACCCCAGATCGCAGAGACCGCTGAAGAGCCCGCGCCTGCCGAGGAGCCTGCACCGGCAGCCGAGGCCGAGGACACCAGCGAAGCCGAAGCCTTCTTTGCCGCCAGCCCGCAGCCGCAGACTCATTTCGAGGACGAAGCGCAGGAAGCCAGCGTCGAAGAGCTGCCCGCCGCAAGCGCCGCCCCTGCCGACAGCATCGCCGCGAAATTGCAGCGCATCCGCGCCGTCGTCGCCCAGCAGGACGAAGACGAAGCGGCTGGCTATGACGAGGAAGAAGCCGCACCCGTGGCCCGCGCCACCGCCGAAACGCAAGCAGCGCCGGAAGAGAGCCAAGCCGCCATCGCCGCCGCCCGCCGTGACATCGAAGACGCGCTGGAGGCCGATGAAGCGACCGAAATGGCGCAGGAGGCTGCGGAGGATGAGGACGACGATCTCGCCGATATCCTCAACCGGCTTGAGGCCGAAAGCGCCGAGACCGACGAGAGCCTGTTCGACGCCGAGGCCGATGAGCAGCCTGAGGCCGAAGCCCAAGCTGAAGCCGCACCGGAAATCGACGCCGCCGACCTACCGCGCAAAGGGCGCGTGATCAAGGTCAAGCGCGCGCATCTCGAAGCCGCCGTGGCGCGGGGCGATCTCGAAGAGGTCTCGGACCCGGCACCGCAAAAGGCGCCTGCCGCGAAGACAGAGGAAAAGCGCAGCTCTTCCCTGTCGCCCGAGGATGAAGACGAGCTGGCCCGCGAATTGGCCGCTTTGGAAGCCGAACTCGGTGCCGCCGCTCCGGAAGAGGCCGAAGAGACGCCTGCGCCTGCGGTTGAGATGGCCGAGCCGGAAGCGGCGCCCGCTCAGGAAGAGCCCGAAGAGGTCGAAGCCGCAGCGGAGCCGGTCGAAGAGCAGCCCGAGCCAGCCCAAGCGGCCCGCCACAGCCTGCCCACCATCGACGATGAGGCCGGCCCCGACATGTCGCGCCTGATGGCGGAAACCGACAGCAAGATGGACGAAGCCGAAAGCACCACGCGCCGCGATGCCTTTGCCCATCTGCGCGCCGCCGTGGCTGCCAAGAAAGCCGACGAAGCGATGGGGGGCCGCGCCACCACCGCGACATCGGATGACGCCTACCGCGAAGACTTGGCCGATGTGGTCCGCCCGCGCCGCCCCGTCACCCGCCCCGCCCGGACCGAGCGGCCCAAGGCCGATGCCCGCTCCGCGCCACTGAAACTGGTGGCCGAACAGCGCATCGATGTCGACAAGCTGCGCAGCGCGGGCCCCGTGCGTCCGCGCCGGGTGGCCGCCGTGGTCGAGCCGGTTAAAACCAACCCCGATGCCGAAAGCTTTGCCGATTTCGCCGCCGACATGGGTGCCACCAAACTGCCCGAACTGCTTGAGGCAGCGGCATCATACATGTCTTTCGTCGAGGGGCGTGACCAATTCTCCCGCCCGCAGTTGATGGGCAAGGTCCGCTCGATCGGCCTGCCGGATTTCACCCGCGAAGACGGGTTGCGCTCCTTCGGTCAACTGCTGCGCGCAGGGAAGATCGAAAAGATCAAAGGCGGGCGTTTCACCGTCTCGGATGAGATTGGCTACCGCCCCGATCACCGCGCCGTGGGTTAAACCACGGCCCTCCGCCAGATACGAAAAAGCGCCCCGCGGGGCGCTTTTTTATTGGGTTTTAACGATCATCTTCCGCATCGGGGTCGGCCTGTCCGATGCCCCGAAAGACAAATTTGAACGGCAGCGCCCAGACGATGCCAAGGGCGACGTAGATGCCAAGCTCTAGCAGCACCGGCGGGCGGTCGAACTGGGCCACCGTCCAGACCGCCACGGCGATATAGCTCGGCAGCCCAATCAGCAGGATCACCAGCGCCCAACGGCGGCGCGCCTTATAGCTCAGCGCCATCAGATCAATCCGCGAAAGGGTCGGTCACCAGAATGGTGTCCTCCCGCTCGGGCGAGGTGGAGACGAGCGCCACGGGGCATTGGATCAACTCTTCGACCCGGCGCACGTATTTGATCGCATTGGCCGGAAGGTCGGCCCAACTGCGCGCGCCTTCGGTCGATTCGGACCAACCCGGAAGTTCTTCGTAGATCGGCGTGCAGCGGGCCTGCTGCTCGGCCGCGGTGGGCAGATAGTCGAGCCGCTCACCGTCCAACTCATAGCCGACGCAGACCTTCAGCGTCTCGAAGCCATCAAGCACGTCGAGCTTGGTCAGGCAGATGCCGGTGATGCCCGAAGTCGCGCAGGTCTGGCGCAGCAGCGCCGCGTCGAACCAACCGCAACGGCGTTTGCGCCCGGTGGTGGTGCCGAACTCATGGCCGCGCTCACCCAATCGCTGGCCGTCGGCGTCTTCCAACTCAGTCGGGAACGGGCCTTCGCCGACGCGGGTGGTGTAAGCCTTCACGATGCCCAACACATAGTCGATGGCGGTGGGGCCAAGGCCCACACCGGTCGCCGCTTGCCCCGCGATCACGTTTGAGGAGGTGACGAAGGGATAGGTGCCAAAGTCAATGTCCAGCAGCGCGCCCTGTGCGCCCTCAAAAAGGATGCGTTTGCCCGCTTTGCGCTTCTCGGCCAGCACCTTCCAGACGGGGGCGGCGAAACGCAGGATTTTCGGTGCGATTTCTTGCAGTTGCGCGATCAGCGCGTCGCGGTCGATGGCCTCGACACCCAAGCCCTTGCGCAGCGGGTCGTGGTGCTGCAACGCGCGGTCGACGCGGGCCTCCAATGTCGCGGCGTCGGCCAGATCGGCCACGCGGATGGCGCGGCGGCCAACCTTGTCTTCATAGCACGGCCCGATGCCGCGCCCGGTGGTGCCGATCTTGGTGCCCTTGCTCGCCGCCTCTTCGCGGGCGCGGTCAAGCTCACCGTGGAAGGGCAGGATCAGCGGCGTGTTTTCTGCGATCATCAGGTTCTCGGGGTTGATCTCAACCCCCTGCCCTTCGATCGTCTCGATCTCTTTCAGCAGGTGCCACGGGTCCAGCACCACGCCATTGCCGATGACAGACAGCTTGCCGCCGCGCACCACGCCCGAAGGCAGCGCATGCAGCTTGTAGACCTTGCCGTCGATGACCAGAGTGTGGCCCGCGTTATGCCCGCCTTGGAAGCGTGCGATCACATCGGCGCGTTCGCTGAGCCAGTCAACGATCTTGCCTTTTCCCTCGTCACCCCATTGGGCGCCGACAACGACGACATTGGCCATGATATATTCCTTTGCGATGTCCCGCGCCCGTATAGCGACAGTGGCAGGCGTGTGAAACTCGAAAAAACGCGGGAGCGGATTTAGACGCTTTGCCCCGCCTTCAGATGCACCGGCTCGCCATGCGGGGTACTGAGATAGGCGGCCTCCCACCCGTCGCGCAGGGCGCGCAGATCACCGGGGCGGGCATGGCCCGCGTCGATCAGCAGGGTTTCGAGGGTTTCGAGCCAAGCGTTGAAATAGTCCTCCCCGCCGTTCAAGGCGCGCGTCAGTCCGTGGCGCGCCAAAGTCGCGCCAAAACGGTTGGCCCAGAAGGGCCAGTCGAAAAGGTCGCTTTCGTTCAGATGCACCGTCAGCGCGAAAAGCTGCGCGTGCCATGGCGCCTCGAACACGGGCTCCGGGGCGCTCACGGGGCCTCCAGATAGCTTTGCCAGAGGTCGAGCACGACCTCATCGCGGGGATGTTCAGGATGCGCCCAAAGTTCAGAGGCCGGGAAGGCCACCGCGTAAAGCGGCTCCGGCGCCTCGCCCAGATCATGGGCGTTGCTATCAGGCAGAACATGGGTGCCATGCAACCGCAGCACCCGCCCTGAAGCGCCCGCGGCATAGGCGGGCAGCCGGGTGTGCCCGCCCGGAACGATGCTGTTTTCCGGCTGCTTGCGGGTGACGACCCTGTCGCCGGGCGCAAAGAGCGGCACGATGTCCGAGGGGCGGTCCGCCGGACCACCACGGGCCAGCACCCCGGCCACCTGCGGCGCTTTCAGCGCCTTTTCCGCCAGCGGGCTGGGCGTGGGCGCGGCTTTGCCCGAGAGTTCCTCGCGGCTGACCACCCCGCGCGCGACCAGCATATCGGCCACCCCGGCGATCCATTTCTCGTAATAGCTGAACCGCATGTAATCGGTCGGGGCAAGACATTCGCGGGCATGGCGCGACACGTCGATGTTCCATTTGCCCAACGTCCCCGTGGCCAAGGTCAGCGCCAGCGCGCGGCGGTGCCAATCGGCATGAAAGACCACATCTTCGCCCTCGGGCACTACCGCGCCATCGCCGAAACGCCCGCCCATGTCATGCACGCGGGTCATGGCGCTTTGGCCAATCCGGTGCCGATCATACTGTCGCGGGTGACAAGATCAGCCAGCGCGGCGACATCCATGCCGTCACTCCCGGCAGGGCGTTGCGGGATCACCAGATAGCGCACCTCAGCCGTCGAATCCCAAACGCGCACGGCGGTCTCTTCGGGCAAGTCGATGCCAAATTCAGCCAGCACTTTGCGCGGCTCGCGGACCACGCGGGCACGGTAGGCATCGGATTTATACCAGCCCGGCGGGATGCCTAAAAGCGGCCAAGGGTAGCAAGAGCACAGAGTGCAAACGACGATATTATGCACCTCATCCGTATTCTCGACCGCGACCATATGTTCGCCCTGCCGCCCGAAGAACCCCATCTCGGCCACCACTGCGGTCGCATCTTCAAGCAGGGCCGCGCGGAAATTAGGATCGCTCCAGGCGCGGGCGACGACCTCGGCCCCGTTGCGCGGGCCGATGCGGTTTTCATAGGTGTCGATGATCTCATCCAAGGCGGCGGGGTCGATAAGCCCCTTGGCCGTCAGCAGTGTCTCCAACGCCTTGACCCTGAGCGCAGGCTCGGGCGGCAGCAGGGCATGGGGGTGGTCGTGGTCCGAATGATCATGTGGCATGGCGGCAGACTGCCCCAGCGGCACTCGGCTGTCCATCCCAGCGGCACTCGGCTGTCCATCGCCGATCACGGGCAATCCCTTCATTTCTCTGCAAAGAATATGGGCGAATTTGCCCGCATTTCATGCTATGATGAGGGTACGAAGCGAGTCTGCACCACCTTAATTCCAGGATAGCCCTCTTACATATTGTGGTTGAGTACTGCTTCAAAAGACCGTCGCCCCCATGCGGCGGTCTTTGCTCGTGCCTTTGATCCCTTAGGCCTCCCCCTCCTGATCCGATCATCACCCGGCGGCAATCCACCCTTGCCCCCATGGGCAAAGACGAATAGATACCCGCCAACCAAAACCGAAAGCTGTCGTACCCATGGAAAATGTCGTTCTGATCATTCACCTGATTCTGGCTCTTGGCCTGATCGCCGTGGTACTTCTGCAACGGTCCGAGGGCGGCGGCCTTGGCATGGGCGGTGGTGGCGGCGGTGCCGTTTCAGGCCGCGCGGCGGCCACGGCATTGGGCAAGGTGACATGGGCGCTTGCGGCCGGTTTCATCGCCACGTCGATTACGCTGACCATCATCGCAGCGGAAAAATCCGCAGGCTCGTCGGTCATCGACCGGCTGAGTGCGACACCGCCCGCCCAAAGCCAAGATGGCAGCCCGGCCCTGCCCGCGGGCGACGATCTGCTGCCGCCTTCCGCGGATGGCAACACACCGCTGGTCCCTGCGGCCGATTAAGCTAACGAACACAAAACCTTGAGGCACGGCCCGGTTCCGCAACTGTATGTTGCGGCGGGCCTTGCCTCAAACGCACGAATCCTGTAAGGCTTAAATCCCGTGGTGTTGCGGTTTTCTGCAGCGCGTTTGGCTGGTTTTTGCCTGCAACAAACTTTGAATTCACGGGGGTCTCCGATCACATGGCACGCTATATCTTCATCACAGGCGGTGTGGTCTCGTCTCTGGGCAAGGGTCTGGCCTCGGCGGCTTTGGGCGCCTTGCTTCAGGCACGCGGTTTTTCGGTGCGTCTGCGCAAGCTGGACCCCTATCTGAACGTCGATCCCGGCACGATGTCGCCCTTCGAGCATGGCGAAGTCTTCGTCACCGATGATGGCGCAGAGACCGACCTCGACCTTGGGCATTACGAGCGTTTCACCGGTGTTGCTGCGCGCAAGACCGACAGCATCAGTTCGGGCCGGGTTTACTCCACCGTGCTAGAGAAAGAGCGCCGCGGCGATTATCTGGGCAAGACCATTCAGGTGATCCCACACGTTACCAACGAAATCAAAGACTTCATCGACATTGGCGATGATGAGGTCGACTTCATGCTTTGCGAAATCGGCGGCACCGTGGGCGATATCGAAGGGCTTCCCTTCTTCGAGGCGATCCGCCAGTTCAGCCAAGACAAGCCGCGCGGCCAGTGTATCTTCATGCACCTCACGCTGCTGCCCTACGTCAAGGCCAGCGGCGAGTTGAAGACCAAGCCGACGCAGCACTCGGTCAAAGAACTCCGCTCCATCGGCATCGCGCCGGACATTCTGGTTTGCCGCTCCGAAGGGCCGATCCCCGCGAAAGAACGTGAAAAATTGGCGCTGTTCTGCAACGTGCGCCCGGACTCGGTGATTGCGGCGCAGGACCTTAAATCGATCTACGAAGCTCCGCTCGCCTATCACCGCGAGGGGCTGGATCAGGCGGTTCTGGATGCCTTCCAGATCACACCCGCGCCCAAGCCGAACCTGTCGCGTTGGGAAGATGTGGCCGACCGCATTTACAACCCCGAGGGCGAAGTCAAAGTTGCCATCGTCGGCAAATACACCCAGCTTGAAGACGCCTATAAATCCATCGCCGAGGCACTAACCCATGGCGGCATGGCGAACCGGGTGAAGGTCAAAGTCGAATGGGTCGACGCCGAGATTTTCGACAGCGAAGACCCCGGTCCGCATCTCGAAGGGTTCCACGCGATCCTCGTCCCCGGCGGCTTCGGTGAGCGCGGGACCGAGGGCAAGATCAAGGCCGCGCAATATGCCCGCGAGCATAAGGTGCCCTATCTAGGCATCTGCCTTGGCATGCAGATGGCCGTGATCGAAGCGGCGCGCAACGTGGCGGGTCTGAAGACGGCAGGGTCGGAAGAGTTCGACCATGAAGCCGGGAAAAAGCGTTTTGAGCCGGTGGTTTACCACCTCAAGGAATGGGTTCAGGGCAACCACAAAGTGGCGCGCAAGGTCGATGACGACAAGGGCGGCACCATGCGCTTGGGCGCCTATGACGCGACGCTGGTCGAAGGGTCGCGCGTGGCCGAAGCCTATGGAACCACCACCATCGACGAGCGTCACCGTCACCGCTACGAGGTCGACATCGCCTATAAGGACCAGCTTGAGAAGGCCGGGCTGAAGTTCTCGGGCATGTCCCCCGATGGCAAGCTGCCTGAGATCGTCGAATGGTCGGATCACCCGTGGTTCATCGGCGTTCAGTTCCACCCCGAGCTGAAGTCCAAGCCCTTCGACCCGCACCCCCTGTTCAAGGATTTCGTGCGCGCCGCGAAGGATGTGTCGCGGTTGGTATAAGGTTTGAAGGCCCGTGCGTTTTGCGCCGGGCCTTCTGCTTTTCTAGCCCCACCATTAGGCTCGGAATCAAGCCGCAGGCGCAGGCCGTCCCCCCTCTTTCGCGTTGCACCCGCCGACCACTCCGCTACAGCTAGGCCATGCTGAGCTATCAACACATCTACCACGCCGGAAACCTTGCAGACGTACAGAAACACGCGCTTTTGGCGTGGATGCTGTCATACCTCACCCGCAAGGACAAACCGCTCACCTATCTGGAAACCCATGCAGGGCGGGCGCTTTATGACCTGTCGGATGCGGCGGCGGAAAAGACGGGCGAGGCGCGGCAGGGCATCGACAAGGTGCGCGATTGGTTCGCTGCCGATCACCCCTACAGGCAGGTTCTAGAAGCGCTGCGCGAGGCCCACGGCCCGCGCGCCTACCCCGGCTCTCCCCTGCTGGCCGCGAAACTGCTGCGCCCCGATGACCGCATCCATCTGGCCGAGTTGCACCCGCAAGAACACAGCGCCCTTGATTTGGCGATGTCGCCCTACCCGGCGAAATGCCACCTCAGCGACGGGTTCGAGATGGCCTTTGCTCTCACCCCGCCGACACCGCGCCGGGGGATGCTGCTGATCGACCCCTCTTACGAGATCAAAACCGATTACGAGACCATTCCGCGGCAGATCGCCAAGCTGCACCGCGCGTGGAACGTGGGCATCATCGCCCTGTGGTATCCAATTCTGACAAACCGCGCGCATGAGCCGATGCTCGACAAGCTCACCGCCAACCACCCCGATGCGCTGCGCCACGAAGTGCGCTTTCCGCCCGCGCGGCCCGGGCATGGCATGGTCGGCTCGGGCATGTTCGTGATCAATCCCCCCTACGGGCTCGACAATGAGGCAAAGAACCTCACCGCCCGTTTCGCCACCTTGACCCAACAGGAGAGATAACAGATGCCAAAGGGCTATTGGATCGCCACCATGGATATCCACGACACTGCGATTTACGACAAATACCGTGCTGCCAATGCCAAACCCTTTGCGGATTACGGCGCACGCTTCCTTGTTCGCGGCGGCACCCAGCAGATCCGCGAAGGGCAGATGCGCGCCCGCACCGTTGTTTTGGAATTCGACAGCTACGCCGATGCGGTCGCTTGTTACGAAAGCCCCGGCTACCAGCGGGCGAAAGACATTCGCCTGAACGTGGCGGACGGGTCTTTGGTGATCGTCGAAGGCTATGACGGCTAAGCCGATGCGGCCCCCTGCAGGAACCTGCGCCCCCGATGCGCAGTTTCCTCTATGGCGACCCTGTTTCCTGCGATAAGTGAGCCCCATGCTGAACCGACTGTTCCCCCGCCGCAAGGCACAGCCGAAACCTTTGCCGCAGCCCAATGCCCAACTGGCACTTGGCGCGCTTTTGGTGCGTGTGGCCTTTGCCGATCGCAACTACCGCGCCTCCGAGATCGGCCAGATCGACCGCATTCTGGCGCAGACCTTCGGCCTCAAACCCATCGAGGCGGCGAAACTGCGTGCCACTTGCGAAGCGCTAGAGCGCGACGCCCCCGGCACGCCGGAGTTCACCCGCATCCTGCGCGAAGAGGTCGACTATGCCGACCGCAAGGCATTGGGCGAGGCGATGTGGCAGGTGGCCCTTTCCGACGGGGCGCGCAATGATGACGAGGAAATTCAGCTTGTCGCCATCGAAACCGCCCTTGGCCTGTCGGATGAGGATATGGCCGCAGCCCGGGCTAACGCTTTAAACACGCTATGACATTCCCTTTTCCCGCAGCAGGATGATGACGCATATATGTTTGGTGACTTTCTCAAACGGCTGACCCAGCCCGAACCCGATCCGTTGGCCGACAATGACGCCCGCCTTGCGCTGACCGCGCTTTTGGTGCGCATCGCCCGGTCCGACAATGACTACGCAATGAGCGAGCGGCGCCTGATCGACCGGATCGCCGCCGAGCGCTACGGCCTGAACGAGGCCGACGCCACCGCCCTGCGTAAAGAGGCCGAGGCGCTGGAGGCCCAAGCCCCCGACACCGTGCGCTTTACCCGCGCGATCAAAGATGCGGTGCCCTATGAGCACCGGCTGGAGGTCATCGAGGCGCTTTGGCAGGTGGTTCTGGCCGACGGCAGCCGCTCCGACGAAGAAGACGCGCTGCTGCGGCTGGTGTCGAACCTATTGGGCGTCACCGATACCGACAGCGCCATGGCGCGCCAGCGTGTTGCCAAAGAGAGCTGACCTAGCGTCAGCACCGGGACTGTGATGCAAGGCGGGGCAAACTCTGCGTTGCAATTTCCGTCGATTCGTCGCTTTATAGCGCACTGAAATGACAGATTGGCGACAGTTTCCGTGACCACAGATACCCCGGTTATCCAGATCAAGAACCTTCACAAGGCCTATGGCGCGCTGGAGGTTCTCAAAGGGGTCGATCTGACCGCCCCGCGTGGCCATGTGATCTCGCTCATCGGGTCTTCGGGCTCAGGCAAATCGACGCTGCTGCGCTGCTGCAACCTGCTCGAAGACAGCCAACAGGGCGAGGTGATCTTTAAGGGCGAACCGGTGCGTTGGAAGGGCGACGGCCACCAGCGCTGCCCGGCGGACGCCAAACAGGTGCTGCGCATCCGCACCAACCTGTCGATGGTCTTCCAGCAGTTCAATCTCTGGGCGCATATGTCGATCCTGCAAAACGTGATGGAAGCGCCGCTGACCGTGCTGGGCCGCGACCGGGCGGAGGTGGAGCGCGCCGCGCGCGGTTATCTGGAAAAGGTCGGCATCGGCGACAAATGCGATGTCTACCCGGCGCAGCTTTCCGGTGGCCAGCAACAGCGTGCCGCGATTGCCCGTGCACTGTGCATGGAGCCCGAGGCGCTGCTGTTCGATGAGCCGACCAGCGCGCTCGACCCCGAGTTGGAACAGGAAGTCGTCAAGGTTATCAAGGATCTGGCCGCAGAGGGGCGCACGATGGTGATCGTGACCCACGACATGAAACTGGCCGCCGATGTCAGCGATCATGTCGTCTTTTTGCACCAAGGTCTGATCGAAGAACAAGGGACGCCCGAAGAGGTCTTCGGCGCGCCCAAATCGGAACGTCTGCGTGGGTTCCTTTCGGCAACCCAGCCTGCGTAAACAAGAACCAAAGGGAGTTACCAAATGAAAAAGATCCTACTGGCAAGCGTCGCGCTCAGCATGACCGCGGGCTTCGCGATGGCCGAAGCCCATGGCAAAACCATCCGCATGGGCACCGAGGGCGCCTACCCCCCCTACAACTTCATCAACGACGCCGGCGAAGTCGACGGGTTCGAGCGTGAGCTGGGCGACGAGCTGTGCGAGCGCGCCGAGCTGACCTGCGAATGGGTCAAGAACGACTGGGACAGCATCATCCCCAACCTCGTGTCGGGCAACTACGACACCATCATGGCGGGCATGAGCATCACCGACGAGCGTAAGGAAGTCATCGCCTTCACGCAGAACTACTATCCGCCCACCGCCTCGGCCTATGTGGCGGCATCTGAGGACGCGGACCTCGAAGGCGGCGTCGTCGCTGGTCAGACCGCGACCATCCAGGCGGGCTATGTCGCCGAAAGCGGCGCCACGCTGATCGAATTCGCGACCCCGGAAGAGACCGTCGCCGCCGTGCGCAACGGTGAGGCCGACGCGGTCTTCGCCGACAAAGATTACCTCGTGCCGATCGTCGAGGAATCCGGCGGTGAGCTGATGTTCGTGGGCGACGATGTGCCGCTCGGCGGTGGCATCGGCATGGGCCTGCGCCAGTCCGACACCGAACTGCGCGACACCTTTGACGCCGTCATCACCGAGATGAAGGAAGACGGTACGCTCAACGAGATGCTCAAGAAGTGGTTCGGCGAAGACACCACCACCTACGAGTGATTCCATCTCAGGCGCGCCCGTCGCGGCGCGCCTGACCATGCCTGCGCGGGCCCCGCGCGCAGATCAGCCCACGGGGGCCCATGTTCTCTTTCTGCACCGATCCGTCGACCCTGAATGACTGGCTCTGGACTGCCTGTTACCTGACAACCGGCGTCCATATGTCCTTCTACCTGTCCTTCCTGAAGGTCCTGCTGCTTTTGGCGGTTACCGCCCCCGTGGCACTGGCCTTCGGCTTTGGCGGGGCCATGATGGCACGCGCGCGTTTCGCGCCGCTCAGTTGGGTCGGCAAGGGCTATATCGCGCTGGTGCGCGGTGTGCCGGATATCGCCTTTTTCCTGTTTTTCGTGATCGCGCTCGATCAGGGCATCGAGTATCTGCGCCACAAGGTGCTCTGTCCCGATTGGGATATGCCGATCCGCCAAGGCAGCGACTTCGTCGTCTGCCAAGAGGCCAAGATGCCCTTGGGCAATGCCGCCCAATGGGTGCATGAGACCTATGGCTTCGGCCTCGCCGTCTTTACCTTTGCCATCGTTTTCGGGGCTTTCGCGGCCAATGTGCTTTTCGGGGCCATGCGGGCCGTGCCGAAAGCGCAGCTCGAAACCGCCGAAGCCTATGGCATGACCCACCGCCAGACCTTCTGGCGGGTGCTGGTGCCGCAGATGTGGGTCTATGCCCTGCCCGGCCTCAGCAACCTGTGGATGGTGCTGATCAAGGCCACGCCGCTGCTGTTCCTGCTGGGTGTCGAAGACATCGTCTATTGGGCGCGTGAACTGGGCGGCACCAAGACGCCGCGCTTTACCGATTACCCGCACCCGGACTGGCGCATGTGGTACTTCCTCGCGCTGCTGGTGTTCTACCTGCTCTTCACCCGCATTTCCGAGATCACGTTGGACCGTCTGATGAAACGACTGACACGCGGCCAAGCCACCACCGGCGGCGAAGCCCAGCGGAGGGCCGGCGCATGAGCTGTCTGCAAACGATTCAGGACTACGGCCTGCGGTCCTTGGGCTATGGCGAACGGCTGCTGCCGCGCGACGGCTTCACGCTTTGCGAGCAGTTCACGCTGATCGGTTCGGGCATGATCTGGAACGTCTATTTCGGCGTCGTCGCTTTGCTGACCGGCTTTTTCTTTGCCACGGCGCTTGGCGTCGGCAAGGCCAGCGCGAACCCGTGGTTCCGCAAACCGGCGGAGTGGTTCATCTTCATCTTCCGCGGCTCGCCGCTCTTCATCCAGTTCTTCTTTGGCTACTTCCTGTTTCTGTCGCTGAAATCCGAATACGCCTTCTTCGCCCCCTTCACGGCGGCATGGCTGGGCGCGTTGATCGTGCTCTTTCTTAACACTGCCGCATATTCGGGCGAAATTTTTTACGGCGCGCTGCAATCCATCCCCAAGGGCGATGTGGAGGCCGCGGATGCCTATGGTCTGTCCGGTTGGTCGCGCTTTCGCCGGGTGATCTGGCCCACCTCGCTGCGGCTCGCTTGGCCCGCCTATACGAACGAGGCGATTTTCCTGTTTCACGCCACGACACTGGTGTTTTTCAGCGGTTTCCCGGCATGGCAACAGCGCGGCGACGCGCTCTATTACGCCAGCTATTTCGCGGATAAGACCTTCAACCCCTTCGTCCCCTATCCCATTCTTGCCGGTTATTTCATCCTTCTGACGCTCTGCATCATCGGCGTCTTCGGTTTGATCAATTCCCGCCTCAACCGCCACCTGCCCCAAGCGCAACGCCGTAAAATTCGCTTGCGTCCTAATTTGATCCGGTAGTATCCATTATTTGATCAAATTACGCGGCGCGTGGGCGCCAACCGCTTTTGCCCCCCGGGCGAACCGCTTTGTGACATGCCCACCGCCCTTTCAGGTGATGTATGAACAACTGGCTTCGCAAAAATCC
Source organism: Sulfitobacter sp. 1A15258 (assembly GCF_043557045.1). NCBI lineage: Bacteria > Pseudomonadati > Pseudomonadota > Alphaproteobacteria > Rhodobacterales > Roseobacteraceae > Sulfitobacter > Sulfitobacter sp. 1A15258. The sequence continues at coordinate 69,418 of NZ_JBIFFK010000011.1, read as the reverse complement.
TCAGGTCCGCACCATTCGTGTGGCCGCCGCTGACCTCAATGGCCAAGCCCGGGGCAAGCGTATTCCCTCGCGTTTTGCTGATAAGGTCACGACCGAAGGCACCCGCTTTCCCGTCTCGGTGCTGAACCTCGACATCTGGGGCGAGGATATCGACGACAGCCCGCTAGTGTTCGAAACGGGCGATGCGGATGGCGTGCTGAAACCGACCGAGCGGGGCTTCATGCCGATGCCATGGCTCGATGCGCCCTCGGCTCTGTTGCCCATCTGGATGTTCCGCGAAGATGGCCGCCCCTACCCCGGCGATCCGCGCCATGCGCTGCGCGCGGTGCTGGATCGCTACAAGGCGCGCGGTCTGACGCCGGTCTGCGCGGTTGAGCTGGAATTCTTCCTGATCGACGATTCGGGCCGCAACCTTCAGGTGCCCGTCTCCCCCCGGTCGGGCAAGCGGCGCAAGGCGGCCGAAACCATGTCGATCCGCGCGCTCGACCAGTTCGATCTGTTCTTCACCGATCTTTATGACGCCTGCGAAGAGATGGACATCCCCGCCGACACCGCCATTTCCGAGGCGGGTCTGGGCCAGTTCGAGATCAACCTCATGCATTGCGACGACGCCCTGCGCGCCGCCGATGACGCATGGCTGTTCAAGATGCTGGTCAAGGGTCTGGCCCGGCGGCACGGCTTTGCCGCAAGTTTTATGGCGAAACCTTATGAGGATTACTCCGGCTCCGGCCTGCACACCCATTTCTCGGTATTGGATGAGAAGGGCGACAACATCTTCGACGATGGCGGGCCGAAGGGGACCGACACGCTGCGCCACGCTGTGGCGGGCTGCATGAACGCGATGCAGGGCTCGGCGCTGGTCTTTTGCCCGCATGCCAATAGCTTTGACCGGATGGTGCCGGAATCCCACGCGCCCACCGGGGTTTGCTGGGCCTATGAGAACCGCACCGCCGCGATCCGCATCCCCTCGGGCAGCCACAAGGCGCGGCGCATCGAACACCGCGTCTCGGGCGGGGATGTGAACCCCTATCTGATGCTCGCCGCCGTGCTGGGTGCGGCGCTGAACGGCATCGAAGATGCGCTTGAGCCGCCCGCCCCGATCACCGGCAACGCCTATGCCGCCGAATTGCCGCGCATGCCGAGCGATTGGAAAACCGCCATCGACCTGTTTGAAAGCTGCCCCCATGTCGCGCGCATCTTCGCGCCCGAGATGATCCGCAACTTCGTGCTGACCAAACGCCAAGAATTGCATTACATGCAGGAATTGACCCCAGAGGAACAGGTCGAGATCTACCTCGACACTGTGTAACAGGTGACACATGAAAATCGGCATTCTGCAAACCGGCCACTCCCCCGACGACTTTCGCGAACAGCTCGGCGACTATGGGGAGATGTTCACCAAACTGCTGGATGGCCACGGGTTTGACTTTCAAATCTGGTCGGTCGTCGATGGCATCCTGCCCGACAGCGTGACCCAGGCCGACGGCTGGCTGATCACCGGATCGAAACACGGCGCCTATGAGGATCACGATTGGATCCCGCCGCTGGAGGAGTTCATCCGCCAGACCTATGCCGATGGCCGCCCCATGATCGGCGTTTGTTTCGGGCATCAGATCATCGCCCAAGCGCTTGGCGGCAAGGTTGAGAAGTTTACCAACGGCTGGTCCATTGGTCGCACTGAATACGATATGGACGGTGACAAACTGGCGCTGAATGCATGGCATCAGGACCAGATTGTGGACCTGCCCGAAGGGGCCCGCGTCGTCGCCTCATCGGACTTTTGCGCCTATGCGGCGCTGGCCTATGACGACCGCATCTGGACAGTGCAGCCGCATCCCGAATTCGGCCATGACTTCATCGATGGCTTGATCAAAACCCGTGGCAAGGGCGTGGTGCCCGAGCATCTGCTGGAACAGGCGACAGCCGCCTTGGGCGGCCCCATCGACAACCAAAAAATCGCGGACCAAATGGCCGCATTCTTTAAAGACAACAGGAAAGAGAGGGCCTGATGGCCGAGGATTGGACAGAAGCACTACCCGAAGCGGCGCGCGCCTATCTTGAGGGCCGGCGTCTGGACGAAGTGGAATGTATCATCCCCGACCTGCCCGGCATCGCCCGGGGCAAAGCCGTCCCGGCGTCGAAATTCGCGCGGCAAGAATATTTCCACCTGCCCGACAGCATCTTCTACCAGACCATCACCGGCGAATGGGGCGAAGCGGCGGGCGATGACGGTTTCATCGAAAAAGACATGATCCTGCGCCCGGATATGGACACGGCCACCGCCGCACCTTGGACCGGGGACTGGACGCTTCAGGTCATCCACGACGCCTATGACCGCAACGACAAGCCGGTGGCCTATTCGCCGCGCAATGTGCTCAAACGCGTGGTGCAGCTTTACCGCGACAAGGGGTGGGAGCCGGTCGTGGCCCCCGAGATGGAGTTTTTCCTTGTGGCCCGCAACATCGACCCGGCCAAGGAAATCCTGCCGATGATGGGCCGCTCGGGCCGCCCTGCGGCAGCGCGGCAGGCCTATTCGATGACCGCCGTGGATGAATTCGGCCCCGTGATCGACGACATCTACGACTTTGCCGAGGCGCAGGGTTTCGAGATCGACGGCATCACCCAAGAAGGCGGCGCAGGCCAGCTTGAGATCAACCTGCAACATGGTGATCCGGTGCGGCTGGCCGATGAGGTGTTCTATTTCAAACGCCTGATCCGCGAAGCGGCGATGCGGCATGAGTGCTACGCCACATTCATGGCCAAACCCATCGCCGATGAACCGGGCAGCGCCATGCATATCCACCATTCGGTGCTGGATGTGAAAACCGGCGAGAATATTTTTGTCGATGCCGAAGGGGAAGAGACCGCCCCCTTCCGCCATTTCATCGCAGGCTTGCAAAACCACATGCCAAGCGCGCTCGCCGTGATCGCGCCCTACGTCAATTCCTACCGCCGCTACGTCAAGGATCACGCCGCCCCGATCAACCTCGAATGGGGCCGCGACAACCGCACGACGGGCATTCGCGTGCCGCTCTCGGGGCCGAAATCACGCCGGGTGGAGAACCGTCTCGCCGGGATGGATTGCAACCCCTACCTCGGCATCGCCGCCAGCCTTGCCTGCGGCTATCTAGGGCTGATCCAGCAGAAAGACCCGCTGCCCGAATTCAAAGGCGATGCCTATGTCGGCGAAGGGGATATTCCGCAAGTTCTGGGCCAAGCGCTCGACCTTTTCGAGGAGGCGACAGAGCTGCACGAGGCTTTGGGCCCGGATTTCGCCCGCGTCTATTCCATTGTGAAGCGAGCGGAATATGAGGAGTTCCTACAGGTCATCTCGCCTTGGGAACGTGAACATCTGCTGATGAACGTCTAACGCCCGGAGGCCCGATGAACCTGCTCTACGCCAATGACACGCCCGGCCAGTACCCTACCAGCTGGTACGCCGCCACCGCCACGAAACACGCGGCCTACCCGCCGCTTCAGGGCGATACCACGGCCGATGTCTGTGTCGTTGGCGGCGGCTACACCGGGCTTTCCGCCGCACTGCATCTGGCCGAGGCGGGCTATGACGTGGTGCTTTTAGACGCGCAGCGCGTGGGTTTTGGCGCCTCGGGCCGCAATGGCGGGCAGTTAGGCTCGGGCCAACGGGTCGAGCAGGATGGCCTCGAAAAGATGCTGGGCGAAGACCATGCCGCCAAGCTGTGGCAGATGGGCGAAGAGGCGAAGGAACTGGTCAAATCCCTCATCGCGAAACACGAGATCGACTGCCACCTGAAGCCCGGCGTGGCCTGGACCGGCTCCACCACATCTGACGTGCGGCATCTGCACGATTATGCAGAGCATCTGCAAAAGCGCTATGGCTATGACCAGATCGAAGTGTTGGATCATGCCGCGCTGCAATCGGTCTGCCCCTCGCCCGACTACAAGGGCGGCGTGCTCGACATGGGGGCCGCGCATTTGCACCCATTGAACTACGCCCTCGGCCTTGCCCGCGCCGCTGCCGCCGCAGGTGTGCGCATTCATGAGACAAGTCCCGCCGAGAACATCGTCGAGGGCAGCAAGGCGCTGGTGCAAACCGCCACGGGCAGCGTGAGCGCCGATCATGTGGTGCTGGCCTGCAACGGCTATCTAGGCAAGCTCAACGGCGACGTGGCCGCCAAGGTCATGCCGATCAACAATTTCATCGCCGCGACCGAACCCTTGGGCGCGCGCGTGAAAGACGTGCTGCCCCGCGACGTGGCCGTGGCCGACAGCCGCTTTGTGGTAAACTATTTCCGACTGTCGCACGACGGACGGCTGCTGTTTGGCGGCGGCGAGAGCTATGGCTATCGCTTCCCGCAGGACATCGCCGCCAAGGTGCGCAAACCGATGTCGCAGGTCTTTCCGCAGTTGAAGGACGTTAAGATCGACTACGCTTGGGGCGGCACTCTTGGCATCACGATGAAGCGCCTGCCCTATGTGGCCCGGCTCGCGCCGAACATCCTCTCGGCCTCGGGCTATTCCGGTCATGGGGTTGGGACCGCGACCCATGCGGGCTATCTGATGGCCAAGGCGATCGAAGGCGATGCCGCGGGTTTCGACACGATGGCCGCGATCCCGACGCAGGCTTTCCCCGGCGGGGCCTCTCTGCGGAGCCCGCTTTTGGTGCTTGCGATGCTTTGGTATGCGACGCGGGATCGGTTGGGGCTGTGATTTTGGTCTGAGCGGTGTTGCGGGTTGGCTGGTGGTGGAGAGCGGGGGCTCTGCCCCCATCGCGCCTTTGGCGCGATTCCCCCGAGGGTATTTGAGAAAGGATGAAGGGGAAGAGGGGGTGGCCTATTGTCGGGTCATGCCCCTTGGTTTGCGTAGGCGTTTGTTTTACTATTCTGGAAATCATTATTCAGGATTTTGAAATATGGCTTTGCCCGACATGCACCGTGCTGAACCGATCCCTGCCGAAGCGGAGGCCGCCATTGCGGAGCTTTTGCAAAGTGGCGATCTTTTTCGCTATACTGCGGCCAAGGACGCGCCTGTTTCCCTGTTGGAGGTCGAATTTGCGCAGATGATGGGCAGTGAATATGCGCTGGCCGTGTCCTCCTGCTCGGCCGCGCTGTTTCTGTCCTTGCTTGCTTTGGACTTGCCGGTTGGGGCCCCGGTGTTGATCCCGGGTTTCACCTTTGCTGCTGTGCCTTCTGCGGTGATCCATGCGGGCTGCAAGCCGGTGCTTTGTGAAGTGGGCGAGAATTACCGTGTGGATTTGGAGGATTTCGCTGCCAAACTGCCGGGCGTTCGGGCGGTGATCATCAGCCATATGCGGGGGCATACTTCGGATATGGATGCGATCATGGAGCTTTGCGAGGTCGCTGGCGTGCCGGTGATCGAAGACGCTGCCCATTCGCTGGGCACGCTTTGGCGGGGGCGGAAAATCGGGACAATTGGCAAGATCGGCTGTTTTTCCTTCCAGTCCTACAAGATGATCAACGCAGGCGAAGGCGGCATCCTGATCACCAATGACGCCGATCTGGTGGCGCGGGCGATCATCATGTCGGGCGCTTATGAGCATAATTGGAAGAAACACGCGGCCCTGCAAGACAGTTTTGCCAAGTGGCAGAACCGGCTGCCGCTGTACAATCTGCGCATGTCCAACCTTTCGGCTGCGATCATCCGGCCGCAATTGCCGCATTTGCCGCGCCGGGTGGCCGATGGGCTGCGCAATCACGATCACATGGCGACGCGGCTGGCGGCCTCCCCCTTGATTAAGGTGCCAAGCCCCCTGCCCGGTGAGACCCGCGCGCCGGATTCGATCCAGTTCAATCTGGTGGGCCTCTCTGACGCCAGTATCCGCGCTTTCGCAGCAGCGGCGGAGGCGGTGGGGGTGAAGGTGCAGGTCTTTGGCCAAAGCACCGACAACGCCCGCGCTTTTTGGAACTGGCAATTCATCGAAGACCTGCCCGAACTGCCGCGCACCCGCGCCATGCTGATGCGGGCCTGCGACGTGCGGCTGCCGGTGCAATTGACGCTGGAGGAAATCGACGCCGTGGCGGATGTGATTTTGGGCGCGCTGAGGGATGTGGCCGAGGCGCAGGCAGCTTGAGGCGGGCGCGCGACGCCCGCGCCTTCTGGGGTTAGTTCAGCTTTGACAGTTTATCCTGCAACTCTGCCAACTGCTTTTTGATCGCGTCCAGATCGTCGCCCTGTTCGGCCTGCTGTTTGGGCGGCTCTGGCGTGGTGGATTTGGCCCAGCCGCCGGTCATCGCCTTCATGAAGGCTTCTTGCTGCGCCTGCATCGCTTCCATGCCGGGCATCTTGGCCATCGGGTTCATCGCGCTCATGTTTTCGATCGCCTTGGATTGGCCATCGCGCAGCATGTCGAAGGAGGCTTGCAAGAACTGCGGCACCACCGAGACGTTGCCCGACATATAGCTGCGCACCAGATCGGTCAGCACATCGACCGGCAAGACGGCCTCGCCCCGGCTTTCGTGTTCGGCGATGATTTGCAACAGATATTGCCGTGTCAGGTCATCGCCGGATTTCAGATCGACGATCTGAACCTCGCGCCCGTCGCGGATGAAACCGGCGATATCTTCCAGCGTGACGTAATCGCTTGTTTCGGTGTTGTAGAGCCTGCGGCTGGCATAGCGTTTTATCAGCAAAGGCTTCGGTTTGTCCGCCATGATATTACTCCCGACCAATGGTGCTGCATCGCAGCTTAGGACAGCGATCGGCAAATAGAAAGAGCGCATGACAAAAGGGCAGGCCCGTCTGGACCTGCCCTTTCTTTAAGCATTCCTTGGCGCTGGAGAGCCCAGCGTCAAATTTACTTCACAGTCGCTTTTTTGGCGGCAGCCTGTGCGGTGGCCACGCCTTCGGTGGTCGCGGCTTTGGCGTCGCTTTGCAGGTCTTTACCAGCCGACATCATCAGCTCGACGGTGTCCATCTGAACCTTTTTCGCGATCTCGGCAAAAGCGGCCATATGCTCGGCCGCGGATTCGGCGGAGGCGGAGGCGAAATCGGTCATCGCTTTGGCATAGTCTGTGGGCTCGGCTTTGACCTTGGTCATCTCGGTCAGGCGGGCTAGCGTCTCTTTCGTCCACGCGGTGGAAATGTCGGCGGATTTTTCAGCCGCGTCGAAGGCAACGCCGGAGAGTTTCTCGTTCAGGGTGGCGGTGTTTTTGAATGCGTCTTGCATGGCGGCGTTATCCACCGGGAAGGCGCCCAGAACGTCTTTGAACATCGCGGTCATGTCAGGTGTCTTGGTCATGTCTCAATCCTTTTAATGCTACTGTGGCAAGGGAGCGGGGAGACCCGTCCGTTTCGCGTCTGACCACAACATAGATGCCGCAGCGCAGCATTTCAAGGTTTTTTCTGCATTGCAGCATGAGCCCGAAGGGTGTTTGGATTACCCAAGGTAATCAGTCGTTTGCCTTGCGGGTCACATAGCTGCCCGGGGCATCGGCGAGAATTTCCCGGCCATCGTCGCCGGGAAACCGTGCGGGAATCATCGGCCCTGCCCGTTTGGTGAGCCACTTGCCCCACCGCGGCCACCAAGACCCTTCGTGAAAGGCGGCGGCCTCGCGCCATGCGGCGTAGTCCTGCGTGAGATCGCCGTTCACATAGTGGCCGTATTTCTTCCGATTGGGCGGATTGACGATGCCCGCGATATGGCCCGATTGCGCCATGATGAAGGTCTTGTCCTTCGACCCCATCTGCTGCACCCCGCGGTAGCAGTCTTTCCACGGCGCGATGTGATCCGTCTCGCAGGCCACGGCGCAGAGCGGCACCTCGATATCATCCAGCGTTAGCCGCTCTCCGAGCAGTTTGAAACCGCCCTCGACCAATTCGTTTCGCTGGCAGAGACCGCGCAGGTATTGCATTGCCATCTGCCCCGGCAGATTGGCCCCGTCGCCGTTCCAATAGAGCAGGTCAAAGGCCGGGGGCGTCTCGCCCATCATGTAGCTGCGCACGGCGGGACCATAGACCAGATCGTTGGAGCGCAGGAATGAGAAGGTGCGCGCCATGACGACCGAGGGCAAAATGCCCTTATTCGCCGTCTCGGCCTCGATCCCGTCGATGAAGTCATTGGTGAGGAAGGGCTGAAACTCCCCCTGATCCGAGAAATCGGTGAGCGCGGTGAAGAAGGTCGCGGATTTGATCGAGCTATCGCCACGTTTTTTCAACAGCGACAGGGTCAGCGCCAGTGTGGTGCCGGCGATGCAATAGCCCACCACGTTGAGGCGCTTTTCCTGAGTGATCGCCTTCACCTCTTCAATCGCGGCGAGGTAGCCCTCTTCGACGTAATCCTCCATGCCGATCTGGGCATAGCTGGCATCGGGGTTCACCCATGAGACGATGAACAGCGTGTGCCCCTGATCGACCAGCCATTTGACGAGGCTGTTCTGCGCCTTGAGGTCGAGAATGTAGAACTTGTTGATCCACGGCGGGAAGATCAGCAGCGGTGTTTTATGGACTTCTTCGGTGCTGGGGGTGTATTGAATCAACTCGAACATGCGGTTGCGAAACACCACCTTGCCCGGCGTGGTGGCGATGTTGCGGCCCAGCTCAAAAGCGCTGTCATCCGCCAGTTTCACGACCAGCTCGCCATTGTTGGCCTCCAGATCCGCGATCAGGTTCTCCAGACCTTTCACGAGGCTCTCGCCCTCAGTCTCAACCGCGCGTTCCAGCACGTCGGGATTGGTGGCGAGGAAATTGGTCGGGGACATCATCGCGATGATCTGCTGGCTGAAATAGACCAGCCGCTTTTTCTCGGCCGGGTCCATGTCTTGGGCATCTTCGACCGCTTGGCGCAGCGCCTCGGCGTTGATCAGATACTGCTGTTTGATGAAGTTGAAATAGGGATGGGTCTGCCACAGCGGATTGGCGAAACGCTTGTCGGTCGGCGCGTCCTCTTCAACCGGGGCCAAACCGCCTTTGGCCAGCGCCTGCTGCGCCTCGACGAAATGGGCGACCGATTTGGTCCAATAGCCCATCTGATGCTCCATCAAACGGGCCGGATTGGTCATCGCTTCGGCCCAGTAAGACTGGGCCGCCTTGGCGAAAAGCTGTTGGTTCGGACCATCGAGCGCGGGCTGATGGCCCTCGCGCTGCGCCATCACACGGGTCAGGCGCTGGCTTAATTCTTCAACCTTTTTCAAGTTTTGCGCCATACGAGACAGGGCTTGAGGCTCGGCAATTTCGGGATTCTCGGATTCTGTTGTCATCTTAACCCTTACCTCCTATCTTCGCAGGTGCAGCATAAAGGAGCCCCCACATGCGCTATATGGCCACCTACGACATGATGGAGTCCATCCGGAACACCAATCAATGGCTCGGCGCGTCTGCGCTTGCTATGGCATCCTACCCGGCTTTCTCTCTGTTTCCAAACCCTGCGATGGAATGGCTCGCCGCTTGGGGTGAGGTGACGGAACGGACCTTTGCCCGCATGGTCGTGAAACCCGATTGGGACATCCCCCCGGTGGTCGGCCCCAAGGGGCAGGACTGTCTGGTCAGCATCGAGCCTGTGATGGAACGGCCCTTTGGCGATCTGTTGAAATTCTCGGTCCAAGGCCGCGAAGAGACGGGCCGCAAGGTTCTTTTGGTCGCGCCGATGTCGGGTCATTACGCCACGCTGCTCCGTTCCACTGTGATCTCCCTGCTGCCTGATTGCGACGTCTATGTGACGGACTGGCACAATGCGCGTGATATTCCAGTTAGTGCGGGCAAGTTCGACATCGAGGATTATACGCTCTACCTCGTTGATTTCATGCATCACCTTGGCCCCGACACCCATGTGATCGCGGTCTGTCAGCCTGCGCCGCTGACGCTGGCCGCCACCGCCTATCTGGCCGAGGAAGCGCCCGAAGCGCAGCCGCGCACATTGACGCTGATCGGCGGGCCGATTGATCCCGATGCCGCGCCCACGGATGTGACCGATTTCGGGCATAGCGTGACCATGGGCCAGCTTGAGCAGATGATGATCCAACAGGTCGGCTTCAAATACGCGGGCGTGGGGCGCAAGGTCTATCCGGGGCTGTTGCAGCTTACCTCCTTCATCTCGATGAACAATGACACCCACCGCGATGCCTTTGCCAACCAGATCACCCGCGTGGCGCAAAAGACGGCGCATGAGCATGACAAGCACAACAAGTTCTACGACGAATACCTCGCCGTGATGGACATGCCGGCGGAGTTCTACCTCTCGACCGTGCAGCGGGTTTTCAAAGAGCGCGAGATCGCGCGCAACGTCTTTACCGTGGCGGGCCGTCAGGTCGACATCGGCAAGATCACCACCGTCGCCGTCAAAACGGTCGAGGGCAGCAAGGACGACATTTCGGCCCCCGGCCAGTGCATCGCGGCGCTCGATCTGCTGACCGGGCTGCCGGATGCCAAGAAGGCCAGCCATCTTGAGCAGGGCGCGGGCCATTACGGGATCTTCGCGGGCAAAAGCTGGCGCAACAACATCCGGCCCTTGGTGCTCGACTTTATCGACGCGAACAACGGCACCCCTGAGCCGCAGAACCCTGCGCCCCAAACGCCCGGGCCGCAAAAGCCCGCCTCTCAGAAACCCGAGGCCAAGAAGAGCGATAAACCGGCAGCGGCCTAAGCCACTGCCCTATTGCAGCACCAGAGGTTGATGCAGCCAGTCGCGCAGCGCGGCGGTGGTCGCCTCTGGCTGCTCTAGACTGGGCAGATGGCCCGCGTCTTCGAGCACCGTCAGCTTGGCATAGGGGATCATCTCGGCCATGAAGGCATGGCGTTTGACCGGGCAGAGCGCGTCATGCTCCCCACAAAGCACCAGCGCGGGCACCTTGCATTTGCGCAGCACCGCCTGTTGATCGCGCCGCCGTTGCAAAGCGCGGGATTGGCGGACGAAGACATCGCCGCCCAGCGTCTCGGCCATCTCCATCGCGCGGGTCAGCACCTCGCCCCGCCCCTTGCCGGGGGCGAGGAAACCATTGGCCATCCGCGCCTGCATCGCCTCCCCCAGCTTGCCCGATTGCGCCATGATGATCTGCGGTTCACGGTCCGCGGCAATGGCGGGCAATTCGGCCAGCACATGGGTGGCCAAGAGGGCAATGCGGCTGATCCGGTCGGGTGCGCGGCGCAGCAGTTCCAGCGCCACCACACCGCCCATGCCCTGCCCCACCAGCGCGAAACGCGGCGGCAGTTGATCCAACAGGCCCGAGGCGATCTCTTCGATCCGTTCGCCTTGGGTGATCGGGGCCAGCACCACGGTCCCGCGCGGGGAAAGCGCTTGGATCTGCCGCGTGAAGACACGCGCGTCGCACATCATGCCGGGCAGCAGAACGATCGGCTCAGCCATTGGGCAGGCTCCGGTGCGGTATGCGGTTGAAATAACGTGGTTTCATGCCGTCCCCCTTGGGTTTGGCAGTCTCTTAGCATGGGTGGTCTGGGGTGACACCGCGAGCCGGTGCCTATCGGCGGTTCCATGCCCGCGCCCTTGGTCAGCCCTTGTCGCCGGAAACCTCGTTGATCGCCTCGACGATCATCGCCAAACAGCGCGCGTCCGAAAAACGGTGATCGGCGTCCTTGACCAGTGTCAGTTGCATATCGGGGCTTTGCGCATGTTCCAACAGCCGCACCGCGGTGGCCGTGCTGACGGCGGTGTCCGCCGTGCCCTGCAACAGCCGGACCGGGAAAGGCAGGTTCAGCGGATCGCGCAGCACCAACCGCTTGCGCCCGTCCTCGATCATCCGGCGGGTGATGACATAGGGTTCCATATAGTCCGACGGCAATTCGACCTGCCCGACCTCTTCCAAGGTCTGTTTCTGCGCCTCGGTGAAATTCGCCCAATAGCCATCTTCGGTGAAATCGGGGGCCGCGGCGATGCCGACCAGCCCGGCGACCCGCTCGGGCAGATGCCGCGCCAAGAGCAGCGCCTGCCAGCCGCCCATCGAGGAGCCGACGACGATCAGCGGCCCCTCGGTCAGCGCCGCGACCGCGGCCAGCGTGTCTTCGTGCCAATCGCCGATGCACCCTTCGGTAAATAGGCCCGACGATTCCCCATGGCCCGAATAGTCGAACCGCAGAAAGGCGCGCCCCTCGGCCCGTGCCCAGTCTTCAAGATAGACCGCCTTGGTCCCCATCATGTCGGACTTCAGCCCACCCAAAAACACCACGCAAGGCCCTGCCCCGTCGGTCTTGTGATAGGCGATGCGCCGCCCTTGCGGCGTGTCGATGTATTTGCTGTCTGCCATGCTGCCTCCGTCTTTGGCCCAATCATGAGCATCGGCGCGGATGAGGGCAAGTCAGTCCTCGGAAAGATGCTCAACCTCCGGCAGCCAATGGGCCAACACGGCGGCGGCCAGCGCCATGACGGCAAAAAGCATCAGCGTCGCCTGCGCCCCGATCAGCGCCGCCCCGCCGCCCAGCACGCCCGCCAGCAGCAAGAGCAGCCCGATCACCGTATTGCTGACGGCGGCATAGGCGGCGCGCTGGTCTTTCGGGGCCATGTCGACCAGATAGGTCGACCGCCCCTGCCGCACGCCGTGATAGGCGATCATCAGGGTGAAGAGCACCGCAGGCATCGCCCAGACCGCCTGCGCCAGACCAAGAAACCACAGCCCCACCGCCAGCGCCATCGCCACTGCGCCAACGACGCCGGTCATCATCAGCACACGGCGGCTCGACATATCCGACAGCCGCCCCCAGACGTAGGAGCTGACCAAAGACGCCAGCGCCGAGGCCAGCACCAAGGCCCCCAATTGGCCCAACTGCCCGCTCTCTGACGAACCGGCAAGCACCACCAAATAGGGCGGCGCCAGCGCGGTAGAGACCAAAAGACCGCGCACCAGAATGAAAAGCCACAGTTCCCGGTTGCCGCGCAGCAGTTTAAAATCCACGCCATCGCCCTCTTCGGTCTCGCTCGGCGTTTCCATGATTGTCGAGAACAACAGCGCCGCGCCGATCCATAGCGCCGCCGCCAGCGCGATGGCTGCCACCACGACGCCTCGGCTTTGAAACAGGCCCGACATCAGCAGCCCGGCAAAGATCACCACCCCGACCGAGGATACGGACCCCGCCAAACCGGTCACCGATCCACGCCGGGTCTTACCCACCGTCTTGCCCAGAATTTCCTTGAACGACACCGAACAGGCGGCACGGCAAACGGCCAGCAGCGCGAGGGCGGCGCAGACCGCATAGCCCGCCGTGGCCCCCTCAAGGCTGAGCGCAGCAAGGGCGATCAGCCCCGCCGCCACGCCCTGCCCGACCGAGCCCCAGACCCAAGCCCATTTTCGCCGCGCCATGCGCTGCACCACGCCCGCCAGCGCGATCTGCGGCAAAAGCGACCCGGCCTCGCGGATCGGCACCAAGGCGCCCGCGAAAACCGCAGGCGCGCCAAGGGCGCTCAACAGCCAAGCCAAGACAAGTTTCGGGTCGATCAGACCATCGGCCACTTTGGTCATCGACAGCGACACGATATGGCGCAGCCCGTTGCGGGCCTCGGCCTGCTGCGCCTTGTCGTCCAACCCCGGTGCCGGGTCGTCCGCCCCCGAAATCGTCTCGAATGCGCGCTGCGCCGTGTCGTCTTGCATCTGACCGATCCTCGTTGTTGCCCGCCTGACATAGCGCGCCATCGCCCTGCCGCAACTTTCCCGAAGCGGTCTCACTTGCATTGACAAGCCGCGTCCGCGCCGCCACATAGGCCCGACACATAACCCGCAACCGGGCGTCTCGTAGGCGCCAAACCGACGAGGAGCGCCCAAGATGGCCCAAATCTCCCTCACCCTTCCCGATGGCAACAGCCGGCAATACGACGCCGGGATCACCGCTGGTGAAGTGGCTGCCGATATCTCTAAATCGCTCGGCAAGAAGGCCATCAGCGCCACCGTGAACGGCGCGCATTACGATCTGGCCTGGCCGATCGAAGCCGACGCCAGCATCGCCATCCACACCATGGCCGACGAAGAGCAGGCCAACGAGCTGGTGCGCCATGACCTCGCCCACATCATGGCCCGCGCCGTGCAGGAAATCTGGCCAGACACCAAGGTCACCATCGGCCCGGTGATCAAGGACGGCTGGTATTACGACTTCGATCGCAAGGAACCCTTCACCCCCGAAGACCTTGGGCTGATCGAAAAGAAAATGAAAGAGATCATCAACAAGCGCGACCCGGTCCGTACCGAGGTCTGGGACCGCGCGCGGGCGATCAAACATTACGAGGACAACAACGAGCCCTATAAGGTTGAGCTGATCAACGCGATCCCCGGCGACGAGCCGCTGCGGATGTACTGGCACGGCGATTGGCAAGACCTCTGCCGCGGCCCGCATCTGCAGCACACCGGACAGGTTCCCGGCGATGCTTTCAAGCTGATGTCCATTGCCGGTGCCTATTGGCGCGGCGACAGCAGCCGCGCCATGCTGCAGCGGATCTACGGCGTCGCCTTCACCGGCAAGGAAAAGCTGCGCGCGCATCTCAACATGCTGGAAGAAGCCGCCAAGCGCGACCACCGCAAGCTGGGCCGCGAGATGGATCTGTTTCACATGCAGGAAGAGGCCCCCGGCCAGGTCTTCTGGCACCCCAACGGCTGGCGCATCTACACCACCTTGCAGGACTACATGCGCCGCATGCAGGACCGCGACGGCTATGTCGAGGTCAACACTCCGCAGGTCGTTGACCGCAAGCTGTGGGAAAAATCCGGCCACTGGGACAAGTATCAAGAGAACATGTTCATCGTCGAAGTGGACGAGGACCATGCCCGCGAAAAGGCGGTGAATGCGCTCAAGCCGATGAACTGCCCCTGCCACGTGCAGGTGTTTAACCAAGGTCTGAAATCCTACCGCGATCTGCCGCTCAGGATGGCCGAGTTCGGCTCCTGCGCGCGCTACGAGCCGTCGGGCGCGTTGCACGGCATCATGCGGGTGCGCGGCTTTACCCAAGACGACGGCCATATCTTCTGCGCCGAGGATCAGATCACCTCGGAAACAGCGAAGTTCATCGCCTTCCTGTCCAAGGTCTATGCCGACCTCGGCTTCCATAACTGGACCATCAAACTCTCCACCCGCCCCGAGAAGCGGATCGGCTCGGACGAGACATGGGACCATATGGAACAGGCGCTCGGCGATGCCTGCAAGGCCGCGGGCTATGACTTCGAGGTGCTTGAGGGCGAAGGTGCTTTCTATGGCCCGAAGCTTGAGTTCACCCTGACCGACGCCATCGGGCGCAACTGGCAATGCGGCACCCTGCAAGTCGACGCGAACCTGCCCGAACGGCTGGAGGCGAGCTTCATCGGGCAGGACGGCAATAAGCATCGCCCCGTGATGCTGCACCGCGCCACCCTGGGCAGTTTCGAGCGGTTCATCGGCATCCTGATCGAGGAACACGCCGGCAAGCTGCCCTTCTGGATCGCGCCGCGGCAGGTCGTTGTGGCCTCCATCACGTCCGAGGCTGATGACTATGTCGCCGAGGTCGTGGAAACCCTGAAAGCTGCGGGCGTCCGGGCCGAGGCCGACATGCGCAACGAAAAGATCAATTACAAGGTCCGCGAGCATTCGCTGGGCAAGGTACCGGTGATCCTCGCCGTGGGCGCGCGCGAAGTCGAAGAGCGCACGGTCTCGGTGCGGCGTCTGGGGCAAAAGCAGACATCCGTACAGCCGCTCGACGCACTCACCGCCGAACTGGCACAGGACGCGACCCCGCCTGACCTGCGCTAACGCGCTGTAACAAACATGCGCTCCGGCCGGTTTGCGGGCAATATGCCCCCTGCCTGCCGGAGCGTTTTTGTAACAATCCCACCCTTCCTGCGCGGGATCGTTACAACTTTCGCCGTTTTTCCGCGTGAATTCTGACGGGACTGTGACACACTCGCTCGTGACTGGCTTGTGAGCGAACGGGCTGCTCTAGTAAGCCTGTCAACACCATCAGGAAGGAAAATGACAATGTCCAACACACTCAAGACCGCCGCCATCGCAGGGGCCGTCGCCGCCGCACTCGGCAGCCACGCCACCACCGCAACCGCCGCTTCGCAAGAGAAATGCTATGGCGTATCGCTGGCTGGTGAGAACGACTGCGCCGCGGGCCCTGGCACGACCTGCGCCGGCACCTCCGTGACCGACTACCAGGGCAACGCATGGACCCTCGTCGACGAAGGCACCTGCGCCGAGATCGATCTGCCCGCCATGGCCGACGGGACCGAGCGGACAGGCTCTCTGGAACCGCTCGACCGCGACCTACCCGCTTAATCAAAGCGGTCCGGGCGGCACCCGCCCGGACCCTGCCCCGCCCCATGCCGGAGGCCAATATGCGCGACGATACCCCCCCTCTCACCACGCTGCCCAATGCCCCCGGAGTCGGATATAAATCCCGGCATTTCGATGGCTTGATGGCTGATCCCGGCCCGGTCCGCTGGATCGAGGTGCATGCCGAAAACTACATGGGCGACGGTGGCCGCCCCCATGCGCAGCTGCGCGCCTTGCAGGAACGTTTCGCCCTATCGGTTCATGGCGTCGGCCTGTCGATCGGCGGCGAAGGCCCCCTCGACCCAGACCATCTCGCGCGGCTCAAGACCCTCTGTGACCGAAGCCAGCCCGCGTCCTTCTCCGAACATCTGGCTTGGTCTACCCATGGGATGGAATATCTCAACGACCTCCTCCCCCTGCCCTATACCGAAGAAACGCTGACCCGCGTCGCCGCGCATATCAATCAAGTGCAAGACGTCTTGGGGCGGCAAATGCTGCTCGAAAACCCCTCCAGCTACCTCGCATTCGAAGAATCCGACTTGTCCGAAACCGACTTTTTAGCAGAGATCATCGCGCGAGCCTCCTGCGGGCTCTTGCTGGATGTCAACAATGTCTTCATTTCGGCCACCAACCTCGGGCTATCGCCGCAGGGCTACATCGACGCCTTCCCGACAGACCATGTGGGGGAGATCCATGTGGGCGGCCATGACGACGACACCGACGATCACGGCGCGCCGCTGTTGATCGACAGCCATGGCAAAGAGGTCGTCGATCCGGTCTGGGACTTGCTCAGCTACACGCTGGCCCAAACCGGTCCAAAGCCGGTACTGGTCGAGTGGGACAATGACGTGCCCGACTGGCCCGTCCTGCGGGCCGAAGCCAATCGCGCCGCCGAGGTTCTGGCGTGACCGACCAGCACAGTTTTCGCACGGCGTTGCTTGACCCTACGCGGCCCGCCCCCGCGGGGCTGCGCGATGGCAAGGGGCAACCGGCGGGCGCGCGCTATGGCGTCTATCGCAACAATGTCACCCATTCCCTGATCGCCGCTCTCGAAGTGGCCTTTCCGCTGGTGCGCAAGCTGATCGGTGCCCGCAATTTTGCCGAACTCGCGCCGCTCTATGTCCGGGCGCATCCACCGAAATCGCCGATGATGATGCATTATGGCGCGGATTTCCCGGGGTTCATCGCAGGTTTCGCGCCACTGGCGAGGATCGGCTATCTCGCCGATGCCGCAAGGCTCGACCTCGCGCTGCGGTCCTCCTACCACGCCGCCGACGCGGCACCGCTGGATCCGCAGACCTTCGAGGCGCTCCCTCCCGATGCACTAATGGCGGCCAAGCTTACCCTCGCCCCCGCGACCCGCGTTCTGCGGTCAGATTGGCCGCTTTTCGACATCTGGCGCTATAATTTCACCGAGAACGCGCCAAAGCCGCGCAACGTGGGGCAGGACGTGGTAATCACCCGCCCCGCCTATGACCCCGCCCCGCATCTGACACCGCCCGGCGCGGCGCAATGGTTCGGTCACCTTGCCGAGGGGCGGACCTTCGGGGCGGCCAATGACGCCACAGTCGGTGCCGCACCTGAGTTCGACCTCGCCGCCGCCCTAGGCTTTGCCCTGAGCCACGGCGTCTTCAGCGCGATTTCCGTGGAGGAAAGCCAATGACCCGATTTCTGCCCCTTTACCGCACCACCGCCGACCGACTAGAGCGTGCCGACTGGCTGCTTCTAACCCTTGCCCGCTTCCTCTTTGCCGCGGTGTTGCTGGTCTACTTCCTGAACGCCGGTCTGACCAAACTCGGCCCCGGCCCTTTGGGCATCTTCACCCCTTCCACCGGCGCCTACTCCCAAATCTTCCCCCGCGTTTTCGAGGCGGTCGGCTATGACACCGACGCGCTTGGGCTGTTTCATTGGCTTGTCGTCGTCGCCGGAACAGTGGCTGAGTTCATCCTGCCCCTGCTTATCGTCATCGGCCTGCTGACCCGGCTGGCCGCGCTGGCGATGGTGGGCTTTGTCGTGGTGCAATCGCTGACCGATCTCTACGGCCACGGCAGCGCCCTCGGCGCGTGGTTCGACCGTTTCCCCGACGCCCATATCCTCGACCAGCGGGCGCTCTGGGTCTTCTTGCTTTTGGTGCTGGTCATCAAAGGGGCCGGCCCCCTGTCACTGGACCGGCTTTTGGCGAGCCGCGGTTAAAGCATCGCTTGAACGGCGGCTTCTATCTCTTTGTTCCACCCTAGAAATAGCCGATCACCCACCGCAATCAGGGGGCGCTTCATCAGGGCCGGATGGGCTTTAATCAGGGCCAGCGGCTCTTCCTTGCGGGCCGCGTCATCCAGCCCGCGCCAGGTTGTCGAACGGGTGTTGAGCAAGGCCGCACCAAACTGCGCGTGGGCCTTTTCCAAGACCGCGGTGGGCACGCCCTCCTCCCGCACGTCGACCAATTGCGCCTCTGGCAGCGCCTTTTTCGCCTTACGACAGCTGTCACAATTTTTCAGCCCATAAATTAGCACATCCGTCTCCCTCAGCCTCGCGATCCCACGCCCAGTTGCGGATCTCGCAGCTGATCGCTTGATTTTTTTCCAGTCCGCGCGATCTTTCTATTATGGCGGGTCGCAATTCAATCGCTTTCGCCATTCTGCTGGACGCAGAGACGCAAAGACAAAGGAGGCGCGGAGATTATGCCAACTGGCACCGTGAAATGGTTTAACACCACCAAAGGCTACGGGTTCATCGCCCCCGAAAGCGGCGGTAACGATGTATTTGTTCATATTTCGGCGGTCGAACGGTCTGGCCTGACCGGCTTGGCGGACGATCAAAAGGTCAGCTATGAATTGACCGAAGGCCGCGACGGACGGCAGATGGCCACCGACCTCGCGCTGCTCTAGCCATGACATTGCAAGAAAACACCCGGCGTCCCGCGCCGGGCGTTGCTTGAAAGATCAGTTATACGAACAGCCCTTGGTCCCTACCGGGCAAGGCACGCGGGCTGAACGGCGCGGTGTGACCACGCGGTGACGGCGCTGCACGGGGTGCGCCTTGACCTCAGCATAGGTCATGGTCTGGCTCGGCGTCCCACAGCAGATCGCCCCGCCAAGGGTCACCGGCTGCAGCCCCGCCGGACAATAATTTGCAGAACTGGGATAGGCGTAGACCTTGGGCTCTGCCGAGACCTGACTGGCCAGCCCGGCTGAAAGCAGCCCTGCCGCCACTGCAATAGCTGTCGTTACACGCATGATAACCCTCGTAATTATGTATAATATTAACAAAGATTGCCGGGGCGATTTCTTTTAGTCCAGTCTTTTATGGCAGGCCCGTTTTAGTTCAGCCGCGCCGGGAGCGTCGCATAGCCGTGAAAGCGGGTGCGCCCGCCCCCTTGGCGCGCCGCGCTGATTTCATAATCCGGGTAGCGGTTCAGGAAGCGTTGAAGCGCGATCTTCCCTTCCATCCGCGCCAAAGTCAGCCCCACGCAGACATGCGGGCCACCGGCAAAGGCCAGATGCCGATTGGGCTTGCGCCCGATATCGAATTTTGTCGGCTCCTCAAAGACTTCCGGGTCTCGGTTCGCAGCCCCGATACAAAGGTGCAGGTTGCTGCCCGCGGCGATCTCGACCCCGCCTATGGTGACCGGGGCCGTGGTCTCCCGGTTGCCGAATTGGTTGGGCGAGCGGAAGCGCAGCACCTCTTCGATACAAGGCCCGATCAGAGCAGGCTCGGCCAGCAGCCGGGCCTTTTGGTCGGGATGGTCATGCAGCAGCGCAAGGGCGCTGCCGATCAGATTGGTCGTCGTCTCATGGCCCGCGTTCAGGATGAAAATACAGTTCTGGATCAACTCGATCTCAGTCAACTGCCCCCGTCATCCCCCGCGATCAACCGGGTCAACACATCGGTTTCGGGATCCCCCGGCGCGGCCCGGCGTCGCGCGATGAGGTCTTGCAGATAGGCTTTGAACTCCCGCACCGCGGTATGGCCTGCCTCAAGCTCAGCATCGCTCAAGGTTGGCTCCAGCGCGCCGAGGATCGCCAGCGACCAATCGCGAAGCGGGCCGCGCTCCTCCATCGGCACGTCCAGCAGGTTGCCGATGATCTGCACCGGGATGCAGCTGGCATAGTCCTCGATCAGGTCCGGCGCGGGGCTCAGCCCCTCAAGCAGCCGGTCGACCGTGTCGATCAACCCCGGCTCCATCCGCGCCAGCGCCTTGGGCGTAAGGGCCGAGGTCATGATCCGCCGCACGCGGGTATGCAAAGGCGGGTCATTGAAAACGAGGCTGGTGGTGTGATGTTCGAACAGGGGGCTGCCGGGGCCGAATTTCGGCGCGAAGGCCAGTTTCTTATCCGAGATATAAAGCGTGGTGTCGCGGTAGATCGCGTTCAGATCCGCATGGCGGCAAATCAGGATCGAGCCGTCAGGCTGGCGCAGCACCGGGGCGTCGCGCAGAAGGCGGTCGTAATGGGGGAACGGGTTCTCGACAAACCCTTCGGGCGGTGCGGATAGATCAAACATGGCCCGCAGTGATGCCCGCCGCGCGGCCCATGTCAATGGCCGGTCAGCAGCGGCGCAGCCACTCCCGCGCGATGGCACGCGGACCGGATGTGCGCAGGCAAAGGTTGCCCAATTCGATCCATTCGTCCGTATCGAATTCGGGAAAGAACGCATCGGCGCCGTCGATTTCCACATCCACTTCGGTCACCAAAAGCCGATCCGCGAGGGGCAAAAGCGCGCGGTAGATGCCTTCGCCGCCGATGCCGTAGACCCGGCGATAGCCCTCTGCCGCGCAATAGCCCAAAGCGGCTTGCGGGTCGCGCGCCACATGGACGCCCTCGACCTCGCTGCTGGAGACGACGCAATTCAACCGGTTTTTCAGTGGCTTGACAGGCAAGCTCGCCCATGTGCGGCGCCCCATGATGATGGCCCCGCCGGTGGTTTCACGCTGAAAGAATTTTAGGTCTTCGGGCAGCGACCAAGGGATATCCCCGCCTTTGCCAATGGCGCCGTTGCGGGCGCGGGCGACAATCAGGCTCAGCATCAGACGGCCACCGGCGCTTTGATCGCAGGGTCGGGATCATAGCCCTCAAAGGTGAAATCCTCATAGCGGAAATCAAAGATCGAACTGACCTCGCGGTTGATCCGCAGTTTCGGCAGCGGCTTGGGCGTCCGCGCAAGCTGGGTTTTCACCTGCTCCAGATGGTTGGAATAGATATGCGCGTCACCCATGGAATGCACGAAATCACCCGGCGCATAGCCAGTGACATGGGCCAGCATTTCCAAGAGCAGCGCGTAGGAGGCGATGTTGAACGGCACGCCGAGGAACATATCCGCCGAGCGCTGGTAAAGCTGCAAATGCAGCTTGCCGCCCGCGATGCGCACCTGCCAGAGCGTATGGCAGGGCGGCAGCGCCATCTGGTCCACCTCGCCCGGATTCCACGCCGAAACGATCAGGCGGCGGCTGTCGGGGGTCTTGCGGATCGCCTCGACCAGTTTGGCGATCTGGTCGACCTGCCCGGCCTGATGCAGCACTGTGCCATCGGGCTGGGGCATCGGTTCGCCCACCATGGGAAAACGCCGCCACTGGTGGCCGTAAACCGGGCCAAGATCGCCCTTTTCATCGGCCCATTCGTCCCAGATGCGAACGCCGTTTTCCTTGAGATAGGCAATGTTCGTATCCCCGGCGAGGAACCACAAAAGCTCATGCACGATGGATTTCAGATGCAGCTTTTTCGTGGTGACCAGCGGGAAGCCATCGGCCATCCGGTAACGCTGCTGCATCCCGAAATGAGAGATCGTCCCCGTTCCCGTGCGATCGGTCGAGGTCACCCCCTGCTCCAGCACTTCGCGCAGCGCATCATGGTACTGTTTCATGCGGCGACCCTCGTCAATCTTGGCATTTGCCTTTGCGTTGCCTTCCGGGCCTTTAGCCTACAGCCAATCATTGCGCAATCAACTGACATCGCCCGCCCACTTTGACACCGGCGGTTTCGCCCCTAAACTCCACCGCGAAGCGCGAAGGGTTAATTTGCCCCCGCCCGCTTTGAACGACATTCAAGCTTGGAAGGGGCGCCGCCCCGTTCAGGCCAGCCAACCAAAGGAAAACCGATGCCCATCAAATACCTGCACACCATGGTGCGCGTGAAAGATCTCGACGCCTCCATCGCATTTTACAAACTTCTGGGCCTGGTCGAGCGGCGCCGGATCGACAACGAAGGGGGCCGTTTCACGCTGGTTTTCCTATGCCCCCCGGGCATGGACGACGGTCATGCCGATGTTGAGCTGACCTACAATTGGGACGGCGACGACGCGCTGCCCAGCGACAGCCGCCATTTCGGCCACCTAGCCTATACCGTCGAGAATATTTATGAGACCTGCCAGCACCTGCAAGACAACGGCGTGACCATCAACCGCCCGCCGCGCGACGGGCGCATGGCCTTTGTCCGCTCGCCCGACAATATCTCCGTCGAATTGCTGCAAGAGGGTGACGCCCTGCCCGCGCAGGAGCCATGGGCCAGCATGGAAAACACCGGCCATTGGTAAGGGGTAGCCCCCGCGCCGCCCCGGCGCTGATGAGTGTAGCGCGGGGGGCTTTTCCGCCTCCCGCGCTCGGCCCGCGCTTTTCTGATGCCCCGCCGAAGGCAGAGAGATGATCCGCGCCGCCCTCGCCCTTTTTCTCACCCTATCGGGCCCGCAATGGGCCGAGGCCGCCTGTCGTCAGGCGCTGGCCTTGGGGCTGGATGTCTCCGGTTCCGTCGATGCGCGGGAGTATCGGTTGCAGATGGGCGGTTTGGCCGAAGCGTTGGACGATCCGCGCCTGCGGGACGCCCTGCTGACCCGGCCCGGGCATCATGTCGATCTAATGGTCTATGAGTGGAGCGGGTCCAGCGATCAGCGGGTGATACTGCCTTGGACGTCTGTGCGCGATGCCGCCGCGCTTGACGATGCCATCACCCTTTTGCGCAGCACCGAGCGGCGCGCGGCGTCGCCCGGCACGGCCTTGGGCGATGCGATGCAATTCGGCGCGCGGCAGTTGGCGGCGCGTTCAGACTGCCGGAAACACACGCTGGATATTTCGGGCGATGGTATCTCGAACTTCGGGCCGCGGCCCCGGGATATACGCGACAGCTTGCAAAACCAGCCCCTTGGGCCGCAGGGGCTGACCATCAACGGCTTGGTGATCGGCGCGGAATACGCGGGCCTTGACGATGGCGGACAGGCCGAGGTCGGCGCGCTGGCGTCATATTACCGGGCCGAGGTCATCCTCGGCCCCGGAGCTTTTGTTGAGACGGCAGAGGGGTTCGAAGACTACGCCCGCGCCATGACGCGAAAACTCCTGCGCGAATTGGACGGGCGGGCCTATGCCCAGCTCCCCCCTGCCCGGGATCAGTAGATATAGCGGATCTGATCCGTCCAATACCGCTCCATCCGTTTGAGCGAGCGGGTGATATCCTCGATCCCCGCATCCCCCAAGACACCCTTGCTTTCCATCCCATCCGCATGGCGCGAGAATAGATCGGCTACCACATCGCGGATATAGCGCCCCTTTTCGGTCAGGCGCACGCGCACGGAACGGCGGTCAATCTCGCAGCGCTGGTGGTGCATATAGCCCATTTCGACCAGTTTCTTGAGGTTGTAGCTGACGTTGCTGCCCTGATAGTAGCCGCGGCTTTTAAGCTCCCCCGCGGTGACCTCATTATCGCCGATGTTGAACAAAAGCAGCGCCTGCACCGCGTTGATCTCCAACACGCCGACGCGCTCGAATTCGTCCTTGATCACGTCCAGCAGCAAGCGGTGCAGCCGCTCGACCAAAGACAGGGACTCAAGATAGCCTGCCATGAAACCCTTTATGGCCATCGGCTGCGTGGCGGGGTCTTGAATGCTCATGCGAAATCTCCGGTTCACTTTGTTTGAACCGGAAACTCGCTAAAAAATCAGAATAATTCGTTAAACCCTTTCGGGTTTTCTGAATTAGCCCCGCGCCTCGGCCAATTGCCCTCGGATATCCGCGATCAATCCCGCATATTCGGCAGGTGCCTCGGCCTGTCCGCTGACCCAAAGATAGAGGTCGTGGTCATTCTCGTTCAGCATTTGGTCGTAGAGCGTGAGGCCCGCGTCATCCATCTGCGGCAAACGCGCCTCGGCATAGGCCGAGAGGATCAGGTCCATCTCTTTGATGCCCCGACGCATGGAGCGCATTTGCAGGCGTTTGATCCGGTGTTCGGGGGCTTCAGCCATCTGCGGGCTCCGTCATGAGGCGCCGAATGCGCTTTTCCAATTTGCCGACCGTTTCGGCCTTTTTCAGCAGGTCGCTGCGCAGGGCGCGCATATCGGCCAGCACCTCTTCGAGGTCGACACGGCGCGCGGTCTCGCCCGCTTCGGGGGCGTCGACGCCCTCCCCCTCGCCCGTGATCAACCACATCATCGAGACATTGAGCAGCCCCGCCAGCATCGACAGCCGGTTGGCGCGCGGCTCTGACAGGTCGTCTTCCCAACCGCGCAGGGTGGACAGGCGCACGCCCAGCCGTTTGGCCAGCATCGCCTGTGTCATGCCGGTCTGTTCGCGGGCCGCCGCGACCCGGTCGCCAAAGGTGGCGGCCTCGGGGCCGTACCAGTCAATCTCGTCGGTCATGCTTTATCTCCTGCCAGACACCCTTGCCGGGTGCGGGGACGCCCCCTATGAACGTGGAGATATTCATAAGCAACCCGAGGCTGAAATGGAACTGCTGTCCGCGACCCTTGATCGGGTCAAACCGTCGCCCACCATCGCCGTCACCACCAAAGCGGCAGAACTCAAGGCTGCGGGGCGCGACATCATCGCGCTTGGCGCGGGCGAGCCGGATTTCGACACGCCGCAGAACATCAAGGACGCAGCGGTGGCCGCGATCAACGCGGGCAAGACGAAATACACGCCCGTGGATGGCATCCCCGAATTGAAACAGGCGATCTGCGCCAAGTTCAAGCGCGACAACGGGCTGGATTACACGCCCGCGCAGGTCAGCGTCGGCACCGGGGGTAAGCAGATCCTCTACAACGCGCTGATGGCCACGATGAACCCCGGTGAAGAGGTTGTGATCCCCGCGCCCTATTGGGTCAGCTATCCCGACATGGTGCTTTTGGCGGGCGGCACGCCGGTCATCGCCCCCGCGACGCTGGAGAATGATTTCAAGCTCACCCCCGAGGCGCTGGAAGAGGCGATCACGCCTAAGACCAAATGGTTCATCTTCAACTCGCCCTCGAACCCCACCGGCGCGGGCTACAGCCGCGACGAGCTGAAGGCGCTGACCGACGTGCTGATGCGCCACCCGCATGTCTGGGTGATGACCGACGACATGTATGAGCATCTCGCCTATGACGGGTTCGAGTTCTGCACGCCTGCGCAGGTGGAACCCGCGCTCTACGACCGCACGCTGACGGTCAATGGCGTGTCGAAAGCCTATGCCATGACCGGCTGGCGCATTGGCTATGCCGCAGGGCCGGAAAAGCTGATCGGTGCGATGCGCAAGATCCAGTCGCAGAGCACGTCGAACCCCTGTTCGGTCAGCCAATGGGCTGCCGTTGAGGCGCTGAACGGCACGCAGGATTACATAGCCGAGAACAACGAGATGTTCGTGCGCCGCCGCAATCTGGTGGTTGAGATGCTCTCGGCCATCGAGGGCATCACTTGCCCGACGCCCGAGGGAGCCTTCTACGTCTACCCTTCAATCGCCGGGCTGATCGGCAAGACCTCGGCGGCGGGCACCAAGATCACGGATGACGAGGCTTTCGCCACCGCTTTGCTTGAGGAAACCGGTGTTGCGGTCGTCTTTGGCGCGGCCTTCGGGCTTTCGCCGAATTTCCGGGTCAGCTACGCTACCTCGGATGAGGCGCTGAAAGAGGCGTGCAGCCGCATCCAGAGCTTCTGCGCCGGGCTGACGTAAGGGACAACACCATGGCGGGCGATCTTCCCGACTATTACTTCAGGATCCGCGAGAATGGCGCGGCGGTGTTTCGGCTGGATGCCGCGAACCGCCAGCGCCGGATCGAGATGGAGCAGATCGCCGTCGTCAACATCCGCAACGGAGAGGTAAAGCCTCATGGGCAGCACCGTTTGACCGAGGCCGATCAGGCCGAGATTGCCCGCTGGACCAAGGCTCGCCGCGCGACCCTTGCGGCGCGCGAGATCGATGACATCCGCCGCGCGGTGGAGCACCTGAACCTCACCACCCAATGGGCGCAGTCCCGCGCCACGGATGCCGAGCTTGAGGCGGTGACGGATGAGTTGCTGCTGGCGATGCACGACCTGCGCAGCACGCTGGTGCGCAAAAAGGCGGACCGGATGGACCGGGGCTGAGGCTTAGACCGCCAGCCGCTTGACGATCACGCCCCAAAAACGCGCATTCAGCAGCAGCCCGGCCACCGCCAACCCTGCCACCAGCCCGGCCCAGATGCCCATGGCCCCGAAGCCCATCACAAAGCCCAGCAGGTAGGAGCAGGGCATGCCGACGATCCAATAGCTGACCGCGGCCATGACCATCGGCACTTTGGTATCCTGCACCCCGCGCAACAGCCCAAGGGCCACCACCTGCGCCCCATCCACCAGTTGGAACAGCGCGGCCATCACCAGAAGCCCGGTGCCAATGACGAGGATTTCAGCCCGCGCGGGCTCATCCTCTTGCATGAAGACCGAGATCAGCGGCTCGGGCCAGCCGACAAAGCCGACCATGGTGAGCAGCGCAAATACCAGCGACAGCACGGTCACGATCACCGCGCCGCGCTTCATATGCGGCACGTCGCGGCGGCCATAGGCATTGCCCGCGCGGATCGTGGCGACATTGCTCAGCCCCAGATGCACCATGAAGGTCAGCGAGGCGAGTTGGATCGCGATGCCATGTGCGGCCAGCGGGATCGTCCCCAGCCAGCCCATCATCAGCGAGGAGGCGGCGAAAAGGCCGACTTCGCTCAGCGTGGTCAGGCCAATCGGCAGGCCCAGCGTGAACACCCGCAGCAACATCTGACCGTCCACCCGCCAAAGCCGCACGAACAGGCTGTGCTGCGGCAGGGCGATCAGCACATAGATCACCACCCCGATCAGCGAGACGCATTGCGTCGTGACCGATGCCACAGCCGCCCCCATCACGCCAAGCTCCGGCGCGCCCCAGTTGCCGAAGATCAGCGCGTAATTCGCCAGCGCATTGACCCCGGCGGCCAGCAGGGTGATCCACAGCACGACCTGCGTGCGCTCCAAAGCGGCAAGGTAGGATTTCAGCACCATCACCAAAAGTGCAGGCACGATGCCCCAGCCCGCTACCTCGAGGTAATCGCCCGCCCGGTCGGCAAGGTTCGGCCCCTGCCCCAGCAGGTCCAACACCGCAGGCGACCAGATCATCGCGGGCAGTGCGATCATGGCGAACCCCACCGAAAGCCAGAGCCCCATGCGCGTGGCGCGGCGCAGGCCGATCTCGTCATCCTCGGCGTCATAGGCGGCCACCAAGGGCATTACCGCCATGGCAAAGCCCGACCCAAAGATGAACAGGACGAAGAAATAGGTGCTGCCCAAGACCACCGCCGCCAGTGCCTCGACCGAATACCAGCCGAGCATGACGGTATCGGTCACGCCGATCGCCATCTGTGCCAGATGCCCGCCGATCAGCGGCAGGCCGAGTGTCAGGATCGCCCGGACGTGATTGCGGTTGGTCATAGTCTTGCTCATGACACGAGCCTTACGCCGGGTCGCTGCAAAGGGGAAGTGCGGTTTTTACGCTCTGCCATGGGTTTGCGGGGGGTCGATGCCACTGTTTTGCCATGAAATCCTTGCGTCCGCGTCCCTTAACGGCAAAGCTGGTGGCAGGAGGGCTCGCGATGGAACCGACACGGACCGAAACCCGCCGATTGAACGGTCAGGAGATTTTCATTCGCCACTGGGGCGATGAGAGCCTGCCGCCGTTGTTGATGCTCCACGGTTTTCCCGAATACGGCGGCGCGTGGCGTGATCTGGCACCGCTGCTGTGCCAAGACTTCCATTGCATCGCGCCCGACCAGCGCGGTTATGGCCAAAGCAGCGCGCCCGAGGGGATCGAACCCTATGCGATGGCGCATCTCATGGCCGATATGGCCGCTTTGATCGGCGACAGGCCAGTGACCGTCTTGGCGCATGACTGGGGCGCCTCCGTGGGCTACGCTTTGGCGATGTTCCGGCCCGAATTGGTGGCCCGGCTGATCGTTCTTAACGGCGTGCATCCCGTGCCGTTTCAGCGCGCCATGGCCGCAGGCGGGGCGCAGTCGCGCGCCTCGCAATACATTAACGCCCTGCGCGCCGAAGGCAGCGCGGTGCGGCTTACGCGGGACGATTTCGCGGGGCTGCTCGACCTTTTTTCCGCCAATATGGACCTCAGCTGGCTGACGCCCGCGCGGCTTGAGGACTACCGCGCGGAATGGGGGCGGCCGGGGCGGCTCAGGGCGATGATCAACTGGTATCGCGCCTCCCCCCTGCAAGTCGCCGCGCCCGGCAAGCCCCTGCGCGACCTGCCAGAATTCCCGGTCGACCGTTTGCGCGTCCCCTGCCCGCATCTGCTGATCTGGGGAACGGAAGACACCGCCCTTCTGCCCGAAGCCACCGCCGGGTTGGAGGCTTTCGCGCCGGACCTCACCCGGGTCGAGATCGAAGGGGCGGATCATTGGCTGCACCACCAAAAGCCGTCGGAGGTGGCGGCGGCGGTGCTCGACTGGAGCAGGCAGCGGCCCTTGTAAAATGGGCGAAAGAATGTATATTCAGATATGCATTCAGGAGCCGCGCCATGACCCGCATTCACACCAACCACATCGCCACCATGACCGAGATGCGCGAGCCGCATAAGGTGTTAGAACGTTCGGGCGGCAAGCCCGTGGCGGTGATGAAGAACTCGCGCTGCGTGGGCTATTTCGTACCCGCCGAGGCGACGTTGCAAGAAGAGCCGCGCGTGGCCACGCTGGATGAGGTGATGGAGAGCATCGCCCGCAGGAAGCACATCAATCAGCCCGTTCTGGACTACCTCAAAGATAAATGACCTATGTGCTGCTTTCACCTGACCTCGTCGTCAGGATTCACGATTCCGCACTAAACCCAGGCGAGTTGGCCGGCATGGCCTTGGACAAATCGCTAGAAGGGGCATTGGCGCGGGTCGATAACCGGCTGGTCTACGGCATGATCGAAGATGTTTTCGACCTTGCCGCGGCCTATTGCGTGGCAGTTGCCACCGGGCATGTCTTCAACGATGCCAACAAGCGAACCGCGCATCTCGTTCTCGATATCTGCCTTGATCTCAATGGGGTGCAGCTTGACCACGAAAGCATCGAGGCAGGCGACCTGATCCGCGAAGTGGCTCAAGGCCGCATCGATGAAGAGACCCTTGCCGACTGGCTGCGCGCCAAAGCTGGCTGACCGGGGCAAAACAGCAGCCCAAGACAAACCCGCGATTGCCCCCGGCGCGCGGTCCTGTCAAAATGCCCTTCACCCCATAACAAAGAGCAGGCCCCATGACCGACCTTCTTTCCGGCCAGGAACCCACCGAATACGATGCCTCCTCCATCGAAGTGCTGGAGGGGCTGGAGCCCGTCCGCAAACGCCCCGGGATGTATATCGGCGGCACCGATGAGCGCGCGCTGCATCACATGGTGGCCGAGGTGCTCGACAACTCGATGGACGAGGCGGTCGCGGGCCATGCCAACCGCATCGAGGTGGAGCTGAACGCCGATTACTCGATCACCATCCGCGACAACGGCCGCGGCATCCCGATCGACCCGCACCCGAAGTTTCCCGACAAATCCGCGCTCGAGGTGATCCTCTGCACCCTGCACGCGGGCGGCAAGTTCTCCGGCAAGGCCTACCAGACCTCGGGCGGTCTGCACGGCGTGGGCGCTTCGGTGGTCAACGCGCTCAGCGATTCCATGGTCGTACAGGTCGCGCGCAACCGTAAACTCTTTGAGCAACGCTTCTCGCGCGGCATCCCGCAGGGCCCGGTGGAGAAAATCGGCGCGGCCCCCAACCGGCGCGGCACCACCGTGACCTTCCACGCCGATGAACAGATTTTCGGCACACACCGCTTCAAACCCTCGCGTCTGCTTAAGATGGTCCGCTCCAAGGCCTATCTCTTTTCCGGCGTCGAGATCCGCTGGAAGTCCGAGATCGAGGACGGCGATACGCCGATGGAGGCGACCTTCCACTTCCCCGGCGGCCTCGCCGACTACCTGCGCGAAACGCTAGGCAAGGCCACGACCTATGCCGAGAACCCTTTTGCGGGCACCGTCGAGTTCCAAGAGCGCTTCGGCGTGCCGGGCAAGGTCGAATGGGCGATCAACTGGACGCCCGCGCGCGACGGTTTCATCCAGTCCTACTGTAACACCGTCCCCACGCCCGAGGGCGGCACCCATGAGAGCGGCTTCTGGGCCGCGATCCTGAAAGGCATCCGCGCCTATGGCGAGCTTGCCAACAACCGCAAGGCCAAGGACATCACCCGCGATGACCTGATCACCGGCGGCTGCGCGCTGGTGTCCTGCTTTATCCGCGAGCCGGAGTTCGTGGGCCAGACCAAAGACCGTCTCGCCACCACCGAGGCGCAGCGACTGGTGGAAAACGCCGTGCGCGACCATTTCGACAACTGGCTGGCGGCGGATACGAAATCCGCAGGCGCCATCCTCGATTTCCTCGTGCTGCGCGCCGAAGAGCGGATGCGCCGGAAGCAGGAAAAAGAAACGGCTCGGAAGAGCGCCACGAAGAAACTGCGTCTGCCGGGCAAGCTGACCGACTGCACCAGCAAGACGCGTGAAGGCACCGAATTGTTCATCGTCGAGGGCGACTCGGCGGGCGGTTCCGGCAAAGGCGCGCGTAACCGAAATACACAAGCGCTGCTGCCGCTTAAGGGTAAAATCCTGAACGTGCTGGGTGCTGCCTCCAGCAAGCTGACGACCAATGCCGAGATCAACGATCTCTGCGAGGCGCTCGGTGTCGGCATGGGCACGAAGTTCAACCTCGACGATCTGCGCTATGACAAGATCATCATCATGACCGACGCCGACGTCGACGGGGCGCATATTGCGTCCCTGCTAATGACCTTCTTCTTCACCCAGATGCGCCCGCTGATCGACGCCGGACATCTGTACCTCGCCTGCCCGCCGCTGTTCCGCCTGACCCAAGGTGCGAAACGGGTCTATTGCTTGGATGAGGCCGAGAAAAACATGTGGTTGGAGAAAGGCTTGGGTGGCAAGGGCAAGATCGACGTGAGCCGCTTCAAGGGTCTGGGCGAGATGGACGCGAAGGACCTGAAAGAGACCACGATGGACCCCGAGACCCGCAAGCTCATCCGCGTGACCGTGGATGAGGACGTGCCGGGCGAAACCGGGGATCTGGTCGAGCGGCTGATGGGGAAGAAGCCGGAGATGCGGTTCGCGTATATTCAGCAGAACGCGCAGTTTGTGGAGGAGTTGGATGTTTGAGTAAAGACCGCCCTCCAGATCGCTTATCGCGATACGGCCTCATAGCTACAGGACTGTACTTCGTCGTATTGACTGGTGGGATAGCAATTGCGGAGTCCTGGTCGCTTGTTGAATTTGGCACTCTTAGACTAAACGAACTCGGAGACCTACTCGCCGGTGCTTTCGGCCCCCTTGCATTGTTCTGGCTAGTCTTGGGATTTTTCCAACAGGGCAAAGAGCTACGGAATAGTATTGCGACGCTTAAACTACAGGCAGAAGAACTAGCAAACTCAGTCCGACAACAAGAAGAACTGGTCGGTGTCACACGTGAAAGCCTGCAGCATGAGCAAGAAATGATGGGATTATCTCTGAAACAAAGGAAAGAGAGTCTACAACCAAATCTGGTAGTCGATTTTCGCGCGACAGCTGGCAGAGGCAATATTCACAAGTACAAATTGGCGATTACTAATACCGGTGGAAGTGTTTCCAGATTTCGTGCTGAACTGATCGCGGCCAATGACGACAAGATAATCGTACATACACTGCATTTTGAAACCGGCGACACGATTGAACAATCAACGACTGACTATCTCGAAAACTACTTTTCTGATTGCCAGATTGACGTTACATTTATTGATCGAGAAAATGATCAGTTTACGCAAAAATACGTCTTGAGGCACGCCGCTGATACAAGCTGGCCTTCTTTCGAAGCCGTCCGCATTCACTGATGGCTATTTGACTCGGCAGCCATTAATCTTTCGCCATTCAGATCTGAACATATCCGCAGAATAAAGTTAGCTTTGAAAGACGACAGGTCGAGATCACTACAAAGGGCATTAGTTTAGTCTGCGTTGAACTTCTCAGCTATCCACAAAGCCCTCCCAGCCCCCGTCCCGGGCCGCGCCTGTCCGGGGCTCCGCCCGTTCAGACCTCAAACTCTCCCCCACGGGGAGGGCGCACATCCGTGCACCCCGCGGCTTGCGCCGCCCTCCGGGCTGAAAAGGTCCACTGGACCTTTTCCAAGTAGCCCTTCGGCCCGAGGTCGGGCGCGGCCCTAATGTTTCGCGTATGCCCAAACTTCCCCCTTGATCCACAGCCTGCCCCGCGCCTAACTCATCCCATGATCCGCGCGCTTCTCCTCTGCCTCCTCCTCGCCG
The DNA here is from genome assembly GCF_043557045.1 of Sulfitobacter sp. 1A15258. Classification (NCBI taxonomy): domain Bacteria; kingdom Pseudomonadati; phylum Pseudomonadota; class Alphaproteobacteria; order Rhodobacterales; family Roseobacteraceae; genus Sulfitobacter; species Sulfitobacter sp. 1A15258. Next base: position 36,677 of record NZ_JBIFFK010000011.1, on the reverse strand, counting down.
CCTGCGGTCGACCGCTGACGGACAACGAACGCGCCTATCTCGCCACCCTCCACGGCCCCACCCTCGACTACGACCGCGTGCGTCTGCACGATGGCGCGCCCACCCGCGCGGTCACCTTCCGCCGCAAGCCGCGCCCGCGCACCACCTGCCGCGAGCGTATCCTGCCGCCGCAGGTGGGCGAGACCGTCACCTCGAAACCCGCCGCCGTGGCGCTCTTCAACCATGTGCTCTTCGACAAGGACTGGTACCTTGAGGATTACCTGCCCGACCATCCCGACCGCATCGGGCTGATCGCCGCCATGCTGCTGGCGCATGAGGTCACCCATGTCTGGCAATGGCAGAACCGCGACCTCACCGGCTATTCGCCCCTGCGCGCCGCCTCCGAGCAATTCACCAGTCCGGACCCCTACCTCTTCGACGTGGATACCAAGCCGCGGTTTCTCGACTTTGGCTATGAGCAGCAAGGCTCGATCGTGGAGGAATTCGTCTGCTGCCGCGCGCTCGACCCGCAGGCGCCGCGCACAAAGCGGCTGCATGCGATGCTGTCGGAGGTGATGCCCGTGGCCCCCCTGCCCCAAAGCCGCCCCTATGACGTGGGCCTGCCCTGGGACGGGGTCGAGTTAGAAAACATCTGCGGCTGAGTCAGACCGGCACCAACTGCCCCGCGTCGAGCCGAATTTGACGGTCCATCCGGGCCGCCAGTTCGAGGTTATGGGTGGCGATCACCGCCGAAAGCCCGGTGCCGCGCACCAGCGCCATCAGCGCGGCGAAAACCTGATCCGAGGTCGAAGGGTCGAGGTTGCCCGTGGGCTCATCCGCCAGCAACAGGCGCGGCGCGTTGGCCAGCGCCCGGCAGAAGGCCACCCGCTGCTGCTCACCGCCCGACATGGCAGCGGGGCGATGATCGGCGCGCTCGGCAATGCCTACCTGAGCTAGAAGCTCCCGCGCCCGCGCCTCGGCCTCCTTGCGCGCCACGCCATTGGCCAGTTGCGGCAGCACGATGTTTTCCAGCGCCGTGAACTCTGGCAGCAGATGGTGGAACTGGTAGATGAAGCCCACGTCGGCGCGGCGCACAGCTGTCCGGCGGCGGTCGCTCTGTCCCGTCAGGTCATCGCCCCCGATCTCCACCGTGCCGCTGTCGGCGATATCGAGAAGCCCCGCGATATGCAGCAGCGTCGACTTGCCGGCCCCGGAGGGCGCGACCAGCGCCACCACCTCGCCGGGGGCCACCTCAAGGTCGATGCCGCGCAGCACCTGCACCTCATTCGGCGCACCGGGGTTATAGGCCTTGGAAATGCCGCTCAGGCGCAGGACGGGATCATTCATAGCGCAGGGCCTCCACCGGGTTCATCCGCGCCGCGCGGCGGGCGGGAAAGATCGTGACGACGAAGGACAGGCCGAGCGAGAGCGCCACGGCCGAGAGCACATCGCCCAATTGCAGTTTCGCGGGCAGGAAATAGATGCCGCGGATCGAAGCGTCCCAAGCATTGCCGCCGCTGAGGTAGTTCACGAAGCCGAAAATCTGATCGACGTAAGTGGCAAACAGCACCCCCAGCACCACGCCCGCGGCGGTGCCGATGATGCCGGTGAAGGCCCCGCAGATGAAGAACACCCGGAGCACAGAGCCCTCAGACAGCCCCATGGTGCGCAGAATGCCGATGTCGCGGCCCTTGTTCTTGACCAGCATGATCAGCCCCGAGACGATGTTCATCGCCGCGATCAGCACCAAGACGCTCAGGATCACGAACATCACCCGGTCCTCGATGTCGAGCGCCGAGAGGAAGGAGCTTGAGGCGTCGCGCCAAGTCCAGACCTGCGCCCGCTCGCCCGCCGCCTGCATGAGCGTGGGCGCCATGGCGTCCACCCCCTCGGGATCCTCGACCATAACCTCCAGCTCATCCGCCACGCCCTCGCGATTGAAAAAGCTCTGCGCCTCGGTGATCGGCAGGTAGACCCGTGTTTTATCAATGTCGTAGCGCCCAGCAGAGAAGATATAGACCACCTCATAGGCATTGACCCGCGGGCTGGTGCCAAAGGCGGTCTTTACCCCATTGGGCGAGATCAGCTTGACGCTATCGCCGACCTGCACGCCCAAGGACTGCGCCACGCCGCTGCCGATGGCCATGCCCTCTTCAAAACGCGTGATGTCACCGAAAGAACGCTCCGAAGGCTGGATGCCGGGGATGGTCATCAAATCATCCGAAGCGATACCGAAAACCTCGACCCCCGCGTTGGACTGGCGGCGGTTGGCCATGACCTGTTGCCGCACCAGCGGGGCCACGCGGGTCACGCCTTCGACGGCTGCCACCCGCTCGGCCATGGCCTCGTAATCGTCGATGGTGCGGTCGATCTGGCCGTTGGGCAGCACCTCCCCCATCGTGTAGACGGTGACATGGGCATTGGCCCCGAGGATCGTGTCGACGAACTCAGCGCGGAAGCCTGAGCGGACCGAAAGCGTGGCGATCAGCGCGAAGACCGCCAGCGTGATGCCGATAAGGCTGATCCACGTCATAACGCTGACGCCCCCTTCGGCGCGGCGGGCGCGCAGGTAGCGCCAAGCGATCATCCATTCAAAGGCCGCGAATGGGGCGGTGCGTGTGGGTTTGCTGGCCATGCGGGAAGGCTCCGGTCTGAGGTGCGCGCAACCTGAGGCTTTGCCCCAGCAGGGTCAAGAACGCAATGCCCGGCGGCGGCGGAAGCGCGCGGGCCATGTGGGCAGCCATAGCAGCAGGCGGGTGAGACTGGCCCCCGTGATGAACCCCAAACCGGCGAAGAGCCATTCGGCACGGCTGCGCGGGGCTGTGGGGGCAAAGCCGCGCAGGGCGGCGCGCAAGGCTTCGGCATCCGGGTTACGCCATAGCAGATAGCAACGCAGGAACGGGCCCGCTGATTGGAGCCTCGGCAATGTGGCCTCAAGCCACCCTTGCCGTTCGATGTTGCGGCGCATGTCCAAGCGCCGACGCTCCAGCAGCGCCGATCCGCGCAGCCGCGCCACGGCGCCTTCCCGGTCGAGCCCCGCGGCCTGCGCGGCGGCATCGAAATCCGCCACGACTTTGGCGAGGCGCTGCTCCGCCGCCTCCAGTTGAAACACATAGGCCCGGGTGACCCCCGGGCCTTGTGCGGCAATGCCTGCGCTTACGATCCCACCGGCCAATGTCAGCGCCCGCAGGATCATCGCGGCCCTCAGACGATACCGGCGTAGATCTTGGCGATCTTCTCAACCGCCTGTTCCGGCGGCAGTTCCTCGCTCTCGCCTGTGCGGCGGCTGGTGAGTTCGACCACGCCATTCTTCAGCCCGCGCGGGCCGACGGTGATGCGCCATGGCAGACCGATGAGGTCCATCGTGGCGAACTTCATCCCCGCCCCGCCCTTGCGGTCGTCATAAAGCGGATCGAGGCCCAGCGCCTTGAGGCTCTTGTAAAGCGCGTCACAGGCCGCATCGGCCTCCGCATCGCCCTGTTTAAGGTTCACGATCCCCGCGTGGAAAGGCGTCACCCCCTCGGGCCAGATGATGCCCTTGTCATCATGGCTCGCCTCAATGATCGCGCCCAGCAGGCGGCTGACGCCGATGCCGTGGCTGCCCATATGCACCGGCACCTTTTTGCCGTCGGGGCCTTGCACCTTGGCGTTCATCGCGTCGGAATATTTGGTGCCGAAATAGAAGATTTGCCCCACTTCGATGCCGCGGGCGCTGCGCTGGCGCTCTTCCGGTACCTTGGCAAATACCTCCGGATCGTGGGTCTCATCCGTGCGGGCGTAGCGGGAGGTGAACTCCTCCAGCACCGCGCGGCAGGCGTCTTGATCATTTGGGTCGATCTCGCGGTCGCCGAAGGTCAGATCGGTGATCTCGCTGTCATAGAAAACCTCCGACTCGCCCGTTTCGGCCAGCACAAGGAACTCATGCGTGTCATCGCCGCCGATGGGGCCAGAGTCGGCGCGCATCGGGATCGCTTGCAGACCCATCCGCTCATAGGTGCGCAGGTAGCTGACCAGATGGCGGTTATAGGCGTGCAATGCGTCTTCTTTGGTGAGGTCGAAGTTGTAGCCGTCCTTCATCAGGAACTCACGCCCCCGCATCACGCCGAAACGCGGGCGAATCTCGTCGCGGAATTTCCACTGGATGTGGTAGAGCGTCAGCGGGAGGTCTTTGTAAGAGCCAACGTGGCTGCGGAAGATATCGGTGATCATCTCTTCATTGGTGGGACCATAGAGCATGTCGCGGTCCTGCCGGTCGCGGATGCGCAGCATCTCGGGGCCATAGGCGTCATAGCGGCCCGATTCCTTCCACAGGTCCGCCGATTGCAGCGTCGGCATCAGCATCGGGATATGGCCCACGCGCTGCTGCTCTTGGTGCACGATCTCTTCGACCTTGCGCAGCACCTTGTAGCCCAACGGCAGCCAAGAATAGATCCCCGCGCTGGATTGCTTGATCATCCCCGCCCGCAGCATCAACCGGTGGCTGACGATCTGCGCCTCGGCAGGGTTTTCCTTCAGCACGGGTAGAAAATATTGGGACAGACGCATGGTGTTTCCTCATTGACGCATTGCCCCCTGACTAGTGCATGTCAAAGGGCGAGACAATCACATCGCTGAGGTCTGGCGGCCCGCTGGGCCAGTTCCACCGCTTGCCCGTTCCGCGCCCCTGACGCGCGCGCCACCCGCAGCCAAGGCTTGAAACGAAACGCCACATGGGCGATGTGATGGCATTCCCTGCCGGAGAGCGCCATGGCCCTGCCAATCAGAGACCAATTGAAGTACTGGGGCATCGCGGCAGCGGTGTTCATGGTGGCGCTGTGGTTCATCGGCGATGTGATGCTGCCCTTCCTGCTGGGCGGGGCGATTGCCTATTTCCTCGACCCCGTGGCCGACCGGTTGGAGCGTTTGGGGCTCAGCCGCACCATGGCCACCGCCGTCATCACCGTAGTGGCGCTTTTGGTCTTCGTGCTGATGGCGCTTTTGGTGATCCCGACGCTGGTCAATCAGACCGTGAACCTGATCGAGACCGCACCCAAGCTCACCCGCAATTTCACCGATTTCATCACCGACCGTTTCCCCTCTCTCTTGGACGACGATTCGACCCTGCGCACGTCGCTGACGACGCTGGGCACCACCATTCAGGAACGCGGCGGGCAATTGCTGCAAACCGCGCTGGCCTCCTTTGCCTCGCTGATCAACGTCCTGCTCTTGTTCGTCATCGTCCCGGTGGTCGCGGTGTACCTGCTGCTCGATTGGGACCGTATGGTCGCCGCGATCGACCGGCTGCTGCCGCGCGACCATGCCCCGACGATTCGCCAGTTGGCGCGCGAGATTGACGCGACGTTGGCCTCGTTCGTGCGCGGCATGGGCACGGTCTGCTTGATCCTTGGCACCTATTACGCCGTGGCGCTGATGCTGGTGGGGCTGCAATTCGGTCTCGTCGTCGGCTTTGTCGCGGGGCTGGTGACCTTCATCCCCTACCTCGGCGCGTTGATCGGCGGGGCGCTGGCGATCGGTCTGGCGTTGTTTCAATTCTGGGGGGATTGGCTTTCCATCGGTCTCGTCGCGGGCATCTTCGTGCTGGGCCAAGTGGTCGAGGGCAACCTGCTGACACCAAAGCTCGTCGGCAATTCGGTCGGCCTGCACCCGGTCTGGCTGCTGCTGGCGCTGTCGGTCTTCGGCACGCTCTTCGGCTTCGTGGGACTGCTGGTCGCGGTGCCCGTGGCCGCCGCCATCGGGGTGATCGCGCGTTTCGCCACGGCACGCTACCGCGAGAGCGTGCTCTACAAAGGCCGAGAGCCTGAAACGACCGTCGACGAGGACATCCGCTAACATGGCCCACCAACTCGGGTTGAACCTGCCCAGCCGAACGGCTCTGGGCCGCGACGCTTTTTTTGTCGCCCCCTCCAACGCCATGGCCATGGCGATGATCGACGGCTGGCGCGGTTGGGCGGGCGGCAAGCTGGCGCTGACCGGGCCGCAGGGCTCAGGCAAGACGCATCTGACGCATGTTTGGGCGGACCTTTCGGGCGCGCGGATCATCAGTGCGGCGGACCTGCTGGAGGCTGACATTCCCGCCCTCGCCCGTGGCCCCGTGGCGGTGGAGGATGTGCATCTGATCGCCGGAGACGCGGCCGCGCAAACGGCGCTGTTCCATCTGCACAACCTCGTGCTGGCCGAAGGTCAGGCGCTGCTGCTCACCGGCACCGGGCCGGTGGCGCATTGGGGCCTCACGCTGCCCGATCTGGTCAGCCGGATGCGCGGCGCCACGATGGTCGAGATGGAGGCGCCCGACGATGCGCTGCTCTCGGCCCTGCTGGTCAAACTGCTGGCCGACCGGCAACTGACGCCCAAGCCGGAGCTAATCAACTACCTCATGACGCGGATGGACCGCTCTTTCGCCGCTGCCATCGCGCTGGTCGACCGGCTGGATGCCGCCAGCCTTGCACAGAAGCGCCCCCTGACCCGCGCACTGGCCGCGCAGGTGCTGGACATCGCCCCGCCGCGCACGTGATACTGGAATAAATAACGCAAGCCTTCGCAAACCCGTTACATTCCAATGTCATGAGGCCCGCATGACCCAAGCCGATTTCCTGCAAGCGCCCTTTCCGCCCGCCACCGATCTGCCCGATCTAGACACCACCGGGCCGGGCCGGTTCTTTAACCGTGAGCTAAGCTGGCTCGACTTCAACTGGCGCGTACTGGAAGAGGCCGAGAACCCGCGCGTGCCGCTGCTGGAACGGCTGCGCTTTCTGTCGATTTCGGCCACCAATCTGGATGAGTTCTATACCGTGCGCGTGGCGGGCCTGCGCGAGCTTGCGCAGGCGGGCAACACCACCGCCGCCGCCGATGGGCTGAGCCCCGGCGAGCAACTGGTGTTGATTAACGAAGACGCGCGCAATCTGATGATGTCCCAGCAACGGGTGTTGGTCGATCTCATGGCTGAGATGGACGCGCAGAACATCATGCTGGAACGCACCGCCGACCTGACCGAGGCCGATTACAAACATCTCGAAGGGGTCTTCCTCAACCAAGTCTTCGCCGTGCTCTCGCCGCTGGCGATCGACCCCGCGCACCCCTTCCCCTTCATTCCCAACACCGGCTACGCGCTGGCGCTGCAACTAGAGCGCACCCGCGATAAACGCCCGCTACAGGCGCTGCTGCCGATCCCGGCGCAGATCGACCGTTTCGTGCCCCTGCCCGCCCCCGATGGCAGCCTGCGCTATCTGCCGCTTGAAGATCTGCTGATCATCAATATTCCCAACCTCTTTCCGGGCTACAAACTCAAGGCGCATTTCGAATTTCGCGTGCTGCGCGACAGCGATCTTGAGGTGGAGGATGAGGCCGAAGACCTCGTGCGGGAATTCGAGGTCGCCCTCAAACGCCGCCGCCGGGGCGAGGTCGTGCGACTGACCCATTCCGCAGGCGCGCCGGAAAAGCTGAAATCCGTCGTCATGCGCGAGCTTTGCGTGCGCCCCCAAGACGTGATCGAGATCGACGGCATGTTGGGCATCGCCGACCTCTCGAAACTGGTGACCGACGCCCGGCCCGACCTGCTCTGGCCGCAGTTTACCCCCCGCGTGCCTGAGCGCGTCAGCGACCATGACGGCGATATGTTCGCGGCGATCCGACAGAAAGACATGCTGCTGCACCACCCTTACGAGACCTTCGACATGGTGGTGCGTTTCCTTGCCCAAGCGGCGCGCGACCCGGATGTGGTGGCGATCAAGCAGACGCTCTACCGCACCTCGCGCGACAGCCCGATCGTCAGCGCGCTTTGCGAAGCGGCGGAGGATGGCAAATCGGTCACCGCGCTGGTCGAGTTGAAGGCCCGCTTTGATGAGGCTGCCAACATCCGCCAATCGCGCCGGTTGGAGCGGGCGGGCGCGCATGTGGTCTACGGTTTTCTCGACCTCAAGACCCACGCCAAGATCTCGACCGTGGTGCGCCGCGAGGGTGATCAACTGGTCACCTATACCCACTACGGCACCGGCAACTACCACCCGATCACCGCGCGGATTTATACGGACCTGTCGCTCTTTACCTGCGACTCGAGCCTTGGGCGCGATGCGACGAAAGTGTTCAACTTCCTGTCGGGCTATGCCCCGCCAGAGCAGTTGGAGAACCTCGCCATTTCCCCCACGACGCTGAAGCCGCGCTTGCTTGAGATGATCCGTGCCGAGGCCGAACATGCCCGGGCGGGACGCCCCGCCGTGATCTGGGCCAAGATGAACGCGCTGATCGACGCCGAGGTGATCGACGCGCTGTATGACGCCAGCCAAGCCGGGGTGGAAATCAGCCTCGTCATTCGTGGCATCTGCGGGCTGCGCCCCGGGGTGAAGGGGCTATCGGACAACATCCGCGTCAAATCCATCATCGGGCGCTTTTTGGAGCACAGCCGCATCGTCTGCTTCGGTAACGGGCACGGGCTGCCGCATAAAAAGGCACGGGTCTTCATGTCTTCGGCCGATTGGATGGGCCGCAACTTGAACCGCCGGGTCGAGACGTTAGTCGAGATCGAAAACCCCACCGTCAAGGCGCAGATCACCAGCCAGATCATGGCAGCCAATCTGGCTGACGTGGCGCAAAGCTGGGTCATGGGACCGGATGGTAAATTCACCCGCCCGGCGATCCCCGAAGGCACTTTCGCCTTCAACTGCCACCGGTTTTTCATGGAAAATCCCTCGCTTTCGGGTCGGGGCAGCGCCGGGGCCTCGGATGTGCCCAAGCTGACCCATACCGAGGATTGACCGGCAAGCCCCCTTTAGCAATTGACCTCACCGCCCCCCTGCGCCAATTATCCAGTGAAACGGATGGCCCGCAGGAGCATTGATGGCAGACCAGACCGACCCTTCCCGAGCCGCCCCCGTCCCTGAGACGGGTGTGGCGGAACTGGGCCTTTTCGGAAAACCCTTGTTTCAGGATCCGGGCGCGCGGGCGCTGGCCCGCGTGGGCGTGGTGGATGTGGGGTCGAACTCCGTCCGGCTGGTGGTCTTTGACGGCGCGGCGCGCTCTCCGGCCTATTTCTACAACGAAAAGATCATGTGCGCCCTGGGCGCGGGCATGGCCGAGACCGGGCATCTGTCCCCCGAGGGCCGCGCCCGCGCGCTCTCGGCCCTGCGGCGGTTCAGCAAATTGGCCGATGGCATGGGCCTGTCGGAGCTTACCGTCGTCGCCACGGCGGCGGTGCGCGATGCCAGTGACGGGCGCGCATTTTGCGCCGATGTGCTGCGCGAGACCGGGTTGCGCATCTGGGTGATCGACGGCGAAGAAGAGGCGCGGCTCTCGGCGCAAGGGGTGCTTTTGGGCTGGCCCGGCGCTTACGGCCTTGTCTGCGACATCGGCGGCTCTTCGATGGAGCTTGCCGAAATATCGGGCGGGCGCGTCGGACGGCGGGTCACCTCGCAGCTTGGCCCCCTCAAGCTGCGCGACCTCAAGGGCGGGGCCAAGGGGCGGCACGCGCATATCAAAGAGGTCATCACCGGGCTTCAGGAAAAGATGGGCAGCCAGCGTGACCGGCTGTTCCTCGTCGGCGGCTCATGGCGGGCAATCGCGCGGATCGACATGTACCGCCGGGGCTATCCGCTGCACGTTCTGCATGAATACCGCATGACCGTGACCTCGGTTCGCGAGACGGTGAAGTTCATCCAATCCTCCGATCTGGAAGAGCTGCGCAACGCCTGCGGCGTCTCCGCCAGCCGGATGTCGCTGGTGCCCTACGCCGCCGAGGTGCTGAGCCGTCTGGTCAAAACGTTCCGGCCAAAGGACATCGCCATTTCCAGCTACGGCATCCGCGAAGGCATGCTTTATGAGCAGATGCCGCAGCGCCTGCGCGACCGGGATCCACTGATCGAAGCCTGCTATTTTGCCGAGGCCAAGGACGCGCGGATGCCCGGTTTCGGCAAGGTGCTTTATAACTTCATCTTACCGCTCTACCGCTCTGCCCCGCACGCCCGCAGGCGTTTGGTTAAAGCGGCCTGCCTTTTGCACGACGTAAGCTGGCGCGCGCATCCCGACTACCGGGCCGAAACCTGTTTCGACAATGCCACCCGCGCCAACCTTGGCGGGCTGAAACACGCCGAACGCATCTACCTCGGGCTGGCCCTGCTGCACCGCTATTCCAACAAGCGTGAAAACACGCGTTTCGAAGACCTCTATGAGATGGTCGATGAAAAGACCCGGTTGGAGGCCGAAATCCTTGGCAAGGCCATGCGCTTTGGCGCGATGCTCTGGATGGACAAGGGCGAACAGCGCGGCGAATTGCGCTGGTTCCCCAAGAAGAAGCAATTGGAACTCTGGCTCACCCCCGACATGGTCCCCCTTTTCGGAGAGGTCGCAGAGGCGCGGCTGGGCTCACTCGCCAAATCGCTTGAGGCAGAGGTGCATGTTCGGACCGGCAAACGCGCCGCGCGTTAAAGCTCGATCTGCGGCGCGGGTTCGGTTGGAGTCTCTGGCGGGACCATCGGGTGATCGGGCTTGCGGCGGATGATGATATCGCCGTTGGGCTGCATCTCGGGCGCTTGATAGGCGCTCCAATCCTCGACCTCGTCCAAAAGCTCCGTAAGCTTCGGCCCCATCTCCCGCGCGAAATCGCGCAGCGCGGGGCGCATGGCTTCGCTGAACCCTTCAAACCCCTCCATGACCGGGCCCATCTCATCCATGATCCCGTCCATGAACATCTGCGCGCCGCGCTCCATCAGGCCGAGACCGCGTTCTTCGGATTCTTCCTGCGCATGGGCTGCGAGGGGCAGTACCGTACAAAGGGCGATAAGGGGCATAAAGCGTGTCATAGGATTGAAGTAGGCGGCGCCGCGCGCATGTCCAGTCTTACGCCACGCCGCTGGCAGCCCCCCGCCTAAAGATCGACATCCAGCGTGACGGGGAAGTGATCCGAGGCGGCCAACAGCGCGTCACGCAGGGCGAGATCTTGCCAGCAGGCCGGATCATCCATCGGGTGCCAAATCCGCCAGCGGGCCGCACGGGCGGCGATCTGCGGGCTGACCATGATGTAGTCCAGCAGCGCCTGAAGATAGCGTTCCTCCGGCGCGATCCAGAAACGCGCGCTGGTGGGCGCGGCCCCCAAACGGCGGCTGAGCGCCTGTTTGGCATGAGGTTCGAACAGCGCCGCCGCCCCCTGCCCCAGCACGATCTCGACCGAGGACCGCCCGAAGAGGCTTTCGAATTCATCCAGCCCTGGCCCGTCGTTCAGATCGCCCAAGACCATCACGGGCCGTTCCGCCGCCAAATGCATGTCGATCCGCCGCCTCAGCCATATCGCCTGTGCCAATTGTTTGCGCCGGTTGGCGATGGCGATGCGCAGCACATCGGCCTTGGACTTGGCGCCATGGGGCGCTTTGGATTTGAGATGCGCGCCGATCATCTGGAAGGTGAAACCGGCCTTCGTGGTCACCTCCAACTCCAAGGGCGGTTTGGAAAAGACCACCGCGTCTTCGGTCGCATCCACGTCAAGGTCGATCCGCAGCGTCTGGTCAAAGCGCGGGGCATCGGCGGCACCCTGCGGCACATGGCGGGCGCTAAGCTTGTCGGGGTCATAGAGCAGCGCGATCTCTTGCTCGGTGTCGTTTGAAAACCCCATGACGGCTGCCCGCGTGCGCAGGGAGAACCGCGCGGCAAAATGCTCAAGCGCCGCCACGGTGGATTGCCGCCGCCCGTGGTTCGGCGCTTCGATCACCATGACCGCATCGGCATCCAGCGCCCTGAACACGTGGCCCAAAGCTGCCGTCTGCTGCGCACGGGTCACCCCGTGCCGCCCGGCCCAAGCGTCATCGTCGTAAAGCCGGTTGTCATCGTCAAAAAGGCTCGCGAACCACTCAACATTGTAGGTCGCGATGCGCATCAAGCGTGTTTGCCCGAGAGCGTTTCCCATGCGCGGTTGATGTCGATCATGCGTTTCTCGGCCATCTTGATCGCCTCTTGCGGCAGGCCGCGCGCCACCAGCGCGTCGGGATGGTTCTCGCGCACCAGCCGCCGCCACGCGCGGCGGGCCTCTTCCAACGTCGCATTGGGGCCGATGCCCAGAACCGTGCGCGGCAGGGGCGAGCTATCGGGCACGAAACGCGCTTTGAGCGAGGCGAAAGCCTCTTCATCCATGCCGAAAATCGCGGCCACATCCTCAAGAAAGGCGTTTTCGTTGGGGTGGTAGATGCCATCGGCCATCGCGATGTGAAACAGCCCCTCCATCAGGTCATGCAGGGTCTGGGGCTGGTCGCTGAACATCCGCGCGATGCGGCGGGCGTAATCCTCGAAACCGGTCACGTCTTGGCGGGCGAGGTTAAAGACCCGCGCCGCCCCTTCCTGATCCGCCTCGGCGATCTGGAACACTTCGCGAAAGGCGGTCACCTCATCGCGGGTCACCAGCCCATCGGCCTTGGCCATCTTGGCGCCAAGCGCGATCACCGCGATGGTAAAGGCGACCGAGCGCTCAGGCGGGCTGCGCAGCCGGTCAAAGACAGCCGACAGCCCCTCGCCCGCGGTGAGGGCTGACAGAGCTTCGGAGATGCGCGTCCAGATCGACATGGGCTGACCCTTTGGTATTCGGCCCCCAGCTTAACCGCTGGCATCGGGGAAGTCAGGATGCTGTCAGCGTTTTTTGCATCAAGATGAGATCGAGCCATTGGCCATGTTTGCGCCCCACCTCGGGCATCCGCCCGACCTGCGCAAAGCCCAGTTTTTCATGGAACGTCACAGCGCCGGGATTGGCGCTGCTGATCGCGGCGACCATGACGTGACGGCCCGCCGCCGCTGCCGCCTCTATGGCCTGTGTCATCAGGTCGCGGCCCAGCCCCCGCCCCTGCGCCGCCTCGGACAGGACGATGCTATGCTCCACCGTCGCGGCATAGCCCGGCCCGCCCCGAAAGCTGCCATAGGTGACAAAGCCCAGCACCGCGCCCTCCCCTTTGGCCACCCAAAAGGCATCGGCGCGGGCGGCGATCAGCGCCGCGATTTCCTCCGGCGTCTTTTCATCGGTGGTGAAGGTCGACAGGCTGTTGCGGATCATACCGTTCCACAGCGCCGCCACGGCGGCGGCATCCTGCGCCACGGCGGGGCGGATCGCGCCGCCCCTCAGGGCGGCGCTTCCGTCGTCTTGCATCACTTCCGCGTCTCGCGGATCAGCTTCAGGATATCCTGCGCGGCGGTTGGGATATTGGTGCCGGGGCCGAAGATCGCCTTCACGCCCGCGTCTTGCAGGAACTTGTAGTCCTGCTGCGGAATCACCCCGCCGCAGATCACGAGGATATCCTCGGCGCCCGCATCCTTCAGCGCTTGGATCAACTGTGGCGCCAGCGTCTTATGCCCCGCCGCCTGACTGGAGATGCCGATGACATGCACGTCGTTGTCCACGGCGTCCTGCGCGGCCTCCGCAGGGGTCTGGAACAGCGGGCCCACGTCCACGTCAAAGCCGATGTCGGCGAATGCAGTGGCGATCACCTTGGCACCGCGGTCGTGGCCGTCCTGGCCCATCTTGACCACCAACATGCGCGGGCGGCGGCCCTCGGCCTCGGCGAACTCATCGACCGATTTCTGAATGTCGGCAAAGCCCGCGTCGCCCTCATAGGCCGCGCCATAGACGCCTGAGAGTGTCTTGACCTCGGCCCGGTGCCGTCCGAATTCCTTTTCCATCGCCATGCTGATTTCCCCCACTGTGGCGCGTGCGCGTGCGGCCTCGACCGCCGCGTCGAGCAGGTTGCCGCCCTCGGCCGCCCGCCGTGTCAATTCTGCCAGAGCGGCTTCGCAGGCCGCGTCATCCCGCTCTGCCCGAATGCGCTCCAAACGCGCGACCTGACCGGCGCGCACCTTGACGTTGTCGACATCGAGAATGTCGATCGGCTCTTCCTTGTCGCGGCGATATTTGTTGACGCCAACGATCACCTCGGACCCGCGGTCGATGCCCGCCTGACGCTGGGCCGCCGCCTCTTCGATCCTGAGCTTGGGCATGCCCGAGGCCACGGCCTTGGTCATGCCGCCCATCTCCTCGACCTCCTCGATCAGCTTCCACGCCGCCTCGGCCAGATCGGCGGTCAGCTTCTCGACGTAGTAACTGCCCGCCAGCGGGTCGACGACATTGGTGATGCCGGTCTCTTCCTGCAGGATCAGCTGGGTGTTGCGGGCAATGCGCGCGGAATGGTCGGTCGGCAGGCCGATGGCCTCATCCAGCGAGTTGGTGTGCAGCGATTGCGTGCCGCCCAAGACCGCCGAAAGCGCCTCGTAAGCCGTGCGCACCACGTTGTTGTAGGGGTCCTGCTCGGCCAAGCTCACGCCCGAGGTCTGGCAGTGGGTGCGCAACATCGAGGACTTGGGGTTCTTCGGCTCGAACTCCTCCATCACCCGCGACCACAAGAGACGCGCGGCGCGCAGCTTGGCGGCCTCCATGAAGAAGTTCATGCCGATGGCAAAGAAGAACGACAGCCGCGGCGCGAAGCGGTCCACGTCCATCCCTGCCGCAATCGCCGTGCGCACATATTCGCGCCCGTCGGCGATGGTGAAGGCCAGTTCCTGCACGAGGTTCGCGCCCGCCTCCTGCATGTGGTAGCCCGAGATCGAGATCGAGTTGAACTTGGGCATGTGGTCCGAGGTATATTCGATGATGTCCCCGATGATCCGCATCGACGGCTCCGGCGGGTAGACATAGGTGTTGCGCACCATGAATTCCTTGAGGATGTCGTTCTGGATCGTGCCCGAGAGCTTGGCCCGGTCGTGGCCCTGTTCCTCGCCCGCGACGATGAAATTGGCGAGGATCGGGATCACCGCGCCGTTCATCGTCATGGAGACCGAGACCTGATCGAGCGGAATGCCATCGAAGAGGATCTTCATGTCCTCAACAGAGTCGATGGCCACGCCCGCCTTGCCAACATCGCCCTCCACGCGGGGATGGTCACTGTCATAGCCGCGGTGCGTCGCCAGATCGAAGGCGACGGAGACACCCTGCTGGCCTGCCGCCAAGGCACGGCGGTAGAAGGCGTTGGATTCCTCGGCCGTGGAGAAACCCGCATACTGCCGGATCGTCCAAGGGCGGCCCGCATACATCGTCGCCTTCACGCCGCGCGTAAACGGCGCCTCGCCGGGGATGCTGCCGAGATGCTCCAGCCCGTTCACGTCCTCGGCGGTGTAGAGCGGCTGGACGTCGATCCCCTCCAGCGTCTTCCACGTGAGATCATCGAGGCTGCGCCCACGCAATTCGCCGGTAGCCAGTTCCTGCCAACGGGCCTTCGCGTCCTTTTGGTCGGATGTCATATGCTTGTCCTTCTCCCTTAGCGCCCGGCGGCAGGCATCGGCCTGCGCAACTGTGGCGGCTGAATTGTCAAAGGCCGCGCCCCTAGGGGGATAAATTCCCCCTGCGGCGCTTTGCCCTTCGCAAACTGGCACAGGCCCCCTATATTTGAGGGGACAGGAGCCTTGATGAAACGTTTGATCTCACTAGTTTTTGCAGGATTGATGACCACGGCGACCATGGCCCAAGGGGCCGATGCCCCGGTGGAGGATCCGTTGTTCCTGCCTGCCGATATGGCCGATCTCAGCACCTTCCAATGGACCAAACGGCCCGTGCTGGTCTTTGCCAATTCCGAGAATGATCCCGCCTTCGTCGCGCAGATGGAATACCTCCGCGAGCGTGAGGATGAGTTGCGCCTGCGCGATGTCGTCGTGCTGACCGATACCGATCCCGCCGCGCAGAGCCCGCTGCGGCTGCGGATGCGCCCGCGTGGTTTCATGCTGGTGCTGGTCGACAAGGAAGGCCAGATCGAGCTACGCAAACCCTTCCCTTGGGACGTGCGCGAGATCACCCGTAGCATCGACAAAATGCCGCTGAGGCAGCGAGAGATCAGAGAGGCGAAGGAGCGCGACATCATCCGCTGATGCCCCGCGCCCTGCCCGCCCTGATCGCCCGCGCGTCGCACCCTATTCGAACTCCATGATCACATCGTCCACCGCAAGGCTGTCGCCCGCACCGGCGTTGACCTTGCTGACGACGCCCTTCTTCTCGGCGCGCAGGATGTTTTCCATCTTCATCGCCTCGATGGTGCAGAGCGCTTGGCCCTCCTGAACCTCGTCACCCACTTCGACGTCGAGCTTCACCACCAGACCCGGCATCGGGCAGAGCAGCATCTTCGACGTGTCAGGCGGCAGCTTTTCGGGCATCAGGGCCGCCAGTTCCGCCTGACGCGGCGTGCGGACATGGACTTTCAGGTCTGCACCGCGGGTGCGGATGCGGAAGCCGCCTGAGATTTTGCCGACCTTCAGCACCAAAGGCGCGCCATCGACGGTCATCTCGGCCAGTTGGTCGCCCGGGGTCCAATCGCCGCTGACGCGCATTTCGCTGCCGTCAGAGAAAGCCACCGTCGCCCCTTCGGGATCGGCCTTGGTGACCACATCAAAGTTCTCACCCTGAAGCTTCACGTTCCAGTCGCTGCCGACTTTGCGCTCGTGGTTGTCCATCCGGCCCGAGACGCGGGCGCGGCGGATTTCGCCAACGCGGTGCATGGCGGCACAGGCGGCGGCGATGCGGCGCAACTCGCTCTCCGGCAGGGTCACACCTTCGAAGCCCTCGGGGTATTCCTCGGCGATGAAGGCGGTGGTCATCTCGCCCGAGACGAACTTGGGGTGATCCATCACGGCGGAAAGGAACGGCAGGTTGTGCCCGATGCCCTCGACCTCGAAACTGTCGAGCGCCACGCGCATCTTCTCGATCGCCTCTTCCCGGGTCGGCGCCCAAGTGCAAAGCTTGGCGATCATCGGGTCGTAATACATCGAAATCTCGCCGCCCTCGTAGACGCCGGTGTCGTTGCGCACGGCCATGTCACCGGCGGGCGCGTCGCCCTGCCATGTGCCCTGCTCCAGAAGCGGCCCCGCGGCCACCTCCTGCGGCGGGCGGTAGCGGGTCAAGCGGCCAATGGAGGGCAGGAAGCCGCGGTAGGGGTCTTCGGCGTAAAGCCGGTTCTCGATGGCCCAGCCGGTCAGGGTCACGTCGTCTTGGGTGATCGACAGCTTCTCGCCGTTGGCCACGCGGATCATCTGCTCCACCAGATCGACGCCGGTGATCAACTCCGTCACCGGGTGTTCCACCTGCAGGCGGGTGTTCATTTCGAGGAAGTAGAAGTTCTTTTCGCCGTCGACAATGAATTCCACCGTGCCCGCGCTGGTATAGCCTACGGCTTGAGCCAATGCGACGGCCTGTTCGCCCATCGCGCGGCGGGTCTCTTCGTCAAGGAAGGGGCTCGGCGCCTCTTCGACCACCTTCTGGTTGCGCCGCTGGATCGAACACTCCCGCTCGCCCAGATAGATGCCATTGCCGTGGCTGTCGCAAAGCACCTGAATTTCGATGTGGCGCGGCTGGGTCACGAATTTCTCAATGAAAATCCGGTCATCCCCGAAGGAATTCGCGGCCTCGTTCTTGGACGATTGGAAACCCTCGCGCGCTTCCTCGTCGTTCCAAGCGATCCGCATGCCCTTGCCACCACCGCCGGCGGAGGCTTTGAGCATCACCGGATAGCCGATGTCATTGGAGATCTTCACCGCTTCCTCGGCGTCTTCGATCAGCCCCATGTAGCCCGGCACGGTGGAAACCCCGGCCTCTTTGGCGATCTTCTTGGAGGTGATCTTGTCGCCCATTTTCTCGATCGCACCGACGGGTGGGCCGACAAAGGCCACGCCAGCCGCGTCGAGCGCCTCGGCGAACTTGCTATTTTCGCTCAAGAAACCATAGCCCGGATGCACCGCCTGCGCGCCCGATTGCTTGATCGCCTCCATCACCTTGTCGATGACGATATAGGACTGGTTCGCCGGGGGCGGGCCGATGTGAATGGCCTCATCCGCCATTTCCACATGCAGCGCCTGCGCGTCTGCATCGGAATAGATCGCCACGGTGGTCAGGCCCATTTTCTTCGCGGTCTTGATCACGCGGCAGGCGATTTCGCCCCGGTTGGCAATGAGGATCTTGTCAAACATCAGCAGTTCCTTTGACGGTGACAGGCCACGCAAAATGCCGCGTCAGCCGGGGCTGCGCGGGTGCCTGTAGGGGTAAAGATGAAAGGGAGGCCGCCCTGCCCGCGCGGATGGCGGGCAAAGCGGCTATTGTAGCTGGATCAGTTACATTTGCCGGGATTGAGCTGGCAATAACCGACGTTGGCTGCAGCGCCGATGGCCGCGCCCTGCGCCAGCGACCCGCCTGTGACGGCTGCCGCACCTGCGCCGACGGCTGCGCCACCCAAACCTTGTTCGCCGATGTTGTCGCCGCATGCGGCCAGACCGGCTGTCGCGCCAAGCGCGAGAATGATGTTACGAATGGACATGTGCCTGTTCCTTCACTGCTATCTACTATCCGACCAACGCCCTGCCGTTTGACAAGTTCCCGGTCGGTTTTTCGGTCTGCTGCCCTGTGGCGCGAAAACCACCCTTTCGAAAAGTCGGGCAGCCCCGCGCAAGCGCGCGACTGCCCGATAGGGGAAGGGGTATGGTCTTCATGTCCAACGGCACGAAGGACAAATGATGTGCCGCTAGCCAAGGCAAGCTTGGTCCAAGCCCGCAGCGGCGCCAAGCCTGCGCCAGTCCCGAACGGAACTTCGGCAAAGCCATGCTGATCTGTGAACAGGCGCGGCGACATCATGCCGATCAATCCTCGAAAGCTTCGGGGAATGCGGCGCGGGCAGCAGGCACGTCGAGCACCAGCAGAGCTTCGTAATCGGCAGGATCGAAAGGATCGGTCGCGGGCAGAACCTCACGGCCAAAAAGCCAAGACAGACGGCCCGCATCCAGATTGCCACGCTCGAAAGGATGTTCGCCAAAGGCTTCCCAAAGGGCTTTGACAAAGGCGGTATCAGCGCGGCGATCCGGGGCGCGGCGGTCGGGGCGACGCTCACGCCGGGTGATGGGCGTGACCCCTTTGGGGTTCGGACGGCGAATTGTGAATTGGAAATCGGTGCCGGGCAGACGCCCGGGGAACCCGCGGTGTTTCAACATATAGGCGGGCATCAGACACCCCTCCCGGTTGCAGGGGTGGCTGGGATCAGGGCAGGCGCAAACGCCTGCCCTGCGACGGCATTACTTGTACTTGCCGGTGTAGACGGGCTCAACCGAGATGGGCTCGGGCTCAACCACGACGTACTCTTCTTCTTGCTGTGCGCAGGCCGAAACCGCTGCGACGAAACCGATAGCTGCCAGCAACTTGATGCTCTTGGACATGTATATCTCCTATTAATGTTAAATGAACCTGACACGACAACACGCCGGCCAAGCCCGGGTTCTGAGGTAAGGGATACGTGGGTATTCCTTGACCGCATCATATGCGATTCACATGGCAATGGATACGGTTGCAAGTGCAATCGGCCACGTTGTGACTCCAAAGCATCATTCCAATCCGAGGATCGGCGGATTCTTGCAAGATATTGCCTGCGCATCACAAACCCTCCCAAATGCAGGTGTCATTCTGCGCCCGGAAAGCTTCGAAATACTGGGTCGCCTCGGGGTCGGCCGCGCCGAATTCCACCGGACGGTCGGCGAGGGAGACGACGATCACCTGCCCCGCCAGCGCATGTTCAGTCATGTAAGGAAGTGCGACGACCGCGCAGAGATGTTCCATATCCGGCGCGGCGCGGTCATAGGCGATGGCCCCCGGCCCTTTGGCAATCTGCGGCGCAATGAAACGGAAGCGAAGCCAAGTCTCACCGCCGAGATCCTCGACCAAGACCTCTTGCAGGTCAACGGTTTGGCCAGAGGGGACATCAATGGCCCGCGCGGGGGCTGCAAGCCCGACCGCCAGCAGGGCTGGCAGCCAAGCCCGGCGCAGAAGAGCGCCTAGTGGTTGCGCAGCGCGTCGATCAGCGCGTCCTTGTCCATGTCCGAGCGTCCTTCGATCCCGAGCTCCTGCGCTCGGTCGTAGAGATCGTCCTTGGTCCAATCCTCGTAGGGCGGCTGTTTGCCCCCCTTCTTGCCGGGGTGCTGGTTGTCGTTGGCCTGCGCATTGGCGATGCGGGCGGCTTTCTCCTTGCTCGCCCCATCCTCGCGCAGGGACTTGTAGGTCTCTTCGTCCTTGATGGATGAATTCGGCATGATCCGGTCCTCCTTTGCAAGGAAAACCACCCAGCCCGCCGAGGGTTCCGCGCGCGGCCCTCGTGGGATCGGTATTTGAGAAAGGATGAAGCTGCATGATGGCGCTCAGAGCGGGATGTTGTCGTGTTTCTTCCACGGGGTCTGCACTTTCTTGTTGCGCAGAGAGGCGAAGGCGCGGGCGACCCGTTTGCGGGTGCTGCGGGGCTGGATCACCTCGTCGATGAAACCACGTTCGGCGGCGACGAAGGGATTGGCGAAACGATCCTCATAATCCTTGGTGTGTTTGGCGATCTTTTCGGGGTCGTTCAGATCCTTGCGGTGGATGATCTCGGTCGCGCCTTTGGCGCCCATCACGGCAACTTCGGCGGTGGGCCAAGCGTAGTTGAAATCCGAGCGCAGGTGTTTCGAGGCCATCACGTCATAGGCGCCGCCATAGGCTTTGCGCGTGATGACGGTGACCATCGGCACCGTCGCCTCGCCATAGGCGAAGAGCAGTTTCGCGCCGTGTTTGATGACGCCGCCGAATTCCTGACCGGTGCCGGGCAGGAAGCCGGGCACATCCACCAGCGTGAGGATCGGAATTTCGAAGGCATCGCAGAAGCGTACGAAACGCGCCGCTTTGCGCGAACTGTCGATGTCGAGGCATCCGGCCAGCACCATCGGTTGGTTGGCCACCACGCCAACGGTACGCCCCTCAAGGCGGATGAAACCGGTGATGATGTTCTTGGCGAATTCCTCTTGGATTTCGTAAAAGTCGCCCTCATCCGCCAGTTTGAGGATCAATTCCTTCATATCATAGGGGGTGTTGGCGTTCGACGGCACCAGCGTGTCGAGCGAGGGCTCGATCCGATTGGGATCGTCGAAGAAGGGGCGGACCGGCGGTTTCTCGCGGTTGTTGGCGGGCAGCAGATCGACGAGGCGGCGCACTTCGGCCAGCGCCTCCACATCGTTCTCGAAGGCCGCGTCGGCGACGGAGGATTTGCGCGTGTGGGTGGTGGCGCCGCCCAGCTCTTCGGCGGTGACGACTTCGTTGGTCACGGTTTTCACCACGTCCGGACCGGTGACGAACATATAGGAGCTGTCTTTGACCATGAAGATGAAGTCGGTCATCGCGGGCGAATAGACCGCCCCGCCCGCGCAGGGGCCCATGATGACGCTGATCTGGGGGATCACGCCGGAGGCTTCGATGTTGCGCTGGAAGACCTCGGCGTAGCCTGCAAGGCTTGCCACGCCTTCTTGGATGCGCGCGCCGCCGGAATCGTTAATGCCGATCACCGGGGCGCCGTTTTGCACTGCCATGTCCATGATCTTGCAGATTTTCTGGGCATGGGTTTCAGATAGGGAGCCGCCGAAGACGGTGAAATCCTGACTGAAGACATAGACGAGGCGGCCATTGATCGTGCCCCAGCCGGTGACCACGCCATCGCCGGCGGGCTTTTGATCCTGCATGCCGAAATCGGTGCAGCGGTGGGTGACGAACATGTCGAATTCCTCGAAGGAGCCTTCGTCGAGCAGCAGATCGACACGCTCCCGTGCGGTGAGCTTGCCGCGGCCGTGCTGCGCATCGATCCGTGCCTGACCGCCGCCCAAACGCGCATCTTCGCGACGCCGCTCCAGTTGTTCGAGAATGTCTTTCATGACGCACCCCTATTGTGATTTCGACCAGTCTACCGGAGGAGCGCAACTGACCAAAGCGCAATTTTGCAAATTTGCAAAATCAATACAGGCGTGGTGAAGCAAAATGAAAAGTTGCAAAACAATCTAGTTAACATGGACATTTCCCATACCCGCGACTACTTGCATTTGCATGAGCGATATCCCCCGGGTCCGGTATCTAGACCGGACGACCCCACCCCATATCTCAACGCTGATCCTGCTGGCCGGGCTTTCGGCCATGGTCATGAACATTTTCCTGCCCAGCCTGCCGAAGATGGCAGAGCATTTCGACACGGATTATGCGGTGATCCAGCTTTCGGTGCCGCTCTACCTGTTCTTCAGCGGGATACTGCAAATCTTCATCGGGCCGATTTCGGACAACCTCGGGCGGCGGCGGGTGATGCTTTGGGGCTTGGGCATCTTCTTCGTGGCCACGGTGGGCTGTCTGCTGGCGCCGAACATCGCCGTGTTTCTGGTATTCCGCATGGCGCAGGCTGTGATCGCCACGGGCATGGTCCTGAGCCGCGCGGTGATCCGCGATCTCTATACCCAAGACGAATCGGCCTCTATGATCGGCTATGTCACCATGGGCATGGCGCTGGTGCCGATGATCAGCCCCGCCTTAGGCGGGCTGCTGGAACAGGGTTTCGGCTGGCAGGCTTCCTTCTGGGCGATGCTGATCCTTGGCGGGTTGGTGTTTTGGGTGGCTTGGGCGGATTTGGGCGAGACCGCCCGGGCCAGTGGCAAATCGCTGCGCCAGCAGTTCGGCGAATACCCCGAGTTGCTCCGCTCCCCCCGTTTTTGGGGCTATGCGCTGGCCACGGGCTTTTGCTCGGGCGCCTTCTTTGCCTATCTCGGCGGCGCGCCCTTCGTGGGCACCGTGGTCTTCGGGATGGAGCCTGCGGTGCTTGGCCTCTATTTCGGCGCACCCGCGATTGGCTATTTCATCGGCAACTTCGTCACCGCGCGGACGGCGACCCGGTTTGGCGTCAATACGCTGGTGCTTTGGGGCTGCATTTCCAATGCCGTGGGTGGCACGGTGTCGCTGCTGATCTTCCTGGCGGGCTACGGCTCGCCACTCAGCTTCTTCGGACTAATGACGCTGGTGGGGCTGGGCAACGGGCTCTGCATCCCCAATGCCACCGCCGGGATGCTGTCGGTGCGCCCGCACTTGGCGGGCACGGCCTCCGGGCTGGGCGGGGCGATCATGATCGTCGGCGGCGCGGCTTTGAGCGCGCTGGCGGGCGCCCTGCTCACCCCTGAAACCGGAGCCTATCCGCTGTTGTGGCTCATGCTGCTGACGGCCATCGCCTCGGTCGCCTCCATCTGGGTGGTGATCCGGCGTGAGAAAGCTTTGGGCCTCTAGGCCCACGCTCTCCGCACTTGTGACCCCGGCTTTGCAAAGCTAGGCTGCACCCGACTGCAAATTTGCAAAGGCGCGCGGATGGCGATCCAGAAACTCTATGCCGGTGTGAAACTACGTGAGACCCGCACCCGCGCGGGGCTGACGCAGAAAGACTTCGCCGCCCGGCTGGGCGTCTCCTTGCCCTATCTCAACCAGATGGAGAACAACAACCGGCCTGTCAGCACCAATGTCGTGCTCGCCTTGGCGTCGGAGTTCAGGCTGGATGTGACCGAGCTTTCCAGCGGCGATGGGGAGCGGTTGGTCAGCGATCTGCGCGAGGCGCTGGCCGATCCGATTTTCGCCGGAAAGGCACCCCCGGTGGCCGATCTGCGCCTTACCGCCTCCAACGCGCCGGGGCTGGCACATGCCTTTCTCGCGCTGCATCAAAGCTACCGACAGGTACATGAACGGCTGGCCTCGCTGGACGAAGCCCTGGGCCGCGAAGACGCCCGCGCGATGCCCTCCCCTTGGGAAGAAGTGCGGGACTTCTTTCACTATTGCGACAATTACATCGACGCCGTCGACCGTGCGGCAGAGCATTTCGCGACCCGCGAAGGCAGCGGCAGTGACACGCGGGCGACCGCGGCGCGTGCGCTTGAGAGTGCCGGGGTGCGCGTGGTTTTTGAGGATGACGACCGGCTGCGCGCCTATGATCCCGCCCGCAAGGTACTGCATCTATCGGCCCGTGCGGCACCTGAGACGCAGACATTTCAGATGTTGTTGCAGGTAGCGCTGACCCAGCAAGACGCGCTGCTGGAGGCGACGCTGGACCTCGCCCGCTTCCACAGCACCGCGGCGCGGGATATCGCAAAGATTGGGCTGGCCAATTACTTCGCCGGGGCGGCCCTCTTGCCCTATGGGCGGTTTTTGCAAAAGGCGCAGGACTGCCGCCATGATCTGGAGGTGCTGGCCGGGCATTTCGGTGCCTCGATCGAGCAGGTGGCGCATCGGCTATCGACGATGCAGCGGCCCGGGGCAAAGGGGGTGCCCTTCTTCTTCGTCCGGGTCGATCAGGCGGGCACGATCACCAAACGCCATTCCGCCACCCGGCTGCAATTCGCGCGTTTCGGCGGCGCCTGCCCGCTTTGGAACGTCCACCGTGCCTTTGAGACGCCGGGGCGGTTCCTGCGGCAGCTGGCCGAGACGCCGGATGGGGTGCGCTATATCAGTTTGGCGCGGGACATCTCGAAACCGGCGGGACGGTTTGGCGCGCCGGTGCGGCGCTACGCGATCTCACTCGGCTGCGAGGTGCGCCATGCGCCCGCGCTGGTCTACGCCGATGGGATGGACGTCACCCGCAGCGATGCCTTTGAACCGATTGGCATTTCCTGCCGGATTTGCGAGCGCCGGGATTGCCATCAACGCTCCGTCCCGCCGCTAGAGCGGCAGTTGGTGGTCGACCCGCATCTGCGCGACACCCTGCCCTACCGGGTGGAGTGATCAGCGCCGCGCGCGCCGCCACCCCGCGCCGCGTGCCTCTGCCTCGGAACAGAACCAACGCTCGCCCTTGCGGGCGCTGATGCGGGTGCGGCTGTAAAATTCCTGCCCCGGCATATGGTAAATCTTGACCCCCTTGGCGCTGATATTACCTTTGATCTGGCAGCTCCCCTCGGGTCGGGCAGGCTCGGACCCGCTGCGGCGGGTCACGCGGTAGCGGGCGGGGGAAACCGTCTTGAACCCGTGAATCCCACGGCCCGCGACAAAGGCGGCCTTCTCATCCAGATCATAGTCCATCGAATATTTCCGATAGGCAAAGGCCAGCCCGTCACGCACCAGCGCCTGCCCCACGTCAACGTCGCCCACATGGCAGCGGGCGACGATGCGATCATAGCGGTCGCGGTCTAGTGCCTCACAATGCGCGTTGGCCCCTTGGTATCTGTCGCGCACCTCCCTCGTTGTCCAATCTCCGCAGGCCCAGGCCTGCCCGTCATCGGTCTCGCAGGACTGGCTGGACTCGAGCGCATCGATACCATGCAAGCGGATGCGCGTACCGCCGAGATCGAAAGTATCCCCATCGATCACGCGAACCAGGCCCGAGACGGTTTGCGCCCCCGCTGATCCAGTTGCGAGGCTCAGTGTCAGACTGAGGGCGAAAAGTGAACAAATCCTTAACATGAGGCAGGTATGACGCCCCGCCCCGCGGCCTTCAAGACAGGATGTTAAGGCAGGTTAATGATCAACGCTGCGCCACCTGCCAGTTCGGATGCAGCCAAGGTTCGTCATTCGCGCGCGGCAGCGGATCGCGGCCCAGAAGGAGGTCCGAGACCTTTTCGCCGACCATGATCGAAGGCGCGTTAAGGTTGCCATTGGTGATCCGCGGGAAGATCGAACTGTCGGCCACGCGCAGCCCCTCGACCCCGATCACCCGTGCTTGCGGGTCGACCACGGCGTTGGGATCGTCCGCCGCCCCCATGCGGCAGGTGCCGCAGGGGTGATAGGCGCTCTCGGCGTGTTCGGCGATGAAGGCGTCCAGTTCCGCGTCCGATTGCAGCGCTTCTCCGGGCTGGATCTCGTGTTTGACGAAGGGCTTGAAGGCGTCCTGCGCGAAGATCTCCCGCGTGAGGCGGATGCAGGTGCGAAACTCCTCCCAATCGTCGGGATGGGACATGTAGTTGAAGCGGATGCGCGGCGCCTCGGCAGGGTCGGCGGAGCGCAGGGTAATCTCGCCCCGCGACTTCGAGCGCATCGGCCCGGTATGGGCCTGAAAGCCATGCCCCTCGGCCGCCGCCTGCCCGTCGTAGCGCACGGCAATGGGCAGGAAATGGTATTGAATATCAGGGTATTCCACGCCGGGCTTCGAGCGGATGAAAGCCGCGGATTCGAACTGGTTCGAGGCCCCCATGCCGGTCTTGGTGAACAGCCATTGCGCGCCAATGACGGCCTTCGACAAGAGGTTCCAGTGCTTGTAGAGCGTGATCGGCTGGCGCGAGGCCATCTGGATGTAAAGCTCCAGATGGTCCTGCAGGTTCTGCCCAACGCCGGGGCGGTCGGCCAGCACCTCGATCCCGTGTTCGGCCAGATGCGCGGCGGGGCCGATCCCCGAAAGCATCAGCAGTTTGGGCGAGTTGATCGACGAGGCCGCCAGCACCACCTCGCGGCTGGCGCGAATCACCTCCGTCGCGCGGCCACGCTTGACCTCGACACCCACAGCACGGCCCTCTTCGATCACCACGCGCTGCGCCAACGCGCGGATCAGGGTGACGTTGCCGGTCTTCTGCGCCGGGCGAAGATAGGCATTGGCCGCCGACCAGCGCCGCCCGTTCCAGACAGTCTGTTCCATCGGGCCGAAACCCTCCTGCTGGCGGCCGTTGTAGTCATGGGTCACCTGGTAGCCGGCCTGCGCCCCGGCCTGCACGAAGGCATCGAATAGCGGGTTCTCGCGCGGGCCGCGGCTGACGTGCAGCGGGCCATCCTTGCCGCGCCATGCCGGATCGCCGCCATGGCCGTTCTCATGCCATGTCTCCATGCGCTTGTAGTAGGGCAGCACATCGGCGTAGGACCAACCGCGCGCGCCGGACTCTTCCCAATGGTCGAAATCCTTGGCGTGGCCGCGCACATAGACCATGCCGTTGATCGAGGACGAGCCGCCGATCACCTTGCCGCGCGGGCAGACCAGCTCGCGGTTATTGAGATGCGGCTCGGGCTCGGATTTATAGCCCCAGTCGTAACGCGGCATGTTCATCGGATAGCTGAGCGCCGCCGGCATCTGGATGAAAGGACCCGCGTCGCTGCCGCCATGTTCGATGACGATGACCTTCCGGCCCGCCTCGGCCAGACGGTAGGCCATGGCGCAACCCGCGGAGCCCGCGCCGACAATGACAAATTCAGCTTCCATAGCTCTTCCTTCCGTGATTCCCCGCCGGGTCAAGGATGCGCAGCACCGCGCGAAGGCGCGGCTTGTCCTTGAGGCGGTGGGGAATCGCTCCCCAGAATTGACGAGGTGACTTGAGGATCAGGCTGATCCCTCAAGCACCTCTCAACAAATTCACCCCTTAGAAGGGCGCCTCGACATCGCCCATGCGCACGTAGACCGACTTCACCTGGCTGTAGTGCTCGATCGCCGCCTTGGCGTTCTCGCGGCCGACGCCGGAGTTCTTCATGCCGCCGAAGGGCGCTTCGACGGGGGCGTCGTTGTAGCTGTTGATGTAGCAGGTCCCGGCCTCGAACCCCGCCGCGACGCGGTGCGCGCGGGTGAGGTCGCGGGTGAAGACACCGGCAGCAAGGCCGAACTCGGTCGCGTTGGCGCGGGCCATGACCTCACCCTCGTCTTCGAAGTCGAGCACCGCCATGACGGGGCCGAAAATCTCTTCGCGGGCGATGACCATGTCGTCGGTCACATCGGCAAAGACCGTGGGCCGCATGTAGAAACCATCACGTTCGATCCGGGTGCCGCCATAGACCAGTCGCGCACCTTCGGCCTTGCCCTTTTCGACGTAGTCTAGCGCAATCTGCATCTGACGTTCGCTAACCATGGGACCGAAGCTTGTGTCGGGGTCCATCGGATCGCCGATCGCAGCGTTATCCAGCCGCTCAGAAAGCCGGGCGAGGAACTTCTCCTTGATGTCGCGGTGCACAAAGACGCGGGTGCCGTTCGAGCAGATCTGCCCCGAGCTGTAGAAGTTGCCCAAGATCGCGCCGCCGACGGCATTGTCGATGTCCGCATCTTCGAAGACGATCAGGGGCGACTTGCCGCCCAGTTCCATCGTCACATGTTTGATGCCCTCGGCAGCCGCGGCATAGACCTTGCGCCCCGTGGGCACGGACCCAGTGAGCGAGACCTTGTCGACACGGGCATCGGTGACCAGCGACTGGCCGACCTCGCCCATGCCCTGGACCACGTTGAAGAGGCCCGCAGGCAGCCCGGCCTCGATCAGGATTTCGGCGACCTTCAGGGCGCAAAGCGGCGTGGTCTCGGACGGTTTGAAGATCATCGCATTGCCGCAGGCCAGCGCGGGCGCGGCCTTCCAGCAGGCGATCTGGGTGGGGTAGTTCCATGCGCCGATGCCGACGCAGACACCCAAGGGCTCGCGCCGGGTGTAGACCCAATCCTCGCCAAGCTGGATATGCTCGCCGGTCAGGCTGCCAGCGAGGCCGCCGAAATACTCCAGCGCGTCCGCGCCGCTGGTGGCATCGGCGACGGAGGTCTCCTGATAGGGTTTGCCGGTGTCTTGGGTTTCCAGCACCGACAGATCGTGGTTGCGGTCGCGGATCATGTCGGCGGCGCGGCGCAGGATACGGCCGCGCTCGGTGCCGCTCATCGCGCCCCATGCGGCCTGCGCGCGGCGGGCCGAGGCGATGGCCTGCTCCACGATCTGAGGCGTGGCGGCATAGACCGTGGCGATCTTTTCGCCCGTGGCGGGATAGATCACCGGGATCGGCGTGCCATTGGTGTCTTCGACATAGGCGCCGTCGATAAAGTGGCTGGCGGTGGGTTGGGGATCATAGGACATCAAAGGGACTTTCTTGCCTGAGGCGAGGAGTGTTCAGAGAAGCGGAGCGCGGCGGTGCCGCCCGTCTCCGCGGTGTTCAACGGCCCGCTTTAAGCAGCAGGTCGAGTGTATAGAGCGCGCGGGTCATGGCCTCTGCCGCGCTGACGCCATCCGACAGCGCCGCGCGCAGGTAGAGCCCGTCGATCAGCGCCGCCAAGGTTTCGGCGTCGCCTTCGGGCTGAGGGCTGATCGGGCGCAGCGCATGTGTGAGGTTGGACCGCAACCGGCTTTGATAGGCCGTCAGCAGCCGCCGGGTTTCGGGGTTGGTGCGGGCATGGGCGTAGAGTGTCATCCACGCGCTGATCGTGCCGGGGTGAAAGCCGGTGTCGTCGAAACTGGCCACGATGATCGCCGCCGCGCGGTCATGCGGCGTGCGGGCCGTGGCAAGCCGCTCGCGGACCCCGGCGGCATATTCCGACAGGATATGCCGCATCGCCGCCAGAAAGATCTGGTTCTTGCCGCCGAAGT
The DNA here is from genome assembly GCF_043557045.1 of Sulfitobacter sp. 1A15258. Lineage (NCBI taxonomy): Bacteria > Pseudomonadati > Pseudomonadota > Alphaproteobacteria > Rhodobacterales > Roseobacteraceae > Sulfitobacter > Sulfitobacter sp. 1A15258. Next base: position 7,622 of record NZ_JBIFFK010000011.1, on the reverse strand, counting down.
AGTGATGCGCCAGCGCGCTCGACATGCCTGCCCGCTTGGCGATCTGGCTCACCGTCACATCCAGCGACTGGGCCTCGCCGATCTCGGCGATGGTGGCTTTGACCAGCGCAGAGCGGCGAATGGGTTCCATTCCGACTTTGGGCATTGGATTCGGATCCTTGGGGCAGTGTTGACCGCCTCAGGATAGGGGAATCTTTATTGACTCGTCAATCAAGTACCACCCGACATAGCGGAAGGTCAGAATTTCGTCGCATGCGAGGGGGGCGTGACCTGCCGTTTCAACATCGCTTCGCGCCATGTGATAAAGGTGACAGAGCCCAAGATCACCGCCCCGCCCAGCACGACCCAGAGGTCCACCGGCTCGGCAAAGACCACCACGCCGAGGATCGTTGCCCAGACCAATTGCAGGAAAGTGACCGGCTGTGTCACCGTCACCGGGGCGGCGGCAAAGGCCAGCGTCATGGTGAAATGCCCCGCCGTCGCGAAAAAGGCGACCCCGGCGAGGATCAGCAGTTCCTGCGGTGTTGGCGCGATCCAGACGGCGAAGGCAAAGGGCGCCAGCCCGATGGTCACAAAGATCGACAGCATCGTCACGATCATCACCGGGCGCGCCTCATCCGCCAGCACCTTGGCCAAGAGGTAGGACCCGGCAAAGACCACCGCCGCCAGCAACATCGCCAGATGCCCGGTAGAGACTTCGCGAAAACCGGGCCGCAGGATGATCGCCGCCCCCGCCAGCCCCAGACAGACCGCCACGATGCGCCGCGCGGCCAGCTTCTCCCCTAGAAAGATCGCGGCACCCACGGTGACATAGATCGGCGCGAGGTAGTTCATCGCCGTCACCTCGGCGATGGGCAGGCGGGTCATGGCGTAGAACCACAGGATCACCCCGCCCGCGTGGCACAGGCCCCGCATGCCAAACAGACCCCATTGCCGCCGGCTTACCGGGGTGGCCAGCAGCGACCGCAGGATCGGCAAGACAAAGACCAGCCCCATGGCGTAGCGCAGGAAAGCGGCCTCTGCCGAAGGCAGGCGCGGCCCCATGTATTTCACCAGCGCGGTCACGCCGATGAAACAGGCCCCCGTCACCAACATCCAAAAGACCCCGACAAGCGGACGGTTGGGCGGAGCGGGGATGTCGGGGGTGGTGGCGGGAGAGTGTGTCATGCCGCGACCCTTTCCCAAAGCGCTGCCAAGGGCAAGATGGGCGCGGCATTTTTATTCACATCGCAAGCAATTTGATGGCAATCGCCCACATGGTCACGGCAATGATGGCGTCCAAGACCTGCCAACTGCGCGGTCTGGCAAAGAGCGGCGCCAGCAGCCGCGCGCCATAGCCCAGTGAGAAGAAGAAGACGAAGCTTGCCAGCACCGCCCCGATGCCAAAGCTGAGCCGGTCGGGATATTGCGCCGAGATCGAGCCGAGCAGCACCAAGGTGTCGAGGTAGACATGCGGGTTCAGCCAAGTCAGCGCCAGCAGCGTCAGGATCGCCTTGCGCAGGCTGCGGGTGGATTGCCCCTCGGCCTCCAGCGCCTCCCCGCCCTGCCATGCGGAAACCGCGTTGCGCCAGCCGTACCACAGCAGGAAAGCCGCGCCGCCATAGCGCATCAGCGGGCCGAACCACGGGGCCGCCTCGGCCAGCGCGCCAAAGCCCGCGACCCCCGACATGATCAACACCGCATCCGAGGCAGCACAAACCAGCACCACCGGCAGCACATGTTCGCGGCGCAGCCCTTGGCGCAAGACAAAGGCGTTCTGCGCCCCGATGGCCATGATGAGGGTGAGGCTGAGGGCGAAGCCGGGAAGGAGTGAGGTGAACATCAAAGGCGTCCTATAACATGGGTTGCCTTTGCCTAGCCCGGCGGTTCAGATTACTCAAATTCAATAGTCTACGTTAGGATTAGCAAATCTTATGCAGCTCGACAGCGCGCAGCTAACCGCCTTAGCCCATATCCTACGGCTCGGCAGTTTTGATGCCGCAGCGGCGGTGCTGGGGGTGACCCCCTCGGCAATCTCGCAACGGGTGAAGGCGCTGGAGGATCGTGTGGGGGCCACCCTCGTTCTGCGCGGCCAGCCCTGCACCGGCACGCCCATGGGCCAGCGTCTTGCCAAACATGCGGAGGATGTGGCCCTGCTCGAAGCGCAGGCGCTTGGCGCGGGCGATGCCACCGCCCCGCCCCGGCTGCGCCTTGCGGTGCCTGCGGATGTCTTGGCCACATGGCTGATCCCGGCGCTGGCGCAGGTGCCCGACATGCTCTTCGATCTGATGATCGACGACCAAGACACCTCTGCCGATTGGCTGCGAAAGGGGGAGGTCAGCGCGGCGGTGACGGGGCAAGCCCGCGCGGCACCGGGCTGCGACGTGCTGCCCTTGGGGGCGCTGCGCTACCATGCCACCGCCAGCCCCGCTTATCGCGAGACGTGGTTTGCCGAGGGCGTCACGACCCAGGCACTGGCCCGCGCGCCAATGCTCACCTTCGACCACAAGGACCAACTGCAAGGGCGATGGCTGATGCGAAAGACCGGGCAGCGACTGACCCCGCCGAGCCACCACCTACCCTCAAGCCACGGCTTTGTCGCAGCAGCGCAGCAAGGACTGGGCTGGGGGATGAACCCCGCGCCGCTGGTGGCCGAGGATATGGCGGCGGGGCGGCTCGTGTCGCTGGACGAGGCGCTGCCGCTGGATGTGCCGCTTTACTGGCAGGTGGCGCGGATCATGGCGCCCGCGCTGGCCCCGCTCACCGCCGCCATAAGGGCCGCGGCGCGCGAGGCGCTGGTGCAAATGCCGCGTTAAAGCTGCGACATAACCTCGTCTGAGGCCTCAAAGTTCGTGGTGACGCGCTGCACGTCGTCATCTTCCTCAAGCGCATCGATCAGCTTCATCAGCTTTTCCATGTTCTCAAGATCCATCTCGGTGGTGGTGGTCGGACGCCAGATCAGCTTGGTCGATTCCGACTCGCCCAGTTCGGCCTCCAGCGCGGTCGACACGTCGTTGAGATCGGTGTCGGCGCAATAGATCACATGGCCTTCTTCAGAGCTTTCCACGTCTTCGGCACCGGCTTCGATCGCGGCCATCATCACGGTGTCGGCGTCGCCCACGGAAGCGGGATAGATCACCTCGCCCTTGCGCTCAAACATGAAGCCGACCGAACCGGTCTCGCCCAGATTGCCGCCGTTCTTGGTGAAGGTCGAGCGCACGGTCGAGGCGGTGCGGTTGCGGTTGTCGGTCATCGCCTCAACGATCACCGCCACGCCATTGGGGCCATAGCCCTCATAGCGGATTTCCTCGTAATCCTCGCCCTCACCGCCGACGGCCTTCTTAATGGCGCGTTCGATGTTGTCCTTGGGCATGGACTGGCCCTTGGCCTCTTTCACCGCCAGACGAAGACGCGGGTTCTTGTCCGGGTCGGGGTCGCCCATCTTGGCCGCGATGGTGATTTCCTTGGAGAGTTTGGAAAACACCTTGGCGCGCAGCTTGTCCTGACGGCCCTTGCGATGCTGGATGTTTGCCCATTTGGAGTGACCGGCCATGAATACCTCGTTCTGGCAATGCGTTTGCGCCACTCTATATGCCAGCATCACCGCTGGAACAAGCCACCCGGCCTGTGCTTAGCTTTCCGCCGATGGGGCAACCACGTTAGACCGGATTTATGACCACTGATCAGATCATCCTATTCACCCTCTTCGGCGCGGTCTTTGGTCTGCTGCTTTGGGGGCGGTTTCGCTATGACATCGTGGCCTTCGGGGCGCTGATGCTCGGCGTGGTGCTGGGGGTGGTGCCCACGGAAAACGCCTTTGACGGCTTCGGCCATCCGGCCACGCTGATCGTGGCGCTGGTCTTGGTGGTTTCGGCTGGGTTGGTCCGTTCGGGCGCGGTGATGCTGATCACCCGCACGTTGGTCGACAGTTCGCGCAGCTTGGGCGCGCATATCACCATGATGGGCGCCGTGGGCGGGGTGCTGTCGGCCTTTATGAACAACGTCGCCGCCTTGGCCCTGCTGATGCCGGTCGATATCCAGACCGCACGCAAGGCGGGCCGCGCGCCGGGGCTGAGCCTGATGCCACTCAGTTTCGCCACCATCCTTGGCGGCATGGCCACGCTGATCGGCACGCCGCCCAATATCATTATCGCCTCCATCCGGCAGGAATCCTTGGGCGCGCCTTTCAAGATGTTCGATTTCGCCCCAGTCGGTGGGCTGGCCGCCATCGCGGGGCTGATCTTTGTCGCGCTGATCGGCTGGCGGCTGATCCCCGCCCGCGAAGACGCCATGATCGAGGCCGAGGATATCGCCCAATATATCGCCGAGCTAACCGTACCCGAGGGCAACAAACAGATCGGCAAACGGCTGGCCGAGTTGCAAGAAGAGGCGCATCGCGCCGATGTGGCGATCTTGGGCCTGATGCGCGACGGCAAGCGGCGCTATGGCACGGCGCGCAACGTGGTGCTGCAAGCCGGAGACGCGATCGTGCTTGAGGCCACGCCCGACGCGCTGGACGAGTTCCGCAGCACGCTGAACCTCGCGCTGGCTGACCGGGACCGCGAAGACCTGCTGTTGGCCGATGGCGACGGGGTCGAGATTGTCGAGGTCGTGGTGACCGATGGCTCGCGGCTCAACGGGCGCACGGCGCAGGCGGTGGGTCTGTCGTGGCGGCAGCGCACGGTGCTGCTGGGCCTGTCGCGACAGGGCCGCAAGATCACCTCGCAACTGCGCACGACCGAGCTGAAACCCGGGGACATCCTGTTGCTGCTGGTCCCGCGCGACACGGTGGCCCATGTCACCGACTGGCTGGGCGTGCTGCCGCTGGCCGACCGGGGGCTTGCGGTGACCCAAGACAGCAAGACATGGCTCGCCATCGCGATGTTCGCGGGGGCCGTGGCGGCGGCCTCCTTCGGGCTGATCTACCTGCCCATCGCGCTTGGAATCGTCGTGGTCGGCTATGTGCTGGCCAAGATCGTGCCGCTGTCGGAACTCTATACCCATATCGAATGGCCGGTCATCGTGCTGTTGGGCTCCATGATCCCGCTGGGCGCGGCGCTCGAGACTTCGGGCGGGACCGAATTGATCGCGGGCGCGCTGGTGGGGCTGACCGAGGGACTGCCCGCTTGGGTGGTCCTCACGGTTCTGATGGTGGTGACCATGTCGCTGTCGGATGTGCTCAACAACACCGCGACGACCATCGTCGCGGCGCCCGTGGGCATACAAATGGCCCAGTCGCTCGGCGTCTCCCCTGACCCGTTTCTGATGGCGGTTGCGGTGGCGGCCTCTTCGGCTTTCCTGACGCCGATTGGGCATAAGAACAACACGCTGATCCTCGGCCCCGGCGGCTATTCCTTCGGCGACTATTGGCGCATGGGGCTGCCGCTGGAGATCATCGTCGTCGCCGTGTCGATCCCCGCCATCCTGTTCTTCTGGCCGCTTTAACAGCCGCCCCCGCGCGTCGGACTTGCCAGAGCATATTTGCCGCCCCTAGGCTGAAGGTCAGCTTTGGGGGGACAAATGGACATTCTAATCAACGTCGTACTGCCGCTGTCATTGGCGATCATCATGCTGTCGCTGGGCGTGGGCCTCACGGTCCCAGACTTCACCCGCGTGGCGAAATACCCGCGCGCCTTTGCCTTGGGCGCGCTTTGCCAAGTGGTGCTGGTGCCCGCTGCCGCATGGGCGGTGGCCATGGCCTTTGGCCTGCGTGGAGAACTGGCCGTGGGGCTGATGATCCTCTCTTTCTGCCCCGGCGGTGTGACCTCGAACATGATCAGCAAATTCGCACGGGGCGATGTGGCGCTTTCGGTGACTTTGACGGCGGTCGTCTCGCTTCTGAGCATCCTGACCGTGCCGGTCTTCACCGCCATCGCCGTGCGGCACTTCATGGGCGATGCCGCGCCGGATGTTTCGGTCGCGGCGCTGGCGGTGGCGATGTTCGTGATCACCACCTTGCCCGTGGCGCTTGGGCTTGCCCTGCGCCACCTCGCCCCCGGCTTTGCCGCGCGGATCGAGCCGGGCCTCTCCTCCCTCGCCGCGCTGCTCTTCGTGCTGATTGTCCTCGCCGCATTGGCCGGAAATTGGAGCGTTTTCACCCAGAATCTCGCCCGCCTTGGTCCCGCGCTCATCAGCATGAACGCGGCGCTGATGTTGTTGGGGCTGGGCATTGCCGCGGCGGCTGGTCTGGCGTGGCAGACGCGCAAGACGATCTCGATCGAAGCGGGCATCCAGAACGCGACGCTCGGCATCACCCTCGCCGGGTTGATCTCAGGCCAAGTGTCGGGGTTCAGCGCCTATGCCCTGCCCTCGGCGGTTTATGGCATCACAATGTATCTGGTGGCCCTGCCCTTCGTCCTTTGGATGCGCGGACGCTGAGGGCGACGCCCGCCAAGCAAAAGGCGCGCCCCGAGGGACGCGCCTTTCGTTTTTAGACTGACGGCCCCTTAGGCCATGTCGAAGGCGTCATCCTCGCAGGTGTCGCCCCCTTCGTCTTCCTCCTCCGGCACGGAAGTGAGGGTCAGCGCGTCCATGAGGGCGCTCGCGGGGTCGGAGGTATCGGCATCGGAGTCCTCCATGTCAGGATCGACCATACCGGACACCTCAAGCACCTCACCGCCGCTCTCATCCGAGTCCAACACAACACGCATGCCGCTCAGATCGATATCTTCGAAAGACAGCGAGCCGGGATAGGTCCAGAGGGTGAAGTTCGTGCTTGTGACCTCATCATCGGAACTGTCAGCGGTCGTGCCGAACTGCAGACCCACATCGAAGCTGCCCCCCGCTTGGGGACCATCGTCGAAACCGTCGACACCGTCATCCACGGCCTTCACATCCGTCAGGTGATAGCCTTCGGCGTTCACATCAGGGAAGAAGTTCAGTTCTTCGATTGCGCTGCCATCAGTCACATTGAAGAAAAGCCCGTTGATGTCAGCGTGGGATTCCGCTTCGGGATCAGTGGGCGAGAGGTTGAAGTGCAACTGCCCCTCCGGCGTTTCCGTGACGGCGATTGTGATCTCCCCATTCTCTCCCATCAGGAAATTAAGAACGGACTTATCGTCGCCACCGGTATCACTACCTTGCGTACCACCCGAGCCAGACCCCTTAGTGCCGCAAGAGCCGGAGCCTTTGGTGCCCCCCGAGCCGGAACCTTTCGTACCACCAGAACCGGAGCCCTTGGTGCCACCAGAACCGGAGCCCTTCGTGCCGCCAGAACCGGAGCCCTTGGTGCCACCAGAACCGGAGCCCTTCGTGCCGCCAGAACCGGAGCCCTTCGTGCCACCCGAGCCGGAGCCCTTCGTACCGCCAGAGCCGGAACCCTTGGTACCGCCGGAGCCGGAACCTTTCGTGCCGCCAGAACCAGAACCCTTCGTGCCACCCGAGCCGGAGCCCTTGGTCCCACCCGAGCCGGAGCCCTTCGTGCCACCCGAGCCGGAGCCCTTGGTCCCACCCGAGCCGGAGCCTTTCGTGCCGCCAGAACCAGAACCCTTCGTGCCACCCGAGCCGGAGCCCTTGGTGCCACCAGAGCCGGAGCCCTTCGTACCGCCGGAACCGGAACCCTTAGTGCCACCCGAGCCGGAGCCTTTCGTGCCGCCAGAACCAGAACCCTTCGTGCCACCCGAGCCGGAGCCCTTGGTGCCACC
>NZ_JBIFFK010000045.1:0-1461 GCF_043557045.1 Sulfitobacter sp. 1A15258 | reverse complement strand
GGGAGTGGACAAAACATGGGGGTCATCTTCGTCGTTGCGGCCCGTGCTAAGGTGAGTTCTTTGCGTGTGGGGCTGCCATGGACGTACGGATTACAATCGAAACTACCTTCGACAACGGGGAGAAGCGCACTCATCAGCTTGACGGCATTTCACGACCCTACCGGGTGACCTGTCCAGACGGGATCGGGTTGCGCCTCGAGGATGGGAAGAGGGTTGTCGAACAGATTCAGCGGGCAATTCTTTGCGATCAGGTTGAGGAAATCATCCGAGAAAGCCGCGTATGCCCGGATTGCGCCTCGGTTCGTGCCATTCATGACTATCGCACGCGCGATCTCGACACGCTCTTTGGGCGGGTTCGGGTCAAAGCCGCGCGCTTGCGCCGCTGTTCGTGTGATGCCAGGTCAGCGGCGATGCCCGGCGGACCTATTTCTCCGCTGGCCTATTTCTTTCCTGACCGGGCTACCCCGGAGCTGCAGCGGCTCCATGCGGAACTCGGGTCCCGGCATTCCTTTCGCGAAGCCGCGCGGCTGATGAAAAGCTTCCTCCCCTGCCATCCGCCCCATCACACCACGGTGCGTGACCGGTTGGGAAGAGTAGCCACTGGGCTCGAGAAAAGTCGAAGGGCATCAGGCGATCCCGCTGAAGCACTTCCCAAAGGGGGTTTGACGGTTTTTCTGGACGGTGCGCATATCCGCTGTCGACCGGAGTATCAGCAGCGACACCTGGATCTTGTGGTCGGTAAGATTGAAAGTCGCAATATGTGCCGACGATTTGGCTTGGTCGCCAATGCGACGGCATCGCCAGGCAGCCGGATGCGAGAAGAGCTGTCAGACTTTGGATGGAAGCCGGGCCGTCTGTTGACGGTAATCTCTGATGGCGAGCTTGCTCTCCCGAACCTCATACGGAATGCCATGGGTGGCGACGGCCAGGTGAAGCATATCCTCGACTGGTGGCACATCTCGATGCGTATTCGACATGTCGAGGCCGCCGTTCAGGGTCTGGTCCAGATACCGGGATTCACTGGAATTCCGGTGCTGTTCCAGCGCCCCGCGAAAAGCCTTCGCTGGTGGCTGTGGCATGGCAGAGCACGGGTCGCGGAAACTTATCTGAAAGGGCTCATGCACGATTGCACCCGCCTTGCGGAAGAACCTTTGGCTGTCCGCACCGCTGCCGCTCGTGTGCAGGCCCGATGCGGGACACTGTACACCTATCTCGCGAACAACATGGAATCCCTTGTCGACTATGGCCGACGGTACCGTAACGGGCTGCCCATCTCGTCATCTCGTGCCGAAGGATCAGTCGATGACATTGCCAATGCCCGCATGGGAAAGCGCAGAAGGATGCGGTGGTCGCCCAAAGGGGCTCACCGAGTAGCCGTCACAAGGGCCGCAGTTCTCGATGGTCGGCTGACCGTCGCAAACAGAAAACGCGCCGCATGACCCCCATGTTTTGTCCACTCCC
>NZ_JBIFFK010000044.1:0-1469 GCF_043557045.1 Sulfitobacter sp. 1A15258 | reverse complement strand
ACGACCCTCGGCTCGCCGAACTGATTGATCAGCCTTTGGAGAAACCGCTTGGCTGCTTTAGCGTTTTCGTCGCGTTTGCACGAGAATGTTGAGGACGTCCCCTTCCGCGTCGATGGCACGCCACAGCCAATGTTTCTTCCCTCGAATCGAGATATACTCCGAGTCCTGCGGAAGCCGAATTTGGTGACTTGACGGCTGGGTTTGGAACGATTCAGCTATGCCTATGATCCGCCCCGGCTTTCTTTCCTCAGCAGACCGCCTCGAGCTTGAGGCTTGCGTGCGTTGCCAGCGCGAGGACCACGGCATTGCCCGCCGGGCAAATGCGATCCTGCTGCTCGACGACGGGGAAAGCTGTGCTCGGATCGCAAAGTTTCTCTACTTGGACGACGATACCATCCGGGGCTGGCATAAAACCTTTCTGCAAGATGGTTGGGATGCGCTTGCTTTCGACGGCTGGAAAGGCGGTCAGTCCCGTATGACACAGGCACAGGAGGTTGCTTTATGCGCCTGGCTGGAAGCACGCTTCTGTCGCTCGACGGTCGAGATCAGGGCCCATGTCGCAGCTGAGTGCGGTCTGAACTATTCCCATTCTGGCTGCATTAAACTTCTGGCCCGACTGGGCTTTGAATACCGCAAGCCCAAGTCCCTGCCGCGCGTGGCATCAGCGGAAAAGCAGGCCGCTTTCATCGCATTCTACGACCGCCTGATGCGTGAGTTACCAGCGGATGAAGCCGTCTACTTCGCCGATGCGGTGCATCCGGAATACCAGACCAAGCCTGCGTTTGGCTGGGTGAAGGTAGGATCAAATCCAGCGGTTCTCAGCACGGCAGGGCGCGGTCGTGTGAATATTCATGGGGCTGTGAACCTTGAAACCTTCGATGCACCCTTTGTCGAGCCCACAACCGTTGATGGGGTCAGTGCAGCACAGCTTCTGACCAAGATCGAAGCGCGCAACCCTGACAAGCGCATCATTCATGTCATCTGGGACAACGCGGCCTACCACAAAGGGCCCGATGTCAGAGCCTTCCTCGCCAGGGCAGCTTGCCGTATCCATCTGATCCAGCTGCCGCCTTACTGCCCTCATCTCAATCCCATTGAGCGGCTTTGGGCCGTCTTGCATCAATACGTTACCCACAATCGCTACTACCCAAGTCAAAAGCAGTTCGCCGACGCCATCCTTGCATTCATGCGTGAAACCATCCCGCAGGAATGGACGAAGTTCCGCGACAAGGTCTCAGACAACTTCCGCGTCATAACCCACGATAACTTTCGGGTTTTGAAGTAGGCGCGGTATAAGCAAAATCACTTAAGAAAGTCTTAACGGGTTAATCTGCTCAAGGCACCGCCCACCTCTTGCCCCGGCGGCTGGAATTCTCTTAGGTGGGACGGTGTAATCAGGGATAGTGCAATGACCCATTCGATGACGGCTTATGCCAGCCGCACCGGCCAGTCCGATACCGCCAGCTGGC
>NZ_JBIFFK010000010.1:0-102377 GCF_043557045.1 Sulfitobacter sp. 1A15258 | reverse complement strand
CAATGCCCGGTTGCGCCGCACGCTCTGGATGGCCGGCCAGACCGCAGTACTGAAGCGGACCAACAGCTTCCGCGACAAGTTCGAGCGCTACATCTCCAAAGACCGTCACAATGCCCATCTGCATCGCAAGGCCTACACCGCAATCGCAGCAAAGATGGCGCGCACCGTACACGCCGTGGTCAAACACGGCGAACCCTATCGCCCCTTCTTCGAGGGGGTGAGCCCAGGCGGAAGGACCTCTCTCTGATGAGCCGTGGAGGCAGTGTGCTGACCTCGTAGATAATGTTTGGGCCTTCTGCTTGGGAAATGGGATCTCGTATTAAGGACGGTGAGGGCCGCCATCGCGCGTACCCTGTGTTTGCTATGGAAGAGATCATTTCTTGACGGCAGAGCCCGTCTGGGCAAGGATTGTAGGGCATCCGGTTTGCCGGATGCCCCATGACCTGCTGACCTAAACAGCCGGAAGTTCCCGACATAGGACGTTGTCCACGTAAATCGCGTGCGGGATGCCCCGCGTTGGCCAATCCGTGCTGATACCGCGCGCTGTGAGCCAATGCGATTTGTCAATCACCGCATGGGTCAGACACAGTGCGACGGCCAGCAGCGATGGCGGCTCCAGAGACAGATGAAACCCCAAAACCATGCGGGTGTTCACATCGATTGCCACAGTCAGCGTCGGACGACCGAGCGGGCGACGCGTCACCGGGTCGACCACTGTCACATCGACCTTGGTGTGGTCGATCTGTACGATGTCGTGCGGATCATTGGCGACTAGCATTCCAGGCGTGGCCAGATAGCGCCGCTCGGCCTTGTCCCTGCCCTCTCGCCGGGCCATCAGTTTAGCTTGGTCATGTTAATCCAGCCAGCGCCCCAGACGACGGATCGAGGGCGGTGCCAACCCTTGAGTCCGACAATCGGCAGCGACCTCCCGCCAGAACCGCGTCTTGGCAGGTTTGCGGCGCGTGGCATAAAGCTCCTTGAAGTGGCGGGACACGATCACTTCCACCGCCGGGTTCAGCGGCTGCATGCCAGGTTTGGGCCCCCGGGTGTCCGCCAGAAGTGAGCTGGTCCGCCCGTCCTCGCGGAACTGCTTCACCAGGCGAAAGAGCGTGGATCGGCTGACATTCAGCTGGCGCATGGCCCAGTCGACATTGCCATGAGTGAGCTGGGCCGGCAGTTCCCCGATCACGCGGGCGCGGTACTCGGCCTCTTCCCAATCCTTGTCAGCCGGAAAATTATCGGACATAACTTGCTCAATGCGCGGGTGCCGGATAGTCTCACCAATGGTGACTCAAATCGGCGTCCAGTCTCACATACCCTGAATCGATTACAGAAATGAGACACAGGCAAGCTATTGAAAACAAATGGAACGCAGTCTCAGAAATTCCGGCAGACCGACATCAGTGAAATGCCTTCAGAGACCGAGAAATCGAGATCAGCGCCCTCTGATAAGTTGAATGACGCTCGCGTCGAGGGGAAAGATCAGGACGAAAGCGACAGTATCGCCCTGCCCTCCCATGTCGCGGGGTCCGGTACGCTCGATCGACTGGTGGACACGGCCCGAGACTATGCCCGGGCCTCAGTGTCTGAAAATACGCTGAAGGCCTATGCGAAGGATTGGGCGCACTTCGCACGTTGGTGCCGGATGAAGGGCACAGAAGCGGTGCCTCCGTCGCCCGAGATGATCGGCCTCTACCTCGCCGACCTGGCGTCCGGCTCACGCCCCTCCGCGTCGCAGTCGGCGTCCCGCCCTCTATCGGTCTCGACAATCGAACGCCGCCTATCCGGGCTTGCCTGGAACTATGCGCAGCGCGGGTTCGTCTTTAATCGTAAAAACCGCCACATCGCGACAGTGCTCGCCGGGATCAAACGCAAACACGCGCGCCCGCCGGTGCAGAAAGAGGCGATCCTGCCTGAGGATATCTTGGCGATGGTCGCCACCCTGCCCTTCGATCTGCGTGGGCTGCGTGACAGAGCGATCCTGCTTCTGGGATATGCTGGCGGGCTGCGCCGCTCAGAGATCGTCAGCTTGGATGCCGGCAAGGACGATACGCCGGATTCCGGCGGCTGGATCGAGTTCTCCGGCAAAGGCGCCCTCCTTACCCTTAACGCCAAGACCGGCTGGCGCGAGGTCGAGATCGGCCGCGGCACCAAGGAACCGAGCTGCCCCGTATATTGCGCTCGAGCAATGGCTGCGCTTTGCGAAGATCGATTTCGGGCCAGTTTTCGTCGGCACCTCGCGGGATGGCAAACGCGCCACGGAGACACGGCTCAACGACAAGCATGTCGCCCGACTAATCAAACAGACCGTATTGAACGCAGGCATCCGAGCGGAACTACCAGAAGAAGAACGTTTGGCGCTGTTCTCCGGCCACTCGCTGCGCGCCGGTCTGGCGAGTTCAGCCGAAGTCGACGAGCGCTATGTCCAAAAGCATTTTGGACACACGAGCGCGGAAATGACCCGGCGGTAGCAGCGCCGTCGCGACGGTTTTAGGGTGAACCTGACCAAGGCTGCCGGGCTCTGACACCCTGGCCATCTCGACTATGCTCCGCAAAGAGCCGTCCAGAGATGCCACTCCGCCTTCGCTGTATTTCTGGCAACGTGGGACCAAAGGGAGCCACAATCGCTCACTTGTCTAAGCGGCCATGCGCCATGCTTCACGCCTACTCGGATAGACTGTTCTTTCGTCTATGCTGTCCTCCACCCCGACACACAACATCCCGATTGTTCAGGACACCGCCCACACAAAGAATTCCGGACGGCTTCTTTCTTACAACGTGCAAGTCGGTAACCGCGGGTATGTATTCTCCGTCGCCGCACAGATGGCACCGCCGAGCGATCGCTTAACTCGGTACACAGCCACGCCAGTGTCAGAAGATCGCTGCGAAACACCCGCCCACCTAGCTTTCATTCGCGCATCGCGCCATGTTACGATTGACAACACCGCGCGATAGCGCAGCGGCCCTGCCCAACCGATCACCGCGAGAGGCGGGTTCGGCATGTCACTAACGTGATGGTTGAAAGCCGCCTTGGCGTAGGTGTTCGGCTTAACCAAAGCGCGATAAGCTCCGCCCGTGGCGTTGCCGGCGTTGAAGGCCGCTTGGAACGCTCTCTTGGCATCAGCGAAATCATCGTCCTGCCCGCAAAGGCCACTGTTGGCGTCATCACCGGCCGCGCCATCGACATGGATCACTGCGCCGGTCCAGATCCCCGGGTCAACCAGATCGCGTAGTTCAACCGCCGCGCGATAGGCCCTGCAAAACTGTTCGATACCAATATCAAAGTGCACCCGATCCCAATTGACCCCTGCTGGAAAAGCGATAGGTACCCAGCTACGGTATGCCGCGGAGAGGTGCATTCTGACCCCCAACATTAGATCAGCCCCTTGACGCCTGTAGCCGTGGTTCCCGTCGCCAACACCTTTGTGATGCGGATTGGATAGAACACGCCGGGCGAAAGGGCGGGCAGGGTGACCGCGTCCCCGCTTTTTAGCACCACCGGCAGATCGGCAGCAGAAGCACCAGTACCCCGCGGTTCATCCGAAGAAGGTCTGCCGCATCACTTGGCGCCACGCCGAACCCGCCGTAGACAGGGCCGGTTAATCCGTTGTGGTGCTCTTTGAAGGTATCGAGAATGGGCGTCGAGGCCTCCTTTTAGAACTAAGGATTTCTGATTTGGAGGCGCGAATTAACGGCACCTTGAAGGAGGCTACGCTTCGGGTTGGGGAGGGGTTTCGCGTGCGAAACCCCGTTGATTTCGGGTAGGCGGCGAGGGAGGTTTCGCGCGCGAAACCTCCCTCGCCGCATCAGGCTTCTTCAAGCAAATATTTGAGCCGGTCCATGACCAGATCAATCATCTCCTCGTTCACATGCGCGCCACGAATGCGAATCGTATAACCGTCTTCGGTGCGCGCACGCTCCATCGTGACATCATTGGCCAAGTTTACCGGCCTAGACCGTTTCACGCTTTTTCGAGGCCGCCCCCCGCGTTTGGGATCGGTGCCGACACCTTCGACGGCATCGATCAACGGCTCCAAGACCACCCATTCATCCTCCGCGGTAGCCACAGTGTGAGACTCCAGCGCCTTTCGCATCGCCTCGCTTTGCCCCGCGCGTAGGCCGGTGGCAATACGAAGACACTGGCGTTCGCTCAATTCGGGTCCGAAACGGAGCATGTCCCCAAGCTCCTCATGAACCAAAGCAAAGGATCGAATCTTCGACCGCTTCGCCTTGCTGGCCGAGGAGAACAGCATTGCGACGGCCTCATCAACAGTGGCAAAAACCCCATCATGCACCGTGATCGCGGCTGCCCGCCCGCGTTCATATTGGCTGAGCCCAGTCCTGACCTCGTTCTCCTCGATCATCGCCACAATTGCATCGGCAAGCGTATCTGGTTTGCGCACAAAAGCCGGGATCGTCTGATGCCGCTCACCCCCCGAAAGCGCATTCAATTCGCGCATGGCGGCAAGGCGTCTAAAGCCTGAAATCAGAGCATATTTCCCCGCGGCGTCAGGATTGGCCGACTCAAAAACCTCGATCGGCAAGCGAAGCCCATGGTCCGCGATTGACCGCCGGAGTTCGGCCAGGTCCTCTTCGTCCATCTTCAAACGATCACGATTTAGCGCATCGGCAGTGATCTCATGCAGCGGCACTTCAGTCAGAACGAGGCCCTTTTCCCGCGCAAGTCGAAGCGCCTTTGCATCCGCTTTGTCCCGCGCATTCTCTTCGCGCAGATGCTGGGGCAGAGGGTCTTTATGCCGGGCCGCATCTGCCGCGACATCGGCGATCGGTGCCCGGGTGCCAATCCGGGAGGTTTCGCGTGCGAAACCCTCTTCGATCTCTTTAAGCGCCTCTGCAGAGGGGACTTCAAGCTGTCTGCGTTTCGCCATTCTCGGCCTCCTTCCGCTCTTGATCATCGCGCCACCATGCGCCCAGCAATATCTCTTTGAACTCGGCATAGGTCCGATCAAAGGTCTCCCGACCGCGGGTATAGGTCTCACGGTTGAAATCCCGGTAATCAGCCTCGTAAATCCCGTTAACACTTTCTCCGGCCTGCCCGACCATTGCCGTGAACTCCTGCCGGTAAGTGTTTGTCATATCACCGAAATAAGCCTGAATCACGTTGGCCAAATCGGTCTGCTGGCTTGCGTCAAAGCGCGTGATGATTGCGCGCACGACGTCCCACTCAAACTTCATCTCCGGCAAGCCTTCGCGCCGCCGCGCTGCGTTCTCTCCCTCCTCGATCGAGGCGAAGGTGGAATAGAGCATGTCAAAGAAACGACCGGTGGAATCGAACTCCAAGAACGAGGCGCCCAAAGGCACCATGATGATGTCTGCTGCGGCCAAAGCATTGATTGTTAAATAGCCGAGGGCAGGGGGCGTATCGAGCAAGATGATATCATATTCATCCAACGCTCCCCCCGAATCCAGCGCCGAAGAGAGCGCGTCCCAAAGGGCCCAATGCCGCAATGCCATCCGCCAGACGGGGATTTGGAACTCCGCCCAATATAGATTGAGCTGGGCTCCGATGAGGTCGATGTTGGGCCAATGGGTCTTTTGAACGACGTCTTTGAGTGAGATCGTCAGCGCCTCGGTCAGGGTTTCGTCCATAGGAATTTCGGGCTCCGCGGCCGCGGCGCGAACCCGGTTTTCGGCCTGCACCTGCATCGCATAATCGCGTGCGAGGAGAGGGAAGATGGTTTGCCACTCATCCTGAACCTGACCGCCCATGATTGAGGTCATCGAGCCTTGGGAGTCGAGGTCGACGACAAGCACTCTATAGCCGTCCAAAGCTGCAGACATGGCCAAATGCGCCGCCGTTGAGGTCTTACCAACACCCCCTTTAAAATTCGCCACGGCGACCACTTTTGCCGGCAGGCCTTTGGGGCGATAGGGGCGGTATTCTTTGGTGCTGACACCTTCTTCGGCGAAGTGGTTTCGCAGCGTAAGGATTTCTTCGAGGCTGAACCGCTTTGCGTTTCCGGCACCCTCGCCTTGGGGAAGTTCGGGGTGTTTGTTCAGCACCCTACGCAGGTGGGCAGGGGCCACGGGGATGAGGTAGCGGCAAATCTCCCATGTCGAAAATTTTCGAAGCTTTTTCTGGCCGTCTGGGGCATACCCACGTTTAGCGAGATCAGCCCTTCCGCGCCCAGCAAAAGCGGCGGCTTTGGCGAATCGGGCGGTGTCTACCGGATCGCTAAGCTTCGCTGCTGCGGTTTCAGGGTCGAGATTGAAATAGGGGGGCAGGCGGGTGCCCGACTTCTTGTCCATGTTGCGATGCCTCGGTCAGATCATCATTATTCGATGTTATCACACTTATTGTCGCACATCTTTTCGGAAATGTGAATCAGTAAGGCGCGCTGTACATGTTGAGAGCGTCTTGCCGGTTTCGCATGCGAAACCGGTGTCTTCAAACCAGAATCCATACTAAGAGAAGCTCACATAGTTTGTTATTGTTTATTAGATTTAGAATCTTTGGGCCTGGGTAACCGTTTCTTATCAACGCACTACGGCAAGTTAGGTACCACTTTGCGGGTCTATGGGTACCTGCTTACAGGTTCGCCAGTACCTGTAAGCGGTAGAATGGGGTCCGATTCGCGGGAGGAGGGGGACCGATCGTCGGGAAGGCCGTTTTGGAACGTTTTCCGGGCATCCAAGCCCGCGTTTTCTTCGCTCGGCCCCCGCGAGTAAGGCAAATATACCGTAAGGGACCCGTTTCCGGGATGCCTTTTCCCTGTAAACGGGTCCCCATTGATTGATTGAGATTGGGCACCTTTTGCGCAATAATGGGCGAGGTCACCTGAGAGCGCGAAGCGTCGGGGCGGTGGCGGCAGCGTAGAGGCCGAGATGAGCAGCATCCCCTATGACAAATTGACCGGCGCGCTTCGCCGGCAGTCGGTGAAGAAGAACGTGGCGGCGATCCACGTCTCGGGTAAGCTGACGCTACTACAGCGGAAGCTGAGCAATGTTCTTCTCCTCAATGCCTATGACACGCTGGTGACGCGCAACAAACATCAGATTGATGCGCGGACCCTGTGCATGATGGTGGGCTATAACTCCAACGACATGGACACGTTGAAACAGTCCCTCCGCAGTTTGGCCGAGACGACGGCTGAATGGGATATGTTGGACGCCAACGGGCGGCAGGAATGGGGCGTCTCAGCGCTTTTGTCCTATGCGAAGCTGTCGGCGGGGGTTTGTGAATATGCCTATTCGCCAGCTTTGGCGCAAAAACTGCATGATCCGAAGGTTTTCGCGCTCATTAATCTGACTATCCAGCGGCGGTTCACCTCCGGCCATGCGCTGGCGCTCTATGAAAACTGCTATCGGTTTCTGCGCACCGGATCGACGGGGTGGTGGCCGATTGATCTGTTTCGCCGGCTCATGGGGGTGGATGGAAGTGCCTATTACGAAAGTTTTAAGCACTTGAATGCCAAGATCATCAAGCCAGCCGTGGCGGAGGTGAACAAGACCTCGAACATCCTGATCACGCCCGAGTTGCACAAGATGGGGCGGCAGGTCAGTGAGATCCGGTTTCTCATAAAAGAGAACCCGCAGCTTGCCATGCTCGACATTGATGATGGGGAAGGGCTGCGGCAGGGGGCCGTCTATACCGCGCTTATGGATTTGGGCGTCTCAGACCGGTTGGCGCGGCAATGGATTTCCGAACATGGTGAGGACTATGTTTCGGAAAAGATTACCTATTTAAAGGGCAGGGGGGGCGTCGACAGCCCGGTGGGATATCTGAGGGCTGCGCTTCAGAACGACTATAAATCAGAGAAGCCTGCTGCCCCATCGCCCAAGGCCAAAGCCGCGGCGGTGGTGGTGCGCAAAGCGCAAACGACGCAGAGCGATGCTGCGGAAGAAGAGCGCGCGCAAGTGGTTGAAGAAGAACGTAAAGCGCGGGCCGCGATCATGGAGCGGGTGCAGGAGATCGTCGAATCCCGCTCTCCCACACAGCGCGACGCGGACCGAAAATTGTTCTTGGCTTGGCTGAGCGATGAACTTTTGAAATCCGAGTTCTCTCGACTGGGTTGGAAGGCGGCGCTCTGCGCGTCGGAGATGCGGGCCTTCTGGGAAGATCTGATCCCGGATGCTTTCGCGGATGAGGCGCCCTTCGGCGTTTAAGACTTTTTTAACCTGCATCCGTAATATTTTAGCCAAATTTTTTGCACGAAGGTGCCGTTTGGCTGGTTGTAACCCAGTTTCCCGGCAGCGCTTCTTGCAGCAACCGTGTCCGCTTTGGCGCGGGTTGGGAGGCAGCCGTTATGAAACATCAGGTTACCCATAGCCCGGTCGCGGTGGGGGCGCGGTCTTTCCCATCGCGCCGGTCTGGAACCGCCTATGCGCGATGGGGGAAGCGCACCTTCGACATCGCGCTTCCCGTGATCCTGCTGCCCGTTCTCCTGTCTGTGATCCTTGTCCTCGCGGGGGTGGTCGCGCTCGATGGTGGGGCGCCGTTCTTTGGGCACCGGCGGGTGGGAAAAGGGGGGCGCGGGTTTCGCTGCTGGAAGATCCGCACCATGGTGGCCGACGCCCAGGAGCACCTTGTCCAATATCTCGACGAAAACCCCGTCGCTGTTGAGGAATGGACGCTGAAATTATAAGCTCAACCATGATCCCCGGAACACCAAACTGGGCTACTTTCTGCGGCGGAGCAGTTTGGATGAGCCCCCTCAGTTCCTCAATATGCTGCGCGGAGAAATGAGTTTTGTCGGCCCTCGCCCTGTGGAGTCTGGGGAACTGCGGCGCTACGGTATGAGCGCTGTCATCTACCAGAGCCTGCGGCCCGGCGTTACGAGCAAGTGGCAGGTGTCTGGCCGCAGCAACGTGGCTTATGGCAAGCGCGTGGTTTTGGGTGTGCCCTATCCCAAGAAGATGACTCGGCGCGGCGATATCGTCATTCTTTCTAAAACCTTGACGCCGGTCGCTGCGCTGACCGGGCGGTAGTCTAGCGCGATGGTTCGCATGCTAAAGGATAAAAGTTTCGATCTATGGAATTGTCGCGCGCCATTGGAGGTAGGGTTCATCTGGTCTCAGTCCCCCGCGGCTTCCGACGGAGCGGGCTGGCTCGAGTCCGAGGGGCTATTCAGGATCATCTGGCGGGAGAAATGGCTGGTTGCGGCGGGCGTTCTTACGCGCTGCTGATCGGCACTCTTTACGCCTATATCCTCGCCACGCCGCTTTACCGTGCGACGGCGGTGCTTCGGTTGCTGCCTGAGCAGGAGCAGATCATCGACTTCCCGAAGGCTGTAGGGCGGTTTTCTGGCGACAGGGCGGAGTTGAATTCCGAAGTCGAAGTGTTGCGGGGCCAGATGCTGCTGGCGAAGGTGGTCGAACGGCTTGGCCTTACCTAAGGCTCGGAATTCGGCGCGCGGTTTTGACCGTGACCTGCCCCCTGCTGTTCCCTCATTCATAACGAGAGCCTGCAGGTTGGATCTGGGTATTCTGGTTGCCCGTCTGGCGCAAGCGCGCCGGGCGCGGAGCCCTCAAATTGGTCAAGCGTCCGGCGCGCTTGCTGCGGTGTCTGGTTGGCCAGGGACGAGTTTGGCCTGACCGCATTGTAGTCGTATCGCCACAGGGCCAGCTTGCGCCGTGCGTCATCCAGGGTGTCGAATATCTCCTCGTTCAGCAGCTCGTCCCGCAGGCTGCCGTTAAAGCTCTCGATAAAGGCGTTTTGCTGCGGCTTACCCGGATCGATGTAGTGCCACGGCACCTCGTTCTCGTCGGCCCATTTCAGGATGGCCCGACTGGTGAACTCCGTCCCATAGTTGTCACTGACAATGCAGCCGGGCTTACCGTAGATCCGGATCAGAGCGCTGAGCTCCCGGGCGCCGCGTGCGCCGGACAGGCTCGTGTCTGCTACAAGGCACAAACACTCGCGCGCGCAGTCATCGATCACCGCCAAAATCCGGAACTTCCGCGAGGTGCCGAAGCTGTCGGACACGAAGTCCAGGGACCACCGCGCATTGGGTTGTCCCGCGATCGGCATCGGCGTCCTCGTCCCACGTGCGCGCTTACGACCGCGCCGCCTTTTCACGGACAGCCCTTCCTCGCGGTAGATGCGATACAGCTTCTTGTGGTTCATGGTCATGCCCTTGCGCTCCAGCAGCACGCCGATCCGGCGGTAACCGAACCTGCGCCGCTTGCCGGCGATCTCCTGCATCTCCTTGCGTATCTCAGCACAGTCCGGCGGGCGTTCACACCGAACAGTCTTTGGATCGACACCGACAAGCCGACATGCCCGGCGCTGCGAGATCGCATGATCCCGCATCACCCGGAACGCCGCGTCTCGCCGCTTCGCCAATGTCGTCAGCTCTTTCCCAGCAAGTCTTTCAGCACCACGTTGTCGAGCATTGTATCGGCCAGCAGGCGTTTGAGCTTGGCGTTCTCGTCTTCGAGCGCCTTCAACCTTGCAGCCTCGGACACTTCCATCCCGCCATACTTGGCCTTCAGTTTGTAGAACGTGGCGGTGCTCAGGCCATGCCTGCGGCATACCTCAACCGTCGGCATTCCGGCCTCCTGTTCTTTAATCATCCCAATGATTTGCGCCTCGGTAAAACGGCTCTTTCGCATGTGTCTGCTCCTTCAGGGTCGGCGCAGACTCTACATTACGGTGAGGGATTTCGCGGGGGGCAGGTCAACCGGAAGAAGCGCAGCGGGAACGGGATGCGGTGATCTTGAAATTGCTCGAATCAGTCACCTTCCGTAACATTCAGCAGAGCCGGGAGCTTCAGGTCACGGTCGAAAGTGAAGATGCCCGCAAAGCCGCGCTGATCGCTGATACCATCGTGGAGCTCTACGTCTCTCACCAGATCGAAGAAAAGGCAAAGGCGGCAGAACAGGCGGTGGTTTGGTTAACTGAGCGTGTCACAGCCATGCAGACAAGCCTCCAAACCCCAGAAGCGAAGGTTTCCGCGTTCAGTGCTGTAACGGAACTGGTATCGGTGGCGGCCCTTCGCAGGCTGGAGCGGCAGATCAAAGAGTTGCGTGGCAGTATTGCGACGGCGCAGAAAGCGCGTGGAGCCTCGGAAAGACAGAGCGCGGCTCTGGAAGCCGCAGTGACATCTGCGGAGAAGGTCAATGCTTCTGCGGATGCGCAGCTTGCCGGACTTTTCGACGGCTTGAAGGAGGAACTGGCTTGCGCGTGCATTTGAGGCAAGGTTCCAAACCGTGTTTCAACTAAGCCGGGGTGATTTGTTTCGGTTGCAACAACAGCTGGCCGCGCTCTGCGCTTCGAAAGCTGAGTTAAGCGCGCACCTCTCAGCAAGGTCGCGATTTGATCATCCTCCAACAGCTTACCCGAGAAGCTGAGGCGGCGCGTATGCTCAACGAGCATTTCCTGTCGCGCTTGAATGAAACGACGGCTTTGTAGGGAAATCACTGGGCGAACAGCTGCATTCTATCTCATGCGGTGGTGCCTCTTCGCCCATCGACTTCGCGCCGGATGTTGATCCTAGCGATGTCGGCGGTGTCTCGCCTGCTCGCGAGTTTGGCGGTCGTTCTAGGCCGCGAAATGCAGCGCGATGGTTTCCGCACCGCGCGCGAACTGGAGGCCGCAACAGGCCACCCTGTATTGGCTCAGATCCCAAAATGGTATTGAAAGGCGCGAATGTGGCACAGGATATCGCCGATGCACCCTCTTCCGCCGCAGCAGAGGCCCTGCGCGACCTTCGCACGTCGGTCCTACGGTTGAACGCAGACGGCGGATCCCAGGTTATCGTCATCACCGGTTCGGTCGCGGGGGAGACCACCATTGCGATAGCGTTGGCGCAAAGTCTCCATGGGCTTGGGAGCTCCAGCTTCCTGATCGACCGGGACATCCGCGCTTGCGGTCTAACTCGGCATTTGTCGGAACCGCCTGTCAAAGCACTCGGTCTAGTTTTCCGAGAAGAGGCGACTCTTGAAGAGGGCATACGTGACATTGGCGGCTATGGGCTGGATGCGTTGCTCTGTGATGACTGACCCTGCTATGAGCGATCTTTTCGCTTTGGACTGTTTTAAACGGCTGATCGACAAGGCGGGGCAAGCCTATGACACGGTGATCATCGACACGCCGCCGATCCTTCTTGCACCGACATCGCGTATCGTTGCGGAACAGGCCGACGCAACCCTTCTGGTGGTCCGGTCTGACCGCACTTGCTGCGAGAAGGTTGAGGAAGCGATGCGGGCATTCCGAACTTCTGACTAGAGCATCATTGGCACCGTGTTTAATCAGGCGGCGCAGGGTGAATGCTCGAGGGCCGCCTTTGTCGGAAACAAGAGCTACCGCCGGTTTGTTTAAACAGTGCGATTTCCCCCTACAATTATTCTGGTCAGAGGATCGTAGGGGCAAACCAAAACGCGGTCCTACTTTTGATAGTAGCTTGAATAGTCCCCGTAACTATCGGCATAGCCGTAGCGTTTCATTTTGTTGCCATCAATCTGGCTCAACACCAAACCACTCACGCGAACGTTGACGCTCTGCAGCGATTTAAGCCCGTCCAGTACCTGACGGTGGGGGGTGGAATCCCATTGAACGGTGTAAATTACGGCATCGACCAACTGGCCGATCACGCGGGCGTCCGGCACGGCTAGTACAGGCGGCGTGTCGATGATGATATGGTCGTAGTGTTCGCGAAGCCCCTTAATGAAGTCAGCAAATGTGTTCGATGAAAACAAATCGGCAGCGTTGATGGTCGATTGCTCACCGTAGAGTATGTCAGCTTTCAACGTTTCGTCATGTACAATGGCTTTTTCAAGAGGAACTTCGCCGGAAATGACGGATAGGAAGCCGTGCTTTTGGTCGTGTCCGAAGTATTCGTCCAAAACGCGGCGCCGCAAATCACCTTCGATCAGGAGCACTTTTGCACCTAGCCCTGCGAAGTTCTGTGCAAGTGAAATAGATTGCGTAGTCTTACCCTCTCTAGGAACTGAGGATGTCGACATGATGATTTTTGGCGGTGTGTCGAGGTTCGCCAAGAGCAGCGATGTACGGAGGTTTCTAACGGATTCGGCAGCAACTGAATTAGGCTTTTGACTGATATACTCTAAAACGTTCCGCCGATGCTTGGCTGGAATTTTTGGGATCTGCCCGATGACGGAATGGCCGGTCTTCGCCTCAAGATCTTCGGCCGTGCGGAACGTGTTCTGAGCCATTTCCCGGAGCAGTACAGCGGCGGAGCCAGCCATAAGACCCAGGATCAAGGAGAGCGCCAATATTCGGGATTTGCGGGGAGCGGAGGGGTTAGCTGGCACCACGGCCCGGCTGAGGATCCTGCTGTCGGCCTGTTGGATGCCTTGTTGGATGCTGGTTTCTTTAAGGCGGCTTAGAAACGCTTCGTAAAGCAGCCGGCTTGCTTCAACTTCTCGCTGAAGCTGTTCAAGGATGACCAGTTCTTCGGACTGATTATCGATCCGGGTGCTGACCTCGGCTATGGACTCGTCAATAGCGCTCAACTGAGACAAGGAGCGCGTGGCTTCAAGCTCTGCGCGGGTAATCAGGGCGTTCGCGCGAGTTTCGAATGCAGTCTCGGCTCCGACGCTGGCATCTTCGAGGCGCCGATAAACTTGGTTAAGAGCGGCATCATTTGCAACCTCAACAAAAGCAGCAGCACCGGCTTCGCGTGCGTCTTCCAATATCTGCAACCGGCTTTCCGTAGCCTCGGCCTGTGTTGCGAGCGTCGCGCGACGATCCCGCAGGTCTTTCAATTGGCGGTTAAGTGCAGCCAAGGTTTCGGCGTTCACGAGCTCTGTGTTGGTAGAGAAGTCTTTTAGCTCAGCCTGCGCAGTTTCTAGCTCGATCTGAAGACCGCTTACACGTTCGCTGAGCCAGCTCGTGGCCTGTTCTGTTTTTTCGAACTTAACGGAAATTTGGTCTTGGATGTAGAGTTCGGCAAGTCTGTTTGCCATCGCCGCGGATTTATCCGGATCCTCGGTGGTCACAGTAATTTCAAAGACAAAACTCTGACGCAAGTTAGAGGCCGAAATCGAATCGAGGACAGTATTGATCGTAGAATCAAGAATAGCCCGCTCCGTGGCAGGCTGGGATTCTTGCGGTTCGGATATAAGGCCGCGTATAAAGCTGACCGCCTGTCCGATGGAAAAACTCGGATCAGGTTGCAGTCTGGTGTTGAACTCCGGATCTTGAAGAAGATTCATGTCCATTACCAAATCTTCGATAAGACCGCGCGAGCGGAGCACCTCAACCTCGGTATTGATCGTCGATTGATCGCCGCCAAGGCCGGTCACGACGCTTTCGATGTCCATCACCTGTTCTTGTCGGCTTTCTAGAGCGATTGCGGCCTTGGCGGTATAGACCGGTACGGCCATGCCGTAGGCATAGTATCCCCCAAGCAGTAGTGCGAGCAAACCGCAAAGCGCAATCCAGAGTTTGCCCCGCCAGAGGGTGCGAAACAGGCTGGAGAGATCGATCTCATCATCATTCTCGCGATCTTTATGGGTACCGTCGGAAAATACTTGTTGCTGGGTCATGAAATGCCTGTTCCCATGTTAATCGGCTAATCAATCGTTCACTACAACGGTAACTTTAGCAATGCCATGCAGGATCCGCATAAACCTGGGTGAGAGTGACGAAACTACCCTCTACCTCCCAAATAGATCTGACGCAGACTTCGCTACGCGTGGCACCTGTTTAGCCGGGTTGATTTACGCAAATATTTTTGCCGACAAACCGGCGTCGGAGCTTTGTCTCTCGAGGCGGAATGAGGGCGTCGTTGGGTGTAGAAGTTCACCCAGTTCCGAATGTTCTTTTCATCTCCAATCTCGCCTCTCCGATGAGGTAGACTCAATCGTATTTCAAGACTCGCCACTGTCTCTCGATAATGATGCGGGCCAATATGCACTCGTTCGCACCTATCGAAGTGCGCTCAGGACCAGCGGGCCTATAAGCCTAGGCTGTTGATCTGCCCGGGGCTTCCCAGAAGCTTTCGCTCGGGTAAGAGCTTCAGCAAAATCGGAGGGACATTCTATGGGCGAGGAAACAGTTCCGTTGAAGTCACTTGAAACTGAGTAATTACCCACCGGCAAATCGTAAGCGGTTCACCATTGCGTGCTAGTCACTACCTTCGAAAGTAGGTCGCTGGAGCTAAAAAAACCATTTGAAAAAAGTGACATAGACGAGATTACTCCCCAATGTCAGGTCACATCGGAATGCAGATAGGCGGCACAAGAGTTCACTTAAAAGTTACTTTTCAACCTTGGCCACATGACCTCGGGGCAGGGAAGAGCGGACTTCCCTGCCCATCAAATCGATCAGTACGCCGACACGCCCTGCGCTTGGCAGAGCTTCGATCTTTGTCACGAGTTCGGCAAAAGGTCCGGTGAGGACGCGCACGCGATCTCCGACTTCAAGGTCATTTTCACCTTGGTAAGCCTCTTCGGGATCGCAACGGTTCTGTAGGGCGCGGATCAGTCCTTCTGGAAGTGGTCTGGGCCGGCGGAGATCGTTCAGAATGAGGCGTGAAACGCCTCGTGTGCTGTTGATGGCTGTCCAGCCAGTTTGATTTGGATCGAAGTTCACGAAGAGATAGCCGGGGAAGAGCGGGCGCTCGAGGCTGCCTTTGCCCGGCCGACTGCGAGAGCTTTCCATAAGCAAGGGCGAGTAAGTTTCAAATCCCTGTCGCTTAAGATGTACCCGTGCTTGAGACAAGCCATGCGGGCGCAGTTGGGCAACGAACCATCCTGATCTGTTTTTATCGGACATCTATAGCTCTCTGGTCTTTTTCTTGCGCTGACAGGTAAAAGCGCGCGCCAGTGGCGCGCGCAGACCGTTGGAAGGAGGCTAAGAGGTTGGCAGGAAAAGCCCGCCACAAGTTTAGTTAACCGAGGTGGCTACACTGGAGATAATCGACGGAGTGATCTGGGTAATGACCCGGTTCCACCGCGTGACTGGCTGCTCGGCGACGAAAATGATGTCGTTCGGACGTAGCTCCATTCGCGTAGCCAATATCAGATTGGTCGCATTGCGTGCATCGAGGTTCCATGCCGTCACTGCGCCGAACTCCCGAGGGTCGTTCGAGCCGCGCAATACGTAAATTTGGGAGGGGTTGCCGGTCATCGTGTCAATCCCGCCTTCGGAGTAAAGCGCATCCGCAAGGGTAGATTTTCGGCCGAAGGGCAGGGTGAAACGACCGGATTTGGTCACTTCACCTGCGAGATAAGCATAATCCCTGTCTACCGCGTCGTTCGCAAGTTGGGCTTCGAAGTTGGCTCTGCCTTCTTGGAGTGAAGCACGGCGCAGATCGACGACAGCAGTGAGCTCGGCCAAAGCTTGAGCACGCGCCTGCTGGCGGAACTGCTGGAGGGTGATTTGCTCGGCAAAATATGCCTGCGCCCGGTCGAGTTGATACTCCGTATCGACAAACACACTGTCCCCAGCGACAAGGCGGGTTTTTTGTAGGTCTGGGCGACGCAGGTACTGTTCAAGCGGGATCTGATAGAGATCACCGTCGCGGTACAGTCGGATCGATGCGTATTCGAGATCAGGAGTTTGGATGCCACCCGCACCCGCGACGGCTTGGTCCAAAGTAAGTTGGGTCAGAGTAATTGGGATCACCGTGGGATTTCCAACGGCACCGCCGACAGAGACACGTTTGGAGTTAAACTCTGCGATCTCAAGGCTGAACGAGGGGTCGATCTGCGCCTCCAGCAAGCGCTGAAAGAGTGCCGCTTCGGCTTCTTCCAATGTCAGGTCAGAGACTTTGACGCGACCGACATCGGGAATGGCGATCGCGCCGTCATCCTGAACGGTGTAACCTTGGCGCCGATTTTGCGCTGCAAGCAGGCCACTGAGTTCTTCGACCGTACTGCTTCCACTGCGTGTCGCCAGCAATAGGACATCCCCCACGCCAATATGATAGGTCGTGTTCGGCGGGGTGTTGGGGACGCGAAGCGCGAGGGTGCCGGGCTTCGTCTGAATTTGGGAAACAGGCGAAGGGGTCGGCCCCGCGCCGCGCAGACCACCCGCGCCGCCGGCAGTCTGGAAAAACACAGCTGGAAGCTGTTTGGGTTCATAGGTAGACCTATTCGCCGCGAGAACGGTTTCCGAGTTCAGAGGTACAATCCGGACCTTGCTGCCAGCATCCGTGACTTTCGGAGAGACATAGGCCACCCCGCAACCGCTGAGGAGTATCAGAGTAGAGGCGGCGATAAGACGTTTAAACATTAAGGAACCTCGGAATAAAAACGAACGGCAGCGTACGACCGCGAGACGGAATTAGGAACTGAAGTTCGCTAATCGGCATGAGTTTTCGTGCTCGGCATCAAACATCCTCCAGCCGAATGTAGCCGAGATCCGGGCCAACCCACTGCCGGGACGCGACGATCTTACCCCCCGACATTTTATAGCTGTTCTTGAAGCTGTGATCTTTGCCATAGCAGGTTTCTGTGATCTGGGCATTTCCGCTATAGTCGCAAATGTAGCTCTTGATCACAATCTGATCTTCGCCATCGAGGTAGCGATGAACGCGGACGGCTTGGCCGCCATCGCGCAAACCTGCGAGTACTTCGGCGACATCGCCGCTCATCAAGTCAAAGCCAAGGCCGCGGGTGCCGACAAGCACCCCTTCTTTTAGGCTCAGTGAGATGTTGTCGGGGGTGAAATAGGTTTCGACGCCTTCATTCAGCCCTTTTCGCACGAGGATTGAGGCCCGCTCATTTTGCTCAAGTTGGGCGATCATCAGAGAGGTGTGTCGAAACCGTTGGCGCACCTCTGGGGTCACCTGTCGCCGAATGTCTGCCATGCTAGAGGGTTTCGAGGCGGGTTTGGTAAAACCAAAAAGCGTCTGAGTGATTGGCCCCAGCAAGCTTTGCTGGGATTGACCCGGCCCGCAGGCGGACAGGAGCCCTAGAAGCGACAAGACGGCGATAGATATGTTTTTCATCTCCAGAACCTGCCCCAGCTGTCTTTCAATTCGGGTGTATGATAGCTCCGCACGCTTTCATAAAGACGATTTCTGACCTTCAGCCGAGCGCCCCCGTCACGTGTCAGCGGTTGGATCACGGCCTTATAAGTCTTGTCAGAAGGCTGTCCCAAGACATGTGACAGTGGCACGGTGAAGCGAAGACCTTTGTCGAAGGACCCCTCGCCGAAATCGTCGAAAGAAACATCAGTAAACGTGGCATAGGCGCCAACGCTCCACCCATTGGCGAACACCCGGTCAAGGGTGAAGGTCGCGCCGTAGTCGCCGGCCAGATAGCGCCCCGCATCAATTTGACCGAGGTAGCCGTTACCAAAGTCGTAGTAGGCGGAAAGGTGGCCTGTCGCGATTTCGTAGTCACGGAAGCCAAACCTTTGGTCGAAATCACGTTGTACCGCGTAATTCACCTCGGCCCCCAAGGCCAAGCGGCTGGCGACGGGCTTCCAGAGTAATTCGCTTGAGACGCCTCCGAACTGCGATTCCAGGTAGCCCGCTGTTACTCGTCCATAGAGGTCTTTGCCGGGTCGGAAGTAATGCGCGAGCGTTAGATGCTCTAGCGCCGTGTCACCCTCGCGCGCATAAATGGAAGTCTCAGAGCGAACCTTTGGCAACACCGAATTGGCCCCGCGATCTGCGTCACCGATGTTGCCCGCGAGACGTTGCTCAATGCTGCCCGAAACAATCCACCCCGGCGCAATATCATAGCGGCCTTGAAGCCGGATGCCTGTATCTATGCGAATGGGCTCATCAGGGTCAAAGTAGCCTGCATTAAAGTATGGGCCTACTGACCACGTCAGCTTTGGGTAATGGCCTTCGAGGTAGGTTGTATTCCTGAGGCTGCCCGCGGCATCGTCAATGTCAGCGCGTGCGTAGCTCTGCCACGCACCATCCGCCTTATGCTCCAAATCCTCGATGTCCGACCGGTGCAATGTCGTCGCAGAAAGCGGAATGCCGTTCTCCATCGGGACGATCGTAAAGGTCTTTACCGATGCCGGCACGACCTGTGTGAGGATGCGCGCAGTCCGTCCGATGGCTTCGGAGCGGACGAGATAACGCTCGTTGCGGATATGGACGGTCACCGCATTCGGGCTAATTTTCATTGCCTCAAGCGTCATACCGTCGTTTGTTAGCAGGGTGTCAGTTTGTTGGCGCAGACGGGATTCGATGCCAGCGTTCTCAGTCCAACCGAGGTCGGATGCCGCTCCCGGCGCGCGCCGTTTAACCGGCAAAGGTGCGGGGCCCTTACCGCCGTTCACAACGGGATGCTTCGGATTGTTTCGTAGATTTACGGAGAAGCCAAATGTCGACCCGTAGAGGTAATGTGCCTGAAGGTGAACATTTTCGTGAACGCGGTAGTCGAGGCCGAAATTGAATGGCGACTTATGTTCGAACGAGCCGTATCGGGATTCGCGCCCGTAAGCGTCCGAGGAATACTCGGCCTTCAAAGTAAGCTTGTCACTGGCCTGCCAGGCCACGCCGCCAAAGAGCGCAGCATCCCCGCGGAACCAACCCGATGTCTCAATTTCACCGCCACGACCGGTATCACGGTCGGGTCTGGTATCAAATCGACCGTCTATGACACCGAGCGGGTTGGAGAAACCATTGTAGCTGCCAAGCCGGCCCCAGCCGATACCACCTGTAAAGGTTAGGCGGGGAGAAATGCTTTTAGTCGCGACAATATATTCGCCAGAGTAAATGCCAGTGCCAATAAAATCCTGCAAGCCAACCGCGACCGCCGGTCTGCTGCTGGTTTCGTCTAGCAAGCGATAGCGCAAATCGAACGAGCGGTCAAAAGTAGCGCCGCCATCGGGTAGGTAGTCATCAATCTTGCTATATCGGAAACTACCGGAAAGGCGCGGAGTAATCTGAAAACTCAGCGTCGTGCGGGCTGTGTTGGCGAACTGACTATATGTCGCCGTCAGCTCAGCGTCTTCAGCGCTCTGTGCTGTCGGCATGTCAACCAAACCGACCGTGCCATAAGTTGTATATGAATAACCTTGCGTTTGCGCTGCGGCGGGCAGCAAGAGCAAGCCAACGCCGACCATCGCGCGCTGAGTTCGGCGACGTGAGGTGGGCTTTGCGCAAGGCTTGTGAGTCATATCTCTCTCCGTTCCTTAGAAGAAGGGATACTTGTTCAGCCGCGACAGGGCAATCTCTGTGGGCGACGCTCTGGCATTCAGACGCCTTCGGAAGTTTGATGTGGCCTATCGGTCGCAGTCGCGTTAACCGAAGGGTTCGCAAGATGACTGGAACGAGACAGCACTTAGGGGGCGGAATGCGCGCGTGGATTACGTCGTGGTTAATGGGCTGGGGAAGGCGCGGTGGGGCAGAAGCGGAGGGCGTCCCTGACAACTTCTCTCCCGAGACGCCCTTCTTTGCTGTTGGTGATATCCACGGCTGTGCGGGGCTCCTCGAAGAGTTGCTGGAAAAGCTAGGGGCGGTCGCCACCGGTGAAGAGGTATGCGTTTTCCTCGGTGACTATATTGATCGCGGTCCAGACGGGCAGGGCGTGCTGACGCGGCTTTTCGCCCTTTCCCGGCAATACCCGGACAAAGTCGTGTGCCTGATGGGTAATCATGAGCGCATGATGCTCGACTTCATTGATGATCCCGCAGGCGCAGGTTTGGAATGGTTGAAATTTGGAGGTGTGGAGACCCTGCAAAGCTTTGGGGTCTCTGTCGATAAGCGTGGGTTGGACAGCGCCGGATCGATTGAACTGGCAAATGCATTGGAAGCCGCGCTGCCAATTGGGATGCAGGAATGGCTGCGTGGTCTGCCGCTGCGATGGTCGAGCGGCAATATGCATTGCGTTCATGCGGCGATGTCCCCAAAGCGTCACCCCGGGGCGCAGCGCGAAGAAGCGCTTTTATGGGGGCACCCAAACTTCTTCAGAGAGCCGCGCGACGACGGGGAGGTGGTTGTTCACGGTCATACGATCGTGGAGAAGCCGGGTATCTATACAAGCCGGGTCTCTCTCGATACTGGCGCCTATAGAACTGGACACTTGACCGCTGCCCATATCTCTGCCGGCGCCTGCATTTTTCTTCAGACTGAAAGCTGACTGCAATAAATTTGGCGTCTAAATTGGATTCTGCCTTTTCCAAGCTTTCGATTGAAGATAGGTGTTCATCTGTGAACGCTGCGCCGTTCATTCTCGGAGGTAGCCCTAGCGACCTCTGGTGCGGTAGCTATGTCTGTAGAAAGCTATGGCGAAACCAGTTAGTGAAGATATCCGGTTCCGCGTGATGCGGGAGCTTGAAGCTGATCCGAAGCTCTCGCAGCGAGATTTAGCCAAATCTCTGGGCATTAGCCTTGGGGTGGTGAACTATTGCCTGAAGGGTTTGATCGAGAAGGGCCAAGTGAAGGTTGGAAACTTCCGCGCGTCTGGGAATAAACTGCGTTATACTTATGTTCTGACGCCGCCCGGCGTCTTGGCTAAGGCGAAACTGACGAAGGCGTTTTTGAAGCGCCGCATGGCTGAACACGAGGCCTTGATCGCGGAGATCGAGGCGCTGCAGCAGGAGATTAACCCCGAGGTGATCGGGCAGGGGGCTCCGGAAGACCTCCGATAGTTTGCGTTATTGGGGGTTTGACGGAGGGGACGCGACTCGGATCAGACCCCCCCTACACCACTTAAGTCATTGTAATCATTGGTGTTATATTGAGTTCGGCAGTCATCTAGCCCGAGCGGGTCTGGCAGCGAAATACGCTGCCGCTCGCCCCCAACTCAAAAATGGCTCGCCTTACGCCGCCGTATGATGCGAACCTACACCCATCAGGCTGTGCAATCAGCTTGATGTTGAGCGAGGCCAATACTTTGAGCACGGTGCCGAACTCGGGATTCCCGTTGGCACGCTTCATGTAGCCCATGGGCTACACATTTTCAAGAACCTTGTCATGCGTCGGCCTCTTGGGGCCCGAAATTGATGTCCCTGCAGACCGAAACCTATCGGAAGCAGCGTTACACCCCCCGCAGCTGATCCGCCCCGACGGCTACTCGGGTCTGTCCTCCCATGATGTCCATGAGGACCCAGACGCGCCGGTTGGGCGCGATCTTTTCCACCTCTGCCACAAAATTGGCAAACGGTCCCTTGGTTAGGGTCACCTGATCGCCAGGCTTTAGAAGCTTCGGCGGCAGCAACTTGCCCCGCGCGTCGCAGCGCAGCATGAGCTGCGAGACCAGATCCAACGGCACCGCCGTCGGCTCCTTACCGAAGCTCACCAGCCGGGTGATGCCATAGGTTGAGTTGACCGTCCGCCAGAGCCCGCGGGCCACATCGAAAGCCAAGAAGATGTAGCCTGGAAACAGCGGCCGCGTGGCGGTGACGAATTTGCCGTTCCGCTGCTTTGTTTCCTCTTCCATCGGCAGAAAAGTCTGGAAGCCCTGGCGCTTGAGGTTCTTGTCCGCGATATTGGCGCAGTTCGGCTTCAACTGTGCCAGAAACCAGCTTTTGCCGCGATCGTGGAATGTCATGTCGAAACCTCATTAAAACCTTACCGCCCACATATCGCTCGAACTTGAACGGATGCAAGTATGGTTTTCGGGGCGTGCTGTGACATTTTGATAAACTTCTCTCGGCATTCACTGCGCAGAGCATTGATATAATGGGATAATCCAGCACTAAAGCATTTCTAATTTAACCTGAGGCATATCCGGCAGCCTGAAAGTAGTTTGAACACTCCTGCGGGGAGTACATTGCGCAGATATCGCCAAGGGCTTCGAACACCGAGGTGAATGATCGTGCACTGATGCGTCTAAGGTGGGACTTCAATTTGGAGAAAGCCAACTCAATCGGGTTCAGATCTGGCGAATATGGCGGCAGATAGAGGAACCAGCATCCATGAGCCTTGAGCGCCGCAGCGGCTTCTTTGTTGCGATGGGTCGCGAGGTTGTCGAGAACGATTGCCGTGCCTGGCGCGATCTCAGGGATCAGGACCTTCTGCACATAGGCCGCGAAGGCAGGACCATCCATCGCGCCATTGATCACCCAAGGTGCGATCAGAGCCTCATGTGTCAGCCCCGCAATCAGGGTTTGGGTTCCCCAACTGCCGAAGGGCGCATCCATCGTCAGGCGTTCGCCACGCGGAGCCCAACCGCGCAGCCGGGTGAGGTTCGTTTTGACCGCTGTTTCATCAAGAAAGACAACGCTTTCCGGCATCCGCGCAATGGCTGGCAAACGGTGTGTGAACCAGTCCTCACGTCGTCGCCTCACCTTGGCACGGTGACGTTCGGTAGCGACCAGTGACTTTTTTTGTGTGTAAATCCGAGGCGCTTTAGCAGATGCCCGATAGCAGAGTGCTGGACTTGCAATCCGGTTGCATCAGCAAGCGCATCACGCAACTCAAACAGTGTGATATCAGGGTCTTGGGTGATCAACTCTTCGAAAAAACCAACATGGGGTGCCAATTTCCCTGACCCTTTTGGACGACCCTGTACGGCAGGATCAGCCCGGCCCGTCGTTTGGATCTGATGCCGCCATCGGGCGCCCGTTGCTGGCGATAGCTTCAAGCGCGCTGCCGCCGCTCGCCCGCTTAGCCCTTCCTCAATATATTTCTGAAACCGCGCCCGAAGCGCTGATGGCAAAGGTGCTGACATAGTTCATCCTCCCAAACAGGATGGATCACAATCAGACCAGTTTGGGAATCCCCAGCGATTCAGGTTTTCTTCGAAACGCTTTATCAGCTTGATAGCCTTTCCTGCCTACGCGAACGTCCGACCGACTTGGAGGCTGAGTTGGACGGGAGTGGCGAGATTACCGAGTTTCGGGCGGCGCAATGTGTGCGCATATCGACGGAGCACCAGCAGTATTCAACCCACAACCAGTCCGACAAGATCCGCGAATACGCCGAAAAGCGCGGCATTGAGGTCATGAAGACCTATGCGGATGACGGCAAGAGCGGCCTTTCCATCGGCGGGCGTGCAGCCCAGCAGCAGCTGATCGCAGATGTGGAATCTGGCGCGGCCGATTTCAATGTCATCCTGGTCTATGACGTCAGCCGCTGGGGCCGGTTCCAGGACGCGGACGAGAGCGCCTATTACGAATACATCTGCAAGCGCGCTGGCATCAACGTCGCCTATGTGCCGAGCAGTTCGAGAATGATGGCTTGCCGGTCTCGACCATCGTCAAAGGCGTCAAACGCGCCATGGCAGCAGTAGAATACAGCCGGGAGTGCAGGAGCAATACATGCTGCGTCGAACAATCGACAAAGGCGTCAGCAAGGAACGGCTGGCGCGCGCCTTCAACGTGAACCTTTCGACGATCAACAGTCGGATAAACCTGCTGCACGGCATCTGTCCTAAAACGGTGGAACTGCTGCAGGACCATCAGTTCACCCCGGATGTGACACGGCACCTGCGCAAGATGAAGGCCGCGAGGCAGATCGAGGCGGTGGAATTGATGATTGCGGCGAACACGATCACCGCTGCACACGCGGACGCCCCCTTGAAGGCGAGCCCGCCAGAACTGCGCACCGACTACAAGCCACCGCAACCGGAACAACTCAAGGGCGACCCGCTGGAACAGATCGTCAAGCTCGAGCGCGAAATGAGCCAGGTGCATGAAAAATACAAGCATGCCGAGGAGAAATATGGCTCGGAGCTGCTGAACCTGGTCATTGCCAAGGGCTACCTGAAAAACTGTTGGAAAACGAGACCGTGCGGTCCTAGGTAGCGCGGCAGGCGTCCGACTTGCAGCATATTGGCTCGGGTGCTTGATTTTCGAGCGACAGGGGGCCGGGTATCGTGGGGCGGCCGTTTCGCCTGGCCGGTGTTGGCGCACCACGGCGCCTATGAACCATACCTTGTGTTGGCGGGGTGGCTCAGTTATGAACTTGTCACATAAGCAGGCTATCTATCGGTGCGCAGTTGAAGGCCCGCCGATGTCCTCAAAGTAAGTGAGGTCCGCCTCTTGTTGGGCCAGCCCCTGAGGGTTGGTGGCTACTTAAGCGTCCGAAGTGGCGAAAGTCTCTGAAACTCTGAAATACCCTCTTGTTTGCGCGCGCAGCATTCGCTACCGCTCGTAACTGAGCGATGTTGAACCTTTTCTCATCATCAATTTGCATCCAACAAGGCGCCCTGCGGGCAGTCCTTGTGCGGTAGCCTGAGAAAATCCTAAAATGACTAGCAAGCGCACCAAGCTGCAGGAAGACACGCATTTTCGCGTGCTTCGGCTCCTGCAAGAGAACCCTGAACTGTCTCAGCGAGAGCTGGCTGACGCGGTCGGCGTCAGTGTTGGCGGGATCCACTACGTGCTGAACGCCCTTATCGACAAAGGGCTCGTGAAGTTGGGGAATTTCACAGCAGCGGAAGACAAACGTCGATATGCCTACGTTTTGACGCCGAAAGGTATCGCGCGGAAGGCAGCCCTGACGCGAGCGTTTTTGGTTCGGAAGATGAAAGAGTACGAGGCGCTCAAGGAAGAGATCGAGGCTCTTCAATTCGAGATAGATGCCAACGCTTCACAGAAGCTGTCTTGATCGCATTAGCAACTCGCTTGGTGGACTACCTCTGACGAGAAACGACGAATTTCTGCTCAGGCAGGATTTTAATGCTGTCGGCGTCGACAAGAAGAAAGCTTTGAGGATTCAATGAAAAAAGTGTTGCTCGTCTTTGGGACTCGCCCAGAAGCCATTAAGATGGCGCCTGTTTACGAAGTCCTCAAGGCAACTCCAGGCCTTGATGTACGTGTGGCGGTCACTGCTCAGCACCGCGAAATGCTGGACCAGGTTCTGCTTCTGTTTGGGATCGAACCCGACTACGATCTGAACGTTATGAAACCTGGACAGGGGCTCACCGAGATCACCGCGGCGGTGCTTGCCGGGCTCAAGCCGGTGTTCGAAGAGTACGCGCCGGACCTACTGCTGGTGCACGGTGACACAACGACCACGCTTTCGGCCTCTCTTGCGGCCTATTACCAGCAGATTCCGGTGGGCCATGTCGAAGCGGGCCTGCGGACTGGCAACATATATTCTCCCTGGCCCGAAGAGATCAACCGCAAGGTGACCGGCACCATCGCGCGTCTGCATTTCGTACCGACGGAAAAGGCGGCCTCCAACTTGAAATCCGAAGGAGTACCTTCCGTTAGGATTTCGATCACTGGAAATACCGTGATCGACGCATTGCTTGACGTGGTTGAGAGGCTCGAGAACGATCCACAGCAAAGCGCAGTCTACGACAGTGAATTCGGCATCGACCCGACCAGGCGCCTTATCTTGGTCACCGGGCATCGTCGCGAAAGCTTTGGGGGCGGCTTCGAGCGTATTTGCACTGCACTTGCCACCCTAGCGAAGCGGGAAGACGTCCAGATCATTTATCCAGTGCACTTGAACCCAAATGTTAAGGGCCCTGTCGAGATCAGCCTCGGTGAGCTTGAGCGTGTTAAACTCATTGCGCCGCAGGATTACCTGCCTTTTGTGCATCTGATGCGTCGCGCTGACATCATCCTCACTGACTCGGGCGGAGTGCAGGAAGAAGCCCCGTCGCTCGGCAAACCTGTGCTCGTGATGCGTGACACCACAGAGAGGCCCGAGGCGGTGGACGCCGGAACGGTCAAGCTGGTCGGGACTGATGCCGATTTGATCATACGAGAAACGAGTAGGCTCCTCGACGATCAAGCCGCCTACGACGCGATGTCGCGCGCGCACAATCCCTACGGCGACGGGCTGGCCTCTCAGCGGGTCCGCGATGCCGTTTTGTCATTTCATACGATCAACCAGGATCAGCAATAATGCCTGAGCTTCCTTTCAAACGCATTTCCGTCATCGGACTGGGGTATATCGGTCTACCAACCGCTGCCATGTTCGCCTCGCGCAAAGTTGAGGTGGTGGGTGTCGATGTGAACCAGAGCGCTGTCGACACGATTAATCGTGGCGAGGTTCATATTGTAGAACCTGATCTCGACTTGGTGGTACGCGCAGTGGTGAAAGAGGGCTATTTGAGGGCCACCACGGTACCTGAACCCGCCGAGGCTTTCCTGATTGCGGTCCCCACTCCCTTCGAGGGCGAGAACCACGATCCCGACTTACGCTTCATTGAGGCGGCGGCGCGCGCAATCGCGCCAATGCTGGAGGCTGGCAATCTGGTAATCTTGGAAAGCACCTCGCCCGTCGGCGCAACCGAGTCGGTGGCCGCCTGGCTAGCCGAAGCCCGGCCCGACCTCAGTTTCCCGCAAGACGCGGGCGCAGCCTCTGACATCCGTATCGCGCATTGCCCCGAGCGGGTTCTGCCCGGCAAGGTGATGCAGGAGCTAGTCACCAACGACCGTGTCATCGGCGGCATGACGCCGGCCTGCTCCGAGCGTGCCGCGGCACTCTACAAGACCTTCGTTACTGCCGAATGCGTCGTTGCCTCGGGACCGCGCGTGGCGGAAATGGCAAAGCTGACTGAAAACAGCTTTCGCGACATCAACATCGCCTTCGCCAACGAGCTGTCGCTCATCTGTGATGAACTAGGTATGGATGTGTGGGAGTTGATCGAGCTCGCCAACCGTCATCCGCGCGTGAACATCCTCCAACCGGGTCCTGGCGTCGGCGGGCATTGCATAGCGGTGGATCCTTGGTTTATTGTCTTTTCGGCGCCGAAGCAGTCTCGCTTGATCCAAACCGCGCGCGAGGTCAACAACAACAAACCCAGATGGGTGATCGAGAAAGTCCGCGCTGCGGTCGGCGCCCACCTAACCGCAAATCCAGACAAAACCGCCACTGATGTGACGCTTGCGATCTACGGCCTAGCCTTCAAACCTGATATCGACGACCTGCGCGAGAGCCCCGCGCTGGCTATTGCACAGACGCTGGCAGCGGGCCATCCTGGCCGGGTGCTGGCCGTCGAGCCGAATATTGCAGAAATGGATAAACTTATCGACGATGGCATTATCCTCACGGACTACGACAACGCCCTGCAGCAGGCTGATATTCACGTCGCACTCGTCGATCACACATCGTTCAAGGCTGCGACGGCCCCCAATAATATGATCATAGACACACGAGGGATCTGGCGCCGCTAGATCATAGACGGCATCATTTTAGTATAGGAAACAAGAAAATGTTGGAAAACAGCACCATACTCGTGACAGGTGGAACGGGATCATTTGGCAATGCCTTTGTCCCGATGACACTTGAGAAATACAACCCCAAGAAAATCATCATCCTCTCGCGAGATGAAATGAAACAATGGGATATGGCCAAGAAATTCGAGAGCGACCGGCGCGTTCGCTTTTTTATCGGCGATGTGCGCGATCGTGAGCGGCTGTACCGCGCATTCAACGGAGTTGATTATGTCGTCCACGCAGCTGCCACAAAAATCGTGCCGACCGCCGAATACAATCCCTTTGAATGCATCAAGACCAACGTAAACGGCGGGATGAACGTGATCGACGCGGCGATTGACAGCGGCGTCAAAAAGATTGTGGCGCTTTCGACCGACAAGGCATCGAGCCCTATCAACTTGTATGGTGCATCGAAACTGGCTTCCGACAAATTGTTCGTAGCCGGAAATGCCTATTCGGGTGAACACGAAACGAGCTTTTCGGTCGTCCGCTACGGCAATGTGATGGGCTCGCGCGGATCGGTCATCCCGTTCTTCCAGTCCATCAAGGACAAGGGGGTTCTGCCCATTACTGACCCCCGCATGACCCGTTTCATGATTTCGCTGGAAGACGGTGTCGAGCTTGTCTGGCACGCCTTTGACGACATGATCGGTGGCGAAATCTACGTCAAAAAAATCCCATCGATGAACATTATGGATATCGCGCAGGTTATCGCACCCGGTGCCAAACAGGAAATCATCGGTATTCGTCCCGGAGAAAAGCTGCACGAGCAGATGATCGGCATCGAGGACGCACCCTACACCTACGAGTATGACAAGCACTTCAAGATCCTTCCAAACATCAATCAATGGGCGAAAGATCCAGAGCGGATCAAGAACGGTCGCAAGGTTGACGACAACTTCTACTACAACAGCGATCAAAACACCGAATGGATGGATAAAGCCGATCTAGCAGACTGGATTGACGCAAATCGCGACAAGATTGGAGCAATCTAATGATCCCTTACGGGCGCCAGATTATTAGCGATGCCGATATCCGTGCAGTCACGGATGTGTTGAAGTCAGATTACCTGACGCAAGGCCCGGTGGTTCAGCGCTTTGAGAAATCTGTTGCAGCGCGGGTCGGTGCGCGTCATGCGGTGGCGGTCAATTCCGCCACCTCGGCTTTGCATATTGCGTGTCTGGCGCTCGACTTGGGCCCCGGAGATATACTATGGACATCCCCGATCACCTTTGTCGCCTCAGCCAATTGCGGGCGCTATTGCGGTGCAGATGTCGATTTCGTGGATATTGATCCTGAAATGTTCAATATCTGCCCTGACGCTCTGGAGAGAAAACTACGGAGAGCGCAGGAAGACAGCCGCTTACCGAAAATAATCGTTGCCGTTCATATGTGCGGCCAGTCGCCTGATATGGTGCGCATCAACGAACTAGCGCGCAAATATGGCGTTCGCGTTATCGAGGATGCAAGCCACGCGATCGGCGCCGACTATCTTGGTAAGCCCGTAGGGAATTGTTCGCATTCCGACATCACTGTTTTCAGCTTCCATCCGGTCAAGATCATCACGACTGCTGAGGGCAGTATTGCGCTGACCAACGACGCTGAGATTGCAGAGCGTATGGAGCGCCTCCGCAGCCATGGGATCACTCGCGATCCTACGCAGATGACCCATACGCCGGATGGTCCGTGGTACTATCAGCAGCTGGAGCTGGGGTGGAACTATCGGATGAACGAGATGCAGGCAGCTCTGGGCCTGAGTCAGATGGACCAGCTCGACGCATTCATCGCGCGCCGGCGCGACCTTGCCGATGCATATGACACTGCCTTGGCTCGCCTGCCACTTCGACGTCCCAGTCGGCTGACAGGGGCAGCTTCCTCGTGGCACCTCTACGTCATTCGACTAGAGGACGAGACACGTCACCGAAACGCTTTTGAGGCCCTTCGCGACAAAGGCGTTGGTGTCAATTTGCATTACATCCCAGTCCATCTCCAACCCTATTACCAAGCGCTCGGGTTCAATCCAGGGGATTTCCCTCTTGCGGAAGACTATTACATGCGCGCGATTTCAATCCCACTCTATGCAGGACTGACCGACGAGCAACAGCAACAGGTCGTTTCAGCTATTTCCGAAGTGCTTGCATGAGCCTTTGCATCATCCCGGCGCGTGGGGGATCAAAACGCATCCCGAGAAAGAACATTCGTAGTTTCTTTGGCGACCCTATGATCGCCTGGCCCATTCGTGCAGCAATCAAGAGTGGTTGCTTCGACCGTATCGTTGTTTCCACCGATGATGATGAGATTGCGCGCATCGCTGAGGACTATGGAGCGGAAGCGCCCTTTCGTCGCGTAGCGGACTTGTCGGATGATCATACGCCTACTGTTCCGGTAATTGCAGACGCCGTCGCCCGCTTGGGCGCTGAGCCACACACGCCTATCTGTTGTCTTTACGCGACCTCACCCTTTGTCAGCCCTGACGACCTCAGGTCTGGGCTGAACCTTCTTGAGGCCAGTGCTGCGCCCTATGTGATTAGTGTCACAAGCTACGATTTCCCTATTCAGCGCGCACTGCGCCGCGATGCGATGGGTCGTGTAGAGATGTTCTATCCCGCGGAGATGCAAACTAGGTCGCAAGATCTCGAGGAAGCCTGGCATGACGCCGGACAGTTTTACTGGGGACTTGCAGAAACATGGGCAAGTCAGCGCGGCGTTTTCGAACCAGGCGCGCGAGGATTGCCACTTCCAAGATACAGGGTGCAAGATATCGACACTGAAGATGATTGGCTTCGAGCAGAAGCGATGGCACGTATTCTGCCAGAAAGTAGTCGCGCATGAAAATTTGCTTTCGGGCTGACGCGTCTGTGGAAATCGGCAATGGCCATATGATGCGCTGCCTCACGCTCGCGCAAGAGTTGCGCAAGCGGGGTGCGGTCTGCCATTTCGTAACGCGCGCTCATCAGGGGCATCGCGCAGATCTGATCGCTCAATTGGGTTTCGAACTGTCACTTCTGTCCGTGCCCGACGGCCCTGCTCCAGCCTCTCCGCCCGATCATGCTGCGTGGGCTGGGGTGTCGTGGGAGCGAGACCTGGCTGAATCCCGCGCGGTCATTGCAGAAGCCGATTGGCTGATCGTCGACCATTATGCCCTCGACGCACGCTGGCAGCGGGGGCTTGTTGATTGCGTCGATCGGATCATGGTCATCGACGACCTCGCTGACCGCCCGCAGGCCGCGGCGCTATTGCTCGACCAGAACCTCGGCCGCGAGGCGAAAGATTACGACGGGCTGGTGTCAGATGACTGTCGCATCCTGACCGGACCGCGCTTTGCCCTGTTGCGGCCCGAATTCGCCGCACAACGGGAGAGGTCCCTGACCCGGCGACAGACGCCGCAGCTGGCACATCTGATGGTCACTATGGGCGGTACCGATGCCATCGACGCCACCTCGCAGGTGCTCCGGGCGCTTAAAGACGCCGACCTGGCCGAGGCGCTGCGGATCAGCGTCGTCATGGGCAGCCGCGCCCCGGCGCTAGAGCGCGTGCGCGCGCTGGCCGCTGACATGCCTTGGCCGACCGAGGTGCTGGTCGATGTGCGCGACATGGCCGCTCTGATGACAGACGCAGACCTGGCCATCGGCGCGGGGGGCAGCACCACCTGGGAGCGCTGCTGCCTCGGCCTGCCCTCGATCATCGTGGAAACCGCCGCAAACCAAGCCGGGGCCGTGGCCGCGATGGAATACGCCGGCGCCGCCCTGGGCACGGGGCCGCTGTTCGCGCCCGACTTCAGGGAACGCCTGGTCGCTGCCCTGGAGCGATTGATGGACCCGGACGACAACGCGCGGCTGAGTCGCGCGTCGGCAGACCTGTGCGCCGGGGACGGGGCCGAGTTTGTCGCGCAATTCTTGGAGGAGCCCACATGGGCCTGAAGATCGAAATCCTCTGCTCCTCGCCGGATCACCCGGTGAATGAGTGGCTGCGTCGGTGGATCAAGGGGCGTTCGGCCCAAGACGCCGTGAATCTTGTTCACGACAAATCGCAAATCCAATCGGGTGATCTGTTGTTCCTGATTTCCGTATCGGAGTTGATCGGGCCGGATATTCGTGCACGGTTCCAGCATACTGTGGTTGTGCACGCGAGCGATCTCCCCGAGGGTCGAGGTTGGAGCCCGCATGTCTGGACCATCCTCAGCGGCGGCGACGCAATCGTCGTCTCGGCGCTTGATGCGAAGGAACCGGTGGATAGTGGAGCCATCTGGGCAAAAACTCAGATTGAAATTCCCAAGACCGCGCTGTGCGACGAGATCAACGAGCGTCTTTTCGACGCGACGCTCGAATTGATGGCCAAGGTCTGCGACATGATAGAAGCCGGTGAACAGTCGCAGCCTCAGGATGATCGCGCGCCGAGCTACTGGCCGCGCAGAACGCCAAGAGACAGCGAGATCGACCCCAAAGAGTCGATTTCCAGTCAATTTGATGCGATCCGTGTCAGCGACCCCGACCGGTATCCTGCATTCTTCCGATTGCATGGCGAGATTTATGAAATTCGTCTCAAGAAACGGACCAGACTGTCCTGAAACATGGCCAAGCCCAGGGTAAGGACACCGCCGGCAGCCTCTTCCCCGGGCGATTTGAGAAAACGGAGTATGAACGATGAAGCCCAGTGTGACGATTGATGGATGCCCAATCGGGCGCGACCACCCTCCCTATGTCATCGCGGAGTTGTCGGCGAACCATAACGGTGAGCTCGATCAGGCGCTGAAGATTATCGACGCAGCTGTCGATGCCGGGGCGGATGCGCTGAAGATTCAAACCTACACGGCTGACACCCTGACCATCGACAGCGATGCACCCGATTTTCGGATCAAGGGCGGCTTGTGGGATGGCCGGACGCTCTATGACCTATACAAGCAGGCCTACACCCCCTGGGACTGGCATGAGACCCTGTTTGCCCATGCCAGAAAACGCGGCATCACGATGTTTTCGAGCCCCTTCGACACCACCGCCGCCGACCTGCTTGATGAACTCGGCGCGCCGGCCTTCAAGATCGCCTCGTTCGAGGCCGTCGACCTGCCGCTGATCCGCTACGTCGCAGGCAAGGGCAAGCCGATGATCATCTCGACCGGCATGGCGGACCTCGACGAAATCGGCGAGGCGTTGCAGGCGGCGCGCGAGGGGGGCTGCGGGGAGTTGGTGTT
Organism: Sulfitobacter sp. 1A15258; assembly: GCF_043557045.1. Classification (NCBI taxonomy): domain Bacteria; kingdom Pseudomonadati; phylum Pseudomonadota; class Alphaproteobacteria; order Rhodobacterales; family Roseobacteraceae; genus Sulfitobacter; species Sulfitobacter sp. 1A15258. Next base: position 69,228 of record NZ_JBIFFK010000010.1, on the reverse strand, counting down.
GCTGCATTGTGTCTCGGGCTATCCCGCCCCGCCCGAGGACTACAAACTGGCGACGATGGTGGATATCGAGCGACGCTTCGGCGTGCCGGTGGGGCTGTCGGATCACACCTTGAACAACGTCAGCGCCATCGCCTCGGTCGCGCTGGGGGCGACAATGATCGAAAAGCACTTCACGCTCGACCGCAACGGCGGCGGCCCGGATGACAGCTTCTCGCTGGAACCCGAGGACCTGAGGCAATTGTGTCGCGACGCACGCATTACCTGGGAAGCAGTCGGCACGGTGGACTACGGGCTGAAATCCAGCGAACGCTCAAACACGGTGTTCCGCCGATCGCTATATATCGTCGAGGATATTCCCAGAGGCACGATGATCACCAAAGACAACATACGCTCGATCCGTCCAGGATACGGCCTGGCTCCGAAACACTACGATACGGTTCTCGGTCAGCGCGCCACGCACGACCTAAGACGCGGTGCGCCACTGACTTGGGACGATGTATCCCCCTAATCAATGAAAAAAACCGGGACCGGCGCGGCCCTGACCAGCGCCGATCCCGAAAATCAAAAGACGGGCTTGAATACCATGCTCCACCTGGCCACAATAAAATGACGGCTCGATTGGTACTTCACCTTTCGGGTGCATGGACCGACGGCCAGGATGGGCTGCTGGAGGACGGGGACATCCTTTATCGGATGCCGCACCTGTCCGCCGTGTCGCAACGGGACGGTTGGCAGGAACTGCCGCAGTCGCAGGGCGACATAGGAGTGTTGCGCGATCAGTATCTGGGCCTGTTTGCCGGACTTGAGGATAGGTTGGCCTCGCTGCCCTTTGCAAGTCTCATCAACGATCAGTTCATCTACAGCGTCATCCCCGTCGCCTCCGCCCTGACCGAAATCGCCGGCATCATCGAGAGCCGCCGGCCCAGCCAGATCCTGCTGTTTCATGCCCCGGCGCGCGGGCCGCATATCCCGGCCACCGGGATCGTAACGCTTGAAAGCAGTCGCGGATCGCGCGACGTGTTGGGCTCGCTCATCGCGGCCTCGGTGAAGGCCGGTGTATCGAAGCTGCCGGTGGTGTCGCATAAGCTTCGGGGCGATGCCCTGTCGCATGGCTGGACACGGCGCGCGGCCCTGCGCGTCGCGTCGTCGCTGATCCTGTTGCGTTTCGTGTTCAGAATGCTTCGATCCGACCTCGGTCGCGAGACGGCCAAGGATCGCGATGGCATTCGCGGTCTGGCGCTCGTCCGTTCGGTTGAACACGCCCGCCACGCGGCCCGGGTGTTTTCCGGCATCGAGGACGTGGGCGCGCTGGTCACGCCGCAATTCACGCAAGGCAGCAGTGCGGAAATTGAGACCCGCCTACAAGGCCATCTGCCCTTATTCGTGCCTAAGGCGTCCTCGCTGCTTCGCAGCCTGTTTCGCGGACTGGCGCCAACGCCGCGCACAGGGTTGAGCAAGACCCAACAGATCACCTGCGGGCCCTTTGCATTCACCGCCTGCCTTACGGAACTTGAGCGGGACTTCAATGCGGTGCGCTTTTACGCATTTCAAAATGCGCTGCTTAGGGATGCCTTGCGCACATTTCCATCGGCACGCTTCACCGCGGGGTTCGAGGTTCAGGGGGCTTTTGCCTGGACCGAAGGCTGCATTCCGCGCAGCGCCGGGCTGACCACTCGGACAATTCAACCGGTCCTTGTACAAAATCGTCCCCTTCCGGTATTCCCGTTCTCCGACTGCTTTCTGGCTGATAGTGCGCCGAACCGCGCCGATCTGGCGGATATTGGCGGGGTGCGGCTGGGCGCGGTCGATTTTCAGGGGCCGCCCTTCGAGGTGCGCGAGGTAAGAACGCCGCGCCCTTCGATGGCGCTGGGGTATTTCACGCAGCCTTACGAAACCCAAAACAATGTGGCGATTGCGCAAACGCTGTGCCGGGTCGCAAAATCGCGCGGCTGGACGGTCATTTTGCGGCTGCACCCACGCGAAGATGCCGCACAGTTCGACCCTGTGCTGGAACGCTACTCGGGCATTTGCACCATCGCCAAAGCCGAACTGCTTGAACAATTTGTCGATACAGTCGATGTGTCGATCACCCGCACCTCCAGCGTCACCAAGGAGGCGATCGCGCGCGGATGTGCTTGCGTGACCGTCCTTTTGAGTGATCTCGACCAGCGGGTGCAGGCCGACTACATCCGGGCCGATGGCCAAACCCTGCCGCATGTCGTTACGGATCTGGATGCAATGGCGTCGCGTATCTGTGATCCGGTTCGATTGAAAGAAACCAGTGTTCAGTTGCAAGACAGACTTTTCAACGGGCGCGGATTTCCAGAGTTTGTGGAATTTGTGAGCCGATGAAAGACAAAATTCTGCAATTGTCGGCCTTTTCTCTGCGCTCGGCGTCGCTGCTTGCGCGTTTTCTGCTGGTGGTGGTGGTGGCGCGGGCCTTGCCGCCGGACAGCTTTGGGTTTTTCATACTGTATGTCGCGACGCTTCAGATCGGCACCGCCGCCGCCTCGATGGATGTATATGCCGAAACAACCCGCCTATTTCTGGATGCGCCCGATCAACGGCAGAACATCCTGAGCAGGCATTTTTCGTTTCTGGGTGCCACTGGCGTCATCGTCGGGCCGCTCGTCGGTCTGGCATTTTTCGCCTATGAAGGCCAGTTTCCAATCGCCGTATATCTGGTGTTTCCGGTGTTCTTTCTGACCGAGCTTTACGCCAATGACATCACCCGATTGCTGCCGCCTCTTCAGCATCCTTTTGCTGCTTCGGTGCTTCTTTTTGTTCGGCAGGCGATACCGCTGGCGATCATTTTCGTTCTTAATGAGTTTTCAGGGAGCGATCTGACCCTGCTCAAAACCATCGTGATCACCTTCGGCCCGGCCGTCCCGGTTATCGGCATCGTGCTGATCATGTTTCGTGCCCGATCGTATTACGACACCTTGCTGCGGCTTGATCTGCGATGGGTTCGCACAACGGTTCAGGCAAGCGCGGCTTTCTTTGCGGCGACATTGGTTTTTCGGGTGTTGTTCGGCATCGACCGCTTCATCGTTGCCAGCATGACGGGACTAGGCACAACCGGCATCTACGGGTTGTACGTGTCTTTCGGGATGGGAATCGTCTCGGTGCTCGAAGCGGGGGTTTCGGCGTGGAAATATCCGCCACTTGTGCGCTCCATCCTGCATCGCGATTCCGGCGCGGTAATCATACAGTTCAGCAGTTTCCTGATTACAAATCTGGTCAGTTCGGTGGTGATGTGTCTGGCGGCATATTTTGCCATCCAGTACATCGTGTTAAATTTCCTTGAGCCGCATTATCACGCCGGGCTGGCGCATCTTCACTGGATCCTGCTGGGGGCGATCGCGATCTCAGCATCGCTTCCATTCCACTATGTTCTGTTCGGCTTGCGGAGAGACCGTGCATTGCTTGCCATCTACTGCTGCGCCGTGGCGGCCGTGATGCTATATGCGCTACTGGTGCTGAAGGGAGGCGGGGTCGGCGAAGCTTTCGGCGTTTTCGTCGTCGCGACCACCGTAATTGGAGCCGGGCGGATGGCCTTTGCGTTTGGTCCGCTCAAATCAATTCGGCAAGGGCACTGGTCATGACATGTCGCGGGGTTTACGAGAGCTTCGCGAAGGGCTCTCGGTGGGCGTTTTTCGACCGACTGAGTGTGATACAATGAATGATCTGACATCCCAATACGCGCTGAGGCATGAGCTTCGCGGCGAGTTCATCGTCCTGCGGGTGCTGGTCTTTTGTTGCATCATCTACCTGTTCTTGCAGGTGGCCTCGATGTTTCGGTTGTTCGGTGTGCCCGGCATTCCGCCACTGTTGCTGCTTGGTTATCGCACACTTGACCTGCTGGTCATCGGTTCGTTCCTCCTGTACTGTGGCACTAGGTTGAGAATCCGCTGGCACGACCTACCGTTCCTGTTGATGATACCTTCTCCGATCCTGATTGGGATCGGTCAGGGAAATCTCAACATCACATTTTTCAATGACATCGCCATCTTCGTCTTCTTTGCGCTGAAGGTCCTAGTCATTCGAACCCTAATAACTCGGTTCATGGAGAAGACCGATTTCGATGAGGTTTTTCTGAGTTATGCTCGGCGGATCATCAGCCGGTCCATCCTCGCGGCGCTCCTGATGCTCATGCTCGCCTTTGCCGCATGGTCCTCGGGTATAAGGTTTTACTATCAGGCGCCCGCCGAACTGACTTTGGCCGCGGCGCTCGCGGTCGCTCGGGGGAAAATGCCGTTATATCTGATCATTTTGGCGCTAGCGGCGATGGGCGGAAAACGCGGCACCATGATTGGAATTATGTCCATAGGCGTTCTCGGCTTAATGAGGCGCCGGAATCTCGGCCAAGCGGTGTTGAGCGTTTTGGCTCTGGCGATTGTTTTTTTCGTCTTTGTGGCCGTTTTCGGTGCCAGCAGTTTGCCGGGCGACGCGCCATTCGTACGCCGATTAACGGGAACTTTGGCCACCATCACATCTGCCGCGAATGAAACACAGGATTGGCTGGAACTCCTCATGTTTCTCGACCCGAGCCGGTTTGTCGAATATGTCTCCCTCAAACCTTACCTGGAAGGATGGGCCCTCTGGTTTGGAAATGGCTTTGGCTTTCGCTACAATCTGGATGCCAACTTTCTCTCGGATTTTGGCAGGCTAGCCTCGGAAAATACCGTGTCAAACGCACATTTCACGCCTCTCGCGATTGTCGCGAAATTCGGCGTCGTCGGGCTGGCACTTTGGCTTGTCCAGGTTCTCGGCATCCTGTTTTCAAGGCGGGATTCCCAGTCGTATTTTCAGACTGCATGCATGCTTGGATTTATTTCGATGATGTTTCATTCGATGTTTTCATTCTCCTTCTTCATCTCGTTTTTCACGCCTATTTTTGTCGCGGGCGCGACCTTGCGACGTCCGCGTCGCGCTGGTGCCCGCACCGCAGGCGTCCGAACTATACACCTGACAGAGGTCAAATAATATGTGCGGTTTTGTCTTTGCACTTTCGACGCGCCCGGTGCGCAATTTTGTCACGACCGCGCATCAGCGGCAAATTCACCGCGGGCCGGACGGCGAAGGTTTCTGTTTCGAAGAGACGGCAGGGGTCCATCTGGGCTTGGCCCATGAGCGGCTCGCGATTGTAGGGCTGAACGAATTTGGCGCGCAGCCAATGCTCTCGGCTTCGGGCCGGTTCCGGATTCTGTTCAATGGCGAAGTCTATAATTTCCGTGAACTGGCCGAGCAACACGGGCTACGGCATCTGCGTTCAGGCAGCGATACGGAAGTAATTGTCGAACTGATTGAACGCCTGGGGATCGATGCCGCCGTGGATCATTTCAACGGCATGTGGGCAATGGTTGTTCAGGATATCGGGGCCAATCGCTTCTATGTTTCGCGCGACAGGTTCGGCAAAAAGCCACTCTATGTGCATCAGGACGCAAACGGGATCTACATGGCGTCCGAAATGCACAGCCTTCTGGGTTTACCTGGTGTGGATTTGACACCAGATGCGGTCACGGCTTCGCGCTTCCTGGCGCAATCATTGCAGAATGTCGATGAGCGCAGCTGGCTTGAATGTATCAAGTCCTTTCCGCCCGCATCCATAGCCGAAATCGATGGCGCAGAGCCGGGTGCGGGAATGCGCAACATGCGCCGCTTTTGGATGCCCCGCTACGAAACCCCACTGCCGCAGCAGCGCTCTGAGGAAACCGTCGAGGAACTTCGCTCGCTGGTGCAGGATTCCATTCGCCTGCGTCTGCAAGCGGACGTGCCTGTCGGTGTGGCCCTTTCGGGCGGGATTGACAGTTCGATCATCTCGGTTCTGGCGGCGCAGACCGTTGGCGCACGGGGGCAGCGCACCGAACATTTTTCAGCCGTGAACCCAGGCTCGAAGGAGGATGAGTCCGAACATATCGATATGATGGCACGACATCTGGACAGCGATGTGCGTCGTTTCCGCCTGGACCCCGAGGAGGGCGACGGATTGTTCGGTCTCTTGCAGACCTGCATTCGCCACGCCGACGGACCGGTCACGTCATTCTCGAATCTGCTTTTCTACAAGTTGATGGAAAGCGCGCGCTCGGCCGGGATCACCGTTTTGTTGACGGGGCAGGGCGCGGACGAGGCCTTTTGCGGCTATCGTAAATACCCGATCCTGGAAATCAAACGTCTGCTCAGGGCGCGCCGTGTGGGTGAAGCGACAAAACTCGCGGCGGGGTTCATCGCAAACGGCACGATCCTTCCTCAATTCAACCTGAACGACGCCAAGCGGTATACTGGTGCTTCGAACAAGTCGATCTTGGGGGAAGCCGCAGCGAGCGCGCTGGATCTGGAACCTCTCGGCCGGATCACCTCGTTGGGAGAGCGGCAGTGGCTGGATGTTTCGAAATATTCGGTCCCTTACCTGTGCCATTATGAGGATCGCATGTCGATGGCGTGGTCGCGCGAGGTCCGCTCTCCGTTCCTCGACTATCGCGTCGTGGATATGGGGCTACGAATGCCCGAGCGGTTGAAACTGTCGCGCGGCTGGACGAAATACGCCTTGCGCAAGGCCTTCGAGCGCGACCTTCCGCCCTCGATCGCGTGGCGCAAGGACAAGAAAGGGTTTGTGAACCCCCAGGACGACTGGCTGAAGGGCAACCTGCAACCCGTTGTCCGCGACTTGATGGGGCGAAACGACGCGCGGGTCTATCAAACCGGCTTGGTGGACAAGGCCGGTTACCTCGAACGCTTCGATGCCTATTGCGCCGGGCGGGGGCATGTCTGGTTCCGTGACGTGTTTGCGCCTTTTGCCCTTGAACTGTGGATGGGCACCGCTGCCGAGATCGAACAGGACCTGAAGAAGCAGATGCAATGTCACGTTACGGCCTGATCGCCAGAACCGCACCGAAACTCGGCTTGCGCAACGTCGCACGCGTGGCACTTTACCGTGCAAGGTTTAAGTCGGGGTGGCGGCCGAGGCCGCCCGACACACCTTGCCCGGAGGGTGCGGTCTACGGCCTCGGTGACAGTGACCGACAGGGCGGTTCAGTCACGCTGAAGCTCTTTGGCTGGTATCCAGTCGAATTGGGGGCAGCACCAGATTGGCACGCCGATCCCTTTGGCGCGGGCACCCGGCAGGATACCGATGTCGACTGGGTCGCCGCGCTGCAACGGATCGGCGACGGGGACGTCAAGAGGTATTGGGAGCTGTCGCGCTTCTACTGGTTGCCCCAATTTGCGCTGGCAGCGCGTGATGGGGACGCGGATGCCGCAACTCGAATAGAAAACTGGCTGCGAGACTGGGTTGACGCAAACCCGTCCTATCGTGGTATCAACTGGGCCTGCGGACAGGAGGCCTCCATTCGCCTGATGAACCTCGCACTGGCGGCGTTGATCCTGGACACCTGGCGCGATCCATCGCCGACAATGCGGTGGCTCGTTGAAGCCCATGCACGGCGGATCCGGCCGACATTGTCATATGCCCTTGGACAGGACAACAACCACGGCACCGCTGAAGCCTGCGGGATCTACGTCGCAGGTAGCTGGGGGAAACGCTGGTCGATGCCGGACGCCGACCGGTGTGCACGGACCGGGTTGCGATGGCTGAATGATCGTGCGCTGCGGATGATTCAGGCTGACGGCAGCCCGTGTCAGTATTCGACGACCTATCACCGAGCCAATCTCGAGGGGTTCTGCCTGGCCGGCCTGTGGGCGGAAAAGACCGGTGCACCGCGACTGGGAACCGAGGCGCGGTCACGTATCTTGGACGGGGCGCGCTGGTTGCAGGCTATCGTCGACCCGGCAACCGGGGATGCGCCAAACTTGGGTCCGAACGACGGCTCGCACCTGTTTACCGTGTCGCAAGCAGACTACCGCGATTTTCGCCCGACTGTGGCGCTGGCGGCGGTACTGTTTGACGACGAGCGACCATGGCCGGATTACGATGATCCCAGAGTGTCCGCGCTCGGCTTGAAACAAGGCGATCATTTCTGGCCCTCACCTACGTCGCGCAGTTCCGATGTCGGCGGCTATCATGTGTTGCGCGTCGGACAGGCCATGGCGGTCTTGCGCTATCCCCGCTTCCGCTATCGGCCCAGCCAGGCGGATGCTTTGCATCTCGACCTGTGGCACGCGGGGCGCAACCTTCTGCGCGACGGCGGAACCTTCAGCTACAATGCCGAGGGAGCCGAATGGTTCGCAGGCACGGCAGCACACAATACCATCGAGTTCGATGGGCGCGACCAGATGCCCCGACTTGGGCGTTTCCTTTTTGGAGACTGGCTCAAGGCCGAAGCTGTTGAGCCTGTTTTGGATGATGGAGTTAAAGCAGTTGCAGCGGCGGCATACACCGACGCCCGCGGTGCCCGGCATCACCGGGCGATCACCCTGAGCGCTGGTTCCTTGATTTGCCGGGATACGATATCCGGGAATTTTGAAGTGGCACGCTTGCGTTGGCGCCTGGCTCCTGGTGAATGGCACATTGAAGGTGACATCGTTCGCAACGGAGCCTACTCGATTGCGATTGAATTCGATGGCGTGCCGGTCTCCCCGGCACTCGGCACCACAGTGGAATCTCGCTACTACCTGCAAAAAACAGAGATTCCGGAAATCTCGGTCAAGGTGAGCCGACCGGGAACACTCGTCACGAAAGTCACCTTCTGATCATGCACGTTCTTTATTTCCACCAGCATTTCTCTACCCCACAGGGATCGGCCGGCACCCGCTCCTACGAGATGGCCCAGGCACTCATCCGGGCTGGGCACAGCGTTACGATAGTGTGTGGCAGCTATGCCCAAGGAAAGACGGGGGTGAGCGCACCGTTTGAAAAGGGACGAAGGCGCGGCGTTGTCGATGGGATTGATGTCATTGAGTTCGATCTCAACTATGGCAATCACATGGGGTTTGTGCAGCGACTAGGCGTTTTTCTGAAGTTTGCTATGGGTTCTGTCGGGGTAGCCCTGCGGGAGCCTGCTGACGTTGTGTTCGCGACGACGACCCCGCTGACCGCAGGCATTCCGGGCATTTTCGCGCGTTGGCTGACGCGCAAGCCTTTCGTATTTGAAGTTCGGGACCTTTGGCCGGAATTGCCCAAAGCTATGGGCGTGATCACAAACCCCATGTTGCTTTGGCTTATGTCCGTGCTGGAATGGGCGTCGTACCGTTCGGCGGATCGCTTGGTGGGCCTTTCTCCGGGGATCGTAGAGGGAATTGCAGCCCGAGGCGTGGATAAATCGCGGATCGCCTTGGTGCCCAATGGTTGCGATATGGATCTCTTCTCAACGTCCGAAGCGGCTTGGCGGCCGGACGGCGTGCAGGATGATCAGTTGCTCGCGATTTTCACGGGAACGCATGGGAACGCGAACGGTTTGGATGCTGTTCTAAACGCTGCTGCGGTTCTGAAAGAACGCGGGCGCGACGACATCCGGATCGCCTTGGTCGGGCAAGGGCGCGAGAAGCCAAAGCTTATAGCCGATGCTGAAAAACGTGGCCTCGACAATGTTCTTTTCCTAGATCCTGTTCCCAAGACCAAACTCACTGGATTGATGGCGGGTGCTGATTTAGGGCTGCAAGTTTTGAGGAATGTTCCTGCATTTTACTTCGGCACGTCTCCGAACAAATTCTTCGACTACATCTCTGCAGGGCTGCCCGTTTTGAACAACTATCCGGGCTGGCTTGCGGGCTTAATCAAAGAAACCGATTGCGGTTTCGTTGTGCCGCCTGATGACCCTGCCGCCTTTACAGACGCTCTGATTGCGGCTGCAGAGAGTCGGGACGCGTTGCGACAGAAAGGGGACAATGCGCAAGAGCTCGCAAAAACACGCTTTGATCGCGCGAAACTGTCTTCCGATTGGGTTCAATGGGTGACAGGTGCTGCGCGTTAAGCTTTAAGGCAAGTGGCGGGGAATTCGAAACGGCGAGATAGATGAAACGAATTATTGATATTCTCGGGGCTAGCTTGGGTTTATTGCTGTTGTCGCCAGTTGTGGCGATCGTGGCCTATAAAATCCGCCATGAGATGGGCTCTCCTGTGATGTTTCGCCAGACGCGGCCCTGTCGCCACGGGACACCATTTCAGATGATCAAGCTCCGCACCATGCGCGACGCGCTTGACGCCAATCGGCACCCGCTTCCAGATGGGTAGCGGCTCACCAAGCTTGGGAGTTTCCTGCGCTCAAGTTCACTGGACGAACTTTGGAACATGCTGAAGGGCGGGCTGAGCCCGACGCAAGTGTATCAACAAAGACGTCTCACAGTTTAGAATCTGGGAAAGCGGTATGAAAATTCTAATCATTGCCCCGCATGCGGATGACGAAGTTCTTGGTATGGGCGGGACAATTTCCCGTTTGGTGGATGAAGGCCATGACGTGCAAGTCGCAGTTCTGACCGGGCACGGAGAGGCGCCCCACCCCCTTTGGCCGCCAGAGACTTGGGACATCATTCGCACCGAGTGTTGCGCTGCCCTTCAAGTCCTGGGCTGCAAGCCCCCGTTGTTCCGGGAATTGCCAGCAGCCTGTCTGGATGCAACGCCCTCGCACCAGATCAACAAAGTCATTAACGCTCTTGTGTCAGAAGTTGACCCGCACGAAATCTACGTGCCCTTCGCCTTCGACCTGCACAAGGATCACGGCGCCATAGCCTATGGCGTTTCAGTCGCTGCGCGGCCCTACTTGGCCTCGGCCCGCAACATTCGCCGGGTACTGGCCTATGAAACCCTGTCGGAAACCCACCTGGCCCCGCCATACTTGGCCCCGGCGTTCCAGCCGAATGTGTTTGTCGATGTCTCGGCACAGATCGACCGCAAGCTGGAGGCGATGCGCACCTATGCCAGCCAGTTGCAACCGGACAATCTGCCTAGGTCGATTGCCGCACTGCGAGCGCTCGCGACGTTCCGGGGCACGCATATCGGGGTTGAGGCAGCCGAAGGATTTGTTCTGTTGGGCGAGTATCGGCGATGATCTATCGAAACGGTGGAAAACGGCTGCTGGACCTGACTTTGGGGTTATGCGCCGTCGCACTCTTCGCCCTGCCAATCCTGCTGGCCGTCCTCGCGGTCAAACTTAGCTCTCCCGGACCGGCCTTCTTTTTCCAAACCCGCGTCGGCCGTAAAGGGCAGGCTTTCCGCATCTACAAGTTGCGGACCATGACCGTGGACCCTACGCGGCGGGCCACTGTACAGGTTGGGCAGAACGATCCCGGTGTCTTTGCCGCGGGGTGCTTTCTGCGCCGTTTCAAGATCGACGAGATGCCTCAGATCTTCAACGTTGTTCGCGGTGACATGAGTTTCGTCGGCCCGCGTCCTTGTCTGGAAGAAACCCACAACGAGATGCCAGACTGGGCCAGGCGGCGTTTCGAAGTGCGTCCCGGCATCACTGGTCTGGCCCAGACTCAGGGCAATGTCGCCCTAAGTTGGGAGAAACGCTGGGAACAGGATATCCAGTATGTCAATTGCCTATCCTTTCCGCTCGATGTCTGGCTGGTTCTAAAAACCGTCCTTGTGGTGATCCTCGGCGAAGAGAAGTTCGGAGAAATTAAATGAAGGTCGCCGTCGTTGGGGGAGTCGTCTCGACCGAGGTGCTAGTGCAGGCGTTGGTGCGCCACAAAGTTGGAGAGATTGCGGTTTGGGGCTACGAGCCCAAGGATACCTCTCTGGTGTCGGGCTGGCGTGACCTGCGTCGCCTGTCGGATGGGCTCGGCCTGCCTTTTGAAGGATTTCGCAAAGTAACCGAATGTGAAGCCAGCCTACGGACCTTTGTCCCTGACATACTCTTCGTGGTCGGCCTGTCGCAGATCGTGCCGCCGACGATGCTGAACATCGCCGCCAAGGCCAATATCGGATTTCACCCCACCGCGCTGCCGCGTGGGCGGGGCCGCGCGGCGCTGGCGTGGCTGATCCTACAAGGCGAAAACGGCGCAGCCACGTTCTTCGAGCTGCGCGACGGCGTCGACGACGGCCCGGTTTTCGTACAGGAACATTTTGTCGTTGTTGAGGGCGACGTTACCGCCGATGTCGAGGCAAAGCTCTTGGAGGCCGAGCGTATTGCACTGGATCGCTGGCTGCCGCAGCTTGCTCAGGGTGATCTTATGGCCCAGGAGCAGGACCACGGCGCTGCGACATGGTATGGACGCCGCACCCCCGAGGACGGCTGGCTGGACTGGCAGGCAAGGGGTGATGACCTGCTCCGCCTCATCCGGTCAAGCGCCCCGCCGCACCCCGGGGCTTTCACCTTTTGTCAAAACCATAAGATCCTTGTCTTGAAGGCGATCGCCTCTGACCGGCGCGAAACCGGCGTGCCGGGGCGCATTCTGGCCATTCATTCTGATGGTGGGTTTGTTGTTCAGGCGGGCGAAGGTATTGTACATGTCACCGAATGGCAATCCGGCACAGGCTGGATACCTAAAGTGGGTGCGCTGCTTGGCTATTACGCAGAGGCCGAGATTTTCGACCTGAGAACGCGGCTTGCCCGCCTTGAGCAGACAGTCGACGCCATGCAGGCCATGATGGGAAAGGGCGGCTCATGACCCACCTTATCGGTGTATACGGGGCTTCGGGTTGCGGGAGGGGGATAATGCCGCTCGTGCGGGCCCACAACCCGCTTGCAACACATGTTTTTATTGATGATGGTTTGGTGCCGGATCGCGCCAATGGTCATGATATTGTGGACTGGACTGGCTTTCTTGCGCTTAAAGCTGATCGAAAACTGGTTTCGCTGGCTATTTCCCATTCGCGGATACGTAAGAGTCTTGCCGAGAAATGCGATGCCGCTGGCGTGCCGCTTTTTGAAGCACGAGCAGCCAATGTTGTTGAATTGGATGATGTAGTGATCGGAGATGGTGCCTGCCTATCCCCTTTCGTGACCCTGACCGCGAATATCCGCATTGGCCGCTGCTTTCATGCCAACCTCTATTCCTATGTCGAGCATGATTGCGTGATCGGCGATTTCGTGACCTTTGCACCGGGTGCCAAGGTGAACGGGAATGTCACCATCGGCGACCACGCCTACATTGGCTCAGGAGCCATTGTCCGCCAGGGCATCACGATCGGCGCGGAAGCCATCGTCGGCATGGGTGCGGTTGTCACCCGCGATGTGCCGCCTGGCGTGACCGTCGTCGGCAATCCGGCAAAACCTCTTATCAAGGATTGATCCATGCGTATATACCTCTCCCGCCCCCATATGTCCGGCAATGAGGAGCGCCACGTGGCCGAGGCTTTTGCGTCGAACTTCGTCGCCCCGCTCGGGCCACAACTCGATGCCTTCGAGGCATCTATGCGCGACTACCTCGAGGCGGATGTGTACTGCGTCGGCCTGTCGTCGGGCTCCGCCGCATTGCATCTTGCGCTGCGCATAGCCGGTGTCGGCCCGGGCGATGAGGTCTGGATTTCGTCCATGACCTTCGCTGGCGGCATCTTCCCCGTGAATTACCTCAGCGCCACGCCGCGCTTCTTCGACCTCGACCCGGCAAGCTGGACCATCGACACCGCACGGCTTGCCGCCGAACTCGCCACGGCCGCGGCAGAAGACCGGCTACCCAAGGCCATCGTGCCGACCGACCTTTACGGCCAATCAGCCGATCTCGACACGCTCGAGACGCTGGCCGCGCAATACGGCGTGCGCCTCATTGTTGACAGTGCAGAAAGCCTGGGCGCCTCCTACAAGAATGGCCGCAAGGCCGGCACCGGCGGAGATGCCGCGATCCTCTCCTTCAACGGCAACAAGATCATCACCACCTCCGGCGGCGGCATGCTGGTCACCCGCCACAAGGAATGGGCTGACGAGGCCCGCTTTCTTGCTACCCAGGCCCGCGACCCCGCCCCCCATTACGAACATTCAACCTACGGCTACAACTACCGCCTGTCCAACATCTGTGCGGCAATAGGGCTGGGCCAGATGGAGGTACTGGAAGCACGCGTCGCTCGTCGGCGCGAGATTTTCTCACGCTACGAAACCGCTCTCTCCCGCCCCGGCATCGCTTTCATGCCGGAGCCGAAAGGTCTTCAATCAACCCGCTGGCTCACTGCCCTGGCGGTCGACCCGATCGAAACCGGCATCACACGCGAGGACATCCGCCTGATGCTGCTGGAACACGAGATCGAATCCCGCCCGCTATGGAAACCGATGCATATGCAGCCGCTTTATGCGGGCAGACCCTACCACGGCGCGGGCGTTGACGAGCGCCTCTTCACCAATGGTCTGTGCCTTCCCTCGAGCAGCGACAAGACTGATGCGCAGCAGGACGAGGTGATCGAGCGGGTCAACGCACTGCTTGATTCAGCTCGCTAATACCCCGGACCGCCTCTCGCGAATAGGCCAGATCGGCTTATGAGGGTAGCAGCCCGAGATAGGTCTGCTCCTTGGCTTCGTTGGCAAGAAAGATCGCGTTCATCCCGGCTACAATGGCTTTTTGAGGCAGACTTGCCGGACCCTTCCATAATTCTGGCCCACCAGCCGTTCGACCTCACCGACCGAAACCAAACGGTCATTAAAGCTTGCCGAAAACCTGAATCGCTAGGATTCCCGCGGGCTGATTTTGTGATTCATCTTGTTTGGGAGGATGGATCATGTCAGCACCATTGCCAGAAGCGCTGCGGGCGCGGTTTCAGAGATTGATTGAGGAAGGGTTTAGCGGTCGCGCGGCGGCGTTGCGGTTGCAGTGTCAATCCTGACCCTTGGGGGTGCGGACGAAAAGTTGGACTATCTTGGAGATAGGCCATGTACAGTTACGAAGAACGACTGCGCGCGGTTAAGCTTTGTATCAAGCTCGGCAAGCGCGTGCAGGCCACCATCCGTGAGTTGGGGTATCGAACGAAGAACGCCCTTAAAGTGTGGCATAGAGAATAACAACGTCTGCAGGACTTGCCGATACGATCGGCGCCGCGGCCGCCTAAATTCTCGTTGGCGCAAAAGCAGATGGTGTTAGAATATTATGCAACCCATGGCCGTTGCGTGCTTTAGGCTATCCACGCCGAACTACAATGACGGCTTGGGTGCGCGTGGCCTTTCCTAACTGAAGCCGGCCTCCAAACACGGCATATGGCCCCGGCAATCACTCTGATGCCGTGAAACAGGCTGCTGGGGTCGGGCTATATAGCCGTCAAGAAAGTGCCCAGGCCCTGGCGGGAAAGTTCGGAGTTAGTCGGGCAACGCTCTATGCTTGGAAAACTCAGGTTCTTGGCCCGGAGGCTCCTGCCACGATGAAGCGGGAAGAAGAGTGCCCTTCCCCCAGGGCATTGCCAACTTAACGGCACCGACCTTTATCGGTCCCTAGGGGTGATTTCTCAGGTGGTCATTTCAAGCGCATATCCGTGCCACAGGTTGAAGGCATCGGACCTTGCGTGGCGGTATGAGATGGTTGAGAGGCGGGCTCTGAATATTGTGTTGATTTGATCGTGGGCCGCGAGGAACCTTTGCGCCTGTCGGATCGATTTGAACCGGCCCATGACCCTCTCCCGTTTGCGGGTCGGCCGATGCGACCCCTCGATGCGATTGTTGAGCCCTTTGTGTGCCCGATGATCAGCTTCAGGCGCAAGAGCCCGGATCGGTTTGATGTAACTGCGCAATTTGTCAGTCATAACGATACGAGGCTTGCCAAACTGGGCAACGAAACGCCTGGCGGCGTTGGCATTTCGGCGCGGCTGCACAAGGATAAGCGGTGCGCCGATCCCACCTATTTAGCGTAATTCCATGGTAGCAGATCGTTGATCTGGCTTTGTTTGTGGCCTGCGACGATGGCAGTGACCGTATCTGTTAGATAGGCATGCGGATCGACACTGTTCAATTTGCAGGTCTCGATCAAGGAAGCGATGACGCCCCAGTTTGTGGCCCCGTCGTGGTGGCCAGCGAAGAGTGCGTTTTTGCGGTTCAGAGCTATGGGACGGATCGTGCGGTCCACTGCGTTGCTGTCTATTTCGATGCGGCCGTCGGTCAAAAACAGGCACAGCCCGTCCCAGTATTTTGCGATGTATTTGAGCGCTTCACCCAAAGGGGCTTTAGCATACAGCCGCGCGCGGTTGGTCGTGAGCCACTCCTCAAACGCGACGATCAACGGTGCCGATTGGTCTTGCCGTGCTGCCAATCGCACCTCGGGTGCCAGACCCCGGATATCCTTTTCGATCAGGTAGAGCGCAGCGATCTGTTTCAGCCCGTCTTCGGCGATGGGGGCAGTGCCAGATTGTGCAACTTCGTGCAGTTTGCGACGTGCGTGGGCCCAGCAGTAGGCCAAGACGACATTGTCATCGGCGCGTTTGAGTAAGCGGTTATACCCGGCATATCCGTCCACTTGGAGGATGCCAGAGAAGCCTTTCAAAATGTCATCTGCATATTGGCCGGAACGCCCGGGCGCATATGTAAAGGCAACGCCCGGTGGAGCCGCTCCACACCAAGCCCTGTCATCGTGGGCCAGTGCCCAGAAGTAACCAGTTTTGGTTTTACGTTTGCCAGGATCAAGCACTGGTGCTCTTGTTTCATCCATGAACAATTTGGTTGAGCTTTTCAGATCAGCCATAAGCGCGTCGAAGACAGGACGGAGTTCATAGGCTGCCTTGCCGACCCATCCTGCAAGGGTGGAGCGATCCAGATCGATGCCTTGGCGGCTGTAAATCTGTGCTTGGCGATACAACGGCAAGTGATCCGCGTATTTGCTGACAAGAACATGCGCCACCGTTGCCTCTGTCGGCATACCACCAGGGATAAGCCGGGCCGGTGCGGGTGCCTGAACAACCCCATTGGTGCAGGACCGACTTGCATACTTTGGGCGGCGGGTAACGATCACACGGAACTGGGCGGGGATGATGTCCAATCGTTCAGACGTATCCTCACCAATCATATGGCGTTCAGCACCGCAGCCGCAGGTCATGCTATCGGGCGTAATCACTTCTTCAATACGCAGTAAATGTTTGGGGAATGAGCCACGGTTGGTATTGCGCGGTTTTGTCGGGCGCGATGCAGGTGGATCCACCGCGTCATCTTCAGCGTGGACCGCCGCCATCGCCGTTTCGATGTCTTCCAGCGCCAGCTCAAACTGCTCGGGATCGGCCTTCTCAGAGCGTGCGCCAAACAGCGCACGCTTGAAGTCAGCAACCAGTTTCTCCAACTGATCGATACGATCCTGCTTGCGCAGATTGCGGTCCTCTGAGGCGGCAAGCAGCGCCTTCAGGGCCTCAATATCATTAGGGAGATCGGCAGGTTTTGACATGGGGAATGACTACCATTTCCTGCACCTCAATACCTCTGCAAAAGACGGCCTGATTCATTCTGCCGCAGTCGGCGGACGCGCGGACAAAGCCCTTACTTTCCGCCAGTCCAATCCTGAGAATAGCGCTTCAAACTGGGCGTGGTTCAGCGCCATCAAGCCATCTTTGATGGCAGGCCAGGTGAAGATATGCTCCTCCAGCCTCTTGTAAGCCATGACCAGCCCGGTGCCGTCCCAATACAACAGCTTCAGCCGATCTGCCCGTTTCGAGCGGAACACAAATACGGTCCCCGTAAAGGTGTCTTTGCGTAACTCGTTTTTGACAAGCGCTGCCAGACCGTCATGACCTTTGCGGAAGTCTACCGGCTTGGTCGCCACAACGATCCGCACCCGGTTTGAAGGGAACATCATGAGGGCGCATTCAAGGCGCGAGCAATCTCGGCAATGCGCGCCGCTGATGTTCTTGCATCCAATCGCACGGTGACAGCACCACATATCAGATCCAACGGCGACAGCTGCGCAGGTTCAGGTGCCACATCGACATCCTCGCGCACAATCAGCGCTGCAAAGCTCGGTTCTTCAGCCAAAGCAGGCAGAACCAGCTTGCCCTCCCGGGCCATGCGCCGCCATTCCGACAAATGATTGGCCCGCATGTCATACCGCCGCGCAACTGCGTCCACCGAGGCACCCTCCACCAGCGTCTCGGCCACAATTTGCGCCTTCACCGCATCCGGCCACCGGCGGTGACCACGCGGGCCCACAACCAAATCAATGTTACTGAGAAACTCCGTTGAGCGCTCCATGGAGAAACTCCCTGATAATCCATCCGTCAGGGCTGAATCTCAGATCAGAGGCTCACAAGGAAGGTGGGGGCGGCACATCGCTGACGCACAAGGATATCCAGCACGTCCCCGTTTGCATCCACCGCTCGCCACTGCCACTGCTTCACGCCGTTGATCGGAACGACGACTTCGTCTAAAGCGTCCTGCCGAAAACCTGAATCGCTGGGATTCCCGCGGGGCTGATTTTGTGATTCATCCTATTTGGGAGGATGGATCATGTCAGCACCATTGCCAGAAGCGCTGCGAGCGCGGTTTCAGAGATTGATTGAGGAAGGGTTTAGCGGTCGCGCGGCGGCGTTGCGGTTGCAGCTTTCGCCTGCAACGGGCGCGCGATGGGGACTTGCGATCCGGCGCACCGGCAGGGCAGGAGCAGCTCCGCAAGGTCGGCCGAAGGGCAAAGGAAAACTGGACCCTCACCGCGCCTTCTTCGCCGAAGTTGTCAGCCAAGACGGCGACATTACCATGCCCGAACTGGCCTCGGCTTTGTTCGACGCAACCGGTGTCCGCGCGCATCCCGATGCGATCGGGCGGTTTCTGCGCAAGCTTGGATTCACATACAAAAAAAGTCGCTGGTCGCTGCCGAACGCCTTCGGGCAAAGGTAAGGAAGCAGCGCGAAGATTGGTTCAAACATCGCGTGCCCGCGGTGTCGGCCCGACGCATAAAAGCAGCAAAGTTCATGGAGCCGCAGAATGCCTTCATTTTAAAGCAGGGCGAGCAAGGCACAGGCAAGGACGTAATATTACGCCGAAAACGCTTGCTGAACCGTAACGGCGCCATTGATACCGCAGTTTACGCGGCCTGACTGTCGGCTGCTTGTCCCAATGCCTTCCAGTTCCACGGCAGGAGCTCATCCAGCTTGTTGATCTTGTGGTCGTGGATGCGGTCGAGAACGTCCGCGAGATAGGCCTGGGGATCGATGCCGTTTAGCTTGGCTGTTTCGATAATGGTCATGGCGCGAGCCAAGGTTTCCGCACCTGTGTCGGCGCCTGCAAAGAGCCAGATGAGATGACCGTTTTCCGTGACTGCAGTGCATAATCGTGCGGCGAGGAAAGGAGAACTGTTATGGATAATTTTGATGCCTATGTGGGTCTCGATATACACAAGGATACAATCGCTGTGGCTTTTGCTGAAGGTGAACGATCCGGCGAGGTTTGCTCTTTGGGTTCAATCCCGAACGAGACGACCGCCATCAATCGAATGGTCAAGAAATTGGCGGTCAGGTTTGAAGCGATATCTTTTGCCTATGAAGCAGGTCCGTGCGGCTATGGCCTGCACCGCCATCTTATCGGACTCGGACATGTCTGCGACGTCGTTGCACCCTCCAGAACCCCTGTTCAGCCGGGAAAGCGGCGCATGAAGAACGATACGATCGACGCGCTGAATCTGGCCCGATTGCACCGGGCCGGTGAACTCACCTATATCTGGACACCGGATGCGACCCACGAGGCGATGCAGGACCTGGTCAAGGCGCGGCGCATATCCTCTCATCAAGTTCGCAAGGCACGCCAGCGCATCAGCTGCTTCTTGCTGAAGCACGGCCGGCGCTATGAACGGAAGAAATGGGGACATCGACATCGGGTCTGGCTGGCGGATCTTCAATTCGGCCATGTTGCAACGCAATTCGCTTTGCAGAGCTATCTCAATGAAGAAGAGCAAGCTGTTGATCGACGGGCCCAGATTGACGGACAGATTGAAAACCTGATGTCAGACTGGGTTTTGGCCCCGATCGTGCGAGAACTCACAGCCCTTCGCGGTCTTGACATAGTGATAGCCGCAGCGGTTGTCGCCGAAGTCGGCGATTTTGCTCGGTTTGAAAACCCACGTCGTCTGATGAGCTACTTTGGCCTGGTGCCGGGGGAATTCTCAAGTGGGTCCAGCATACGCCCGCGCGGGATCACTAAGGCAGGATCCTCGGACGTTCGCGCGCTCTTGTTCGAGGCTGCCTGGCTCTACCGGCTGAAGCCAAAGGTGGGTCAATGGTCGCTGGTTCGACAAAAAGACCTGTCTCAGGCGGCGAAGGATATCGCCTGGAAAGCGCAGTTGCGATTGTATGGCCGATATCAACGTCTCACGCAGATACGCCACAAACGCAGTCAGGTGGCTGTGACAGCTGTCGCGCGTGAACTGGTTGGATTTATCTGGGCGATTGCTCGCAACGCAGAAGGCGAAATGGCCGTACGATAGAGCAATCCCGGGCCGAACAAATCTGGTGGTCTGTATGCAGAACGTTGAGACCGGTTAAGGGAATCCTTGGGCAAGAATTTGGAGCCGGCAAACCGGATCTCCGCAGCTAGATTAAGGCAGCCCTTTACGCCGTACCATCAATATGGGGCCGAACAGGATCCCCGAATGAGAGTTTGAGCAACCGTCGCGTTGAACTCAGCGCTCTGCACCAGCCCATCAGCCAGAAGTCCACAAACGTCGTACCGGCGATCGGTAAAATGCGCCTAAAATCTTGACAACGGTCATGAGAGTTCTTTCGCCCAATACCAATAGGGCGCAGAGCCCGCTCTGCTGGGTTGTTGTCGATTGCGACCCGACCATCGGACAGGAACAGGCTGAAGGCATCCCGTCGACTGAGGCCATAGCGGAATGCTTTGGCCAGATCGCTCTTACCGGGAATGCGCAGGAGTTGCTGTTCGGACCAATCAAAGAAGGCCGCCACCCTTGGTCGGCTCAGCCTTTGACGGGCCGCAAGGCGAGCCTCTGCGGACTGGCCGTTAATGTCACGCTCGATATCATAGAACTCACCGATCCGGTCGAGCGCCTCGCGCGCGATCTCGGACTTGGTTGAGGTCCAAAAGTCGTGGAAGTCTCGTCGTAGGTGCGCCCAACAGGCCGCCTCGCGCAAACGCGGCGGGCCATCGGATTGAGGCGCGTAGAGCTTGGCATAGCCCTTGTAGCCGTCTGCTTGCAGAATGCCGCGGGCATCGGCCAGATGGCTTAGAACGTGCTCTTCTTTCCAGTTGGGCGCAAACCGGTAGACAGCGCCAGGTGGCGCGGCTCCCGCCCACGGGCGCTGGTCACGCACGTAGGCCCAGACTCGGCCTTGTTTCACGCCTTTCCCCAATCCTTTGTCTCTTCTGGAGCGGTTTAATACCCGGATCGGGGTATCGTCCGCATGCAGAAGGTCGCTGCTCAGGATGTCCGCATCGATCCGCTCGATCAGTGGCGATAGTGTCTTCATGGCGCGGCCGCACCAGCCCACAAGTGTGCTTTCGGGGATGTCGGCCCCCATACGCTCGAAGATTTCATGCTGACGGTAAAGAGGAAGATGGTCGTCGAACTTCGAGACCAACACATGCGCCAAGAGGTTCGGCCCGGCCATGCTGACGGGGATCGGACGGCTGGGCGCAGGTTCTTGCACCATCCGTTCGCAGCGCCGACAGGATTTCTTGATCCGAGCGATCTGGATCACCTTCATCTGGGCGGCGATCATGTCGAGCAGTTCGCTGACATCCTCGCCCACCACGCGCAGATCGCCCCCACAGTCTGGACAGCACGCACCTGGGTCAAGCTCGCGGCGTTCCCGCGGGGTCGCATCCGAGACACGGGGGCGGCGGCGCAAAACAGGAGCTGACGCCTCCTCTGAAGCTGGCTCGTCCAGTCCTTCGTCGATAGGACTTTCATCCTTCTCAGCCACTGCAACCAGCAGGTATTCCAAAGCCAGTTCCAGTTGCTCAATCTCGCGCTCAACCTTCTCCGACGATTTGCCAAACGCCAGCTTTTGCAAGTTGGCGATCCGCAGGCGAAGCGCCTGAACTAATTGATCATGGGCCCGCAGCGTGGCTGACATCTTGGCGTTCTCCGCCGCAATCTGAGCATTTTCAGCCTGCAATGCCGCAATCATCGCCTTCAATTCGGCGGGATCATTTGGCAGTTTTTTGGCTGAGTGCGACATGCGCCTGACTACCAAAAATTAGCCGCAAACACCATATAAATATAGCAGATTAGAAGCTAAAATCACCCCACGCGCGCAGGCGGAGCGCCCCAAGCGGGGCGTCGCCAGTCAATGCCTTTCCAGAGCATTGCAAGCTGCGCAGAGGTCAACCGCAAGGCTCCGTCTTCCGCACTCGGCCAAGGAAAGCGGCCGCGTTCGAGAACTTTATAATAGAGGCAAAACCCCTGACCGTCCCAGTACAGAAGCTTCACCCGGTCCCCGCGCCGACCCCGGAAGGCAAACACAGCACCGCCCGTGGGCTTCTGGCGCAATACATCTTGAGCCATCGCGGACAAACCTGCGATCCCTTTGCGCATGTCCGTCACACCGCACGCCAGATACACACGGACGCCGGTTCCGGGCCCGATCATGCTGCCTCAACTGCCCGAATGAGCTGCTGGACGCGCTCTAATGGCAGATCACTGGCACAGCGCAGCTTGCGACCATTTCCAAGCACGACTTCGATCTCCAAGTGTTGCCGATCTCTTGACTGCCCCGGCTCCTCGCGAGAAGGCGAAGGCAGCGGCAGAAAAACCGTCTCCGAAGTCCGCGGTAAAACCCCTTTACGCCGAAGTTCCTGGCGCCACTGGTAGATATGCTGGCGTGTAATGTCATGACATCTCGCAACATCACTGACTGTTGCGCCATTTAAGCCAACCTTTTCGAGGATCGATAATTTCTCCTCTTCGCGCCAACGGCGCCTTCGCTCAACGTCGACAATCACTTCATGACGCATATCTCATCCCATCTCATACGACGTCAGTAACGACGACAATAACGACAGTAGTTAAGTGAGTATGGGTTCACGCGGCAGGCGGTAACAATCGGGCGCTTACGCTGAACCGATCCATCGCGCTTCAAATAATTGCTCTGCTCTGACAAAGATATTAGATCTGATATTTTATCTTCTTGCGGTGAGTACTCTAACGGCAACTCATGCAAGATGGAAATTAATTCCGGTATATTGAAATCTGTGCATGAATGAAATAGGCGATCCAAGACTTTCATCAGTTGATCCATAGGAAGAGATACTTCTGAGGCTGTCATAATACGGGGGTGATCGGTCAGAGCTGGATTGTTGCCGATGAGTAGCTCTTCATAGAGTTTCTCGCCCTTGCGCAGGCCCGCGATATAAATTGGAATATCACCCTTTTCGGGCAAAACCTGATCGGGTTGATCGACCATGTAGGCCGTTAATCCGTGCAGCTTTACCATGCTAAATGCGAGATCCAGAATTTTGACTGGCTCGCCCATATCCAAAACAAAGACGTCTCCTCCGCGGCCCATGGCGCCAGCTTGAATTACCAGCTGAGCCGCTTCGGGGATCGTCATGAAGTAACGGGTTATGTCTTTGTGCGTAACCGTGATAGGCCCCCCGTTCTCGATCTGAGATCTAAACTTGGGGATGACCGATCCCGATGAGCCTAGAACATTTCCAAAACGCACCATCGAAAAGACTGTATTTGATCCTTCCGCTGCCTGAGCCTGACAGATTAACTCTGCAATGCGTTTGGTCGCCCCCATGACGTTAGTCGGACGCACAGCCTTATCAGTGGAAATCAGAATAAAATTCTCGACGTCGTACTTCTTTGCTGCGAGGGCGATCGTGAGTGTGCCGAATACGTTGTTCCGAACGCCCTCCACGATGTTTTCTTCCACCAAGGGGACATGCTTGTATGCCGCTGCATGGTAGATCGTCTCGACCCTAAAAGCTTTGATTGCTGCTTCCAAACGTTGGCTGTTTTGAACTGAGCCAAGAATAGGTATTACCCTCGAAGGAATCTTGAGACGCTTAGCAGTTGCGGATACCTCGGCCTCAATGGTGTAAAGGGCAAACTCGGAAACTTCAAAGAGGACTAAGGTCGATGGCGTCTGGTTCAAGATTTGACGGCAGAGTTCGCTACCAATCGATCCACCTGCTCCGGAAACCATCACCACCTTTCCAGTGATGTTCTTTCGAAACAGATTGGGGTCCGGTACAACAGGATCACGCCCGAGTAGATCTTCAGCCGACACAGTGCGTAGTTCAGAAATTTTGGCTTTGCCAGTGATGATGTCAGGTATTCCTGGTATTGTTTTGATCTCGACCTGATGGTCTTCAAGATTCTTTACAATAGTTCGGCGCCGCGCTCTGCTGATGCTCGGAATTGCCAACAAGACGACATTTGCGTGGGTTTTTTCAATGAGGTACGGCACGCGATCGGGTGCGTAGACGTTAAGTCCGCCAACGGTCATGTTTTGTAGTTTTGGGTCATCGTCTACGAAAGCCATAGGAGCATATTCTTGGCCGTGGGAGAGGGAACTCACCAGTTGCAACCCTGCGTCGCCAGCACCGTAGATAATGACAGGCTGTTTGCGTAACTGTTTGGGATTCCGAAATAGATTACGGGTAAATAGTCGCAATCCTCCGACAGACAAGAATATGAATATCGCAAAGATGAATGGGACAGAGCGAGGCACTAATGCGTCAAACCCAACGCTAGCTGCATACAAAGCGACTGCAGAGATCACGGCACCTTTGCCGATCTTAAGAAGGGTCTTTTCTGCGATAAATCGGACGAGTGCGCGGTAAAGGCCAAGGTGGCGAAAGGCAATCAGCGCCGCTACGGTGGCCACGGCGAGCGACCACCACAGGTCTATTTGAGAAAGGAAGGCTGTGCTTTCGAGGCGTAGCACCATCGCGGAAACAAACGATAGGACGATCAGACAAGCGTCAACTGCTAACTGCAAGACTATTTTCGTTCGCCTGCTCAAGCTAGAAAGGTACGATACGTGATTCTGCATTAAAACAACTTCCAAATAATAAACTTGCCGACCGCCGTAGCTAGAAACAGCTCGAGGTAGGCCGTAATAACAAGAATGTAGCGTTGCCTTTAGGTCTGATCGTCGGCCTGCCAGCCGGGCCGGAGCTTCCCCGGCGATTCCGCGGCTGCGCGATTTTACATCAGATCGGAAAAATTTCACAGGTTTTTCAGACCTGGTCCGCCTCTTTTTAAGCCTTCTCAGCTTATAGTTGTGAACCGCTGAGACCTTGGTTGGACCCTATCCTGACTAGGTCTTGGCCCCGAGCGAATCGTACAACTACTGTAATGTTCTTCACTAGGCGCTAATAAACTCAAATGGAGTCCTTGTTTCATGGGGTTCGGCGATGGTGATCTGAATACCTGTAAGAATATCAAGCAAAACACTCTCTCCCGCCCAAGATCGCGCACTCATGCCGAAAAGAGTTCTCAAGATTTCTCCAAATAGCCATTTTTTCGATGAAACTAAACGGCGGTATTTTTTTCGCAGGTATGGGTTGCCGGAGTCACCTCAGAAGGGCTCGGAGGATTGATCGGTTTGCCGAGGAATTTACGATTGCCAGTGCAGATGATGATATCACCATCGTCCAAAGCACGCACAAAGGTTCCCTGAACATGGATGTAATCACTAACGATAACGGTGCGAAGCATAGCTATAGATCCCTAAAATAGTCTCTCCGTTCTTTAAACCGTCCTTTGGTTAGACTACAAGCATAGCGATTAAAGTTTACGCAGGGTCTGCTGGCGACATTACGAGATAGGCCGCCGTTGGCCAGGCTAGACAGGCTGTATGCTGCGTCAGTAGGGCGCTATGTTTAACATAGGCGTAGCGGCAAGCTGTGAAGCACCGTAACGACAGCCGCCGGGCCGCAGCTCAAGAATGCTTGTTGAGCTTTCGGGCAATCTGTATAGGCTCTACAATCCGACAAACCGCTTCTTGCTCCTGATGGGCACATCATATAGGGTTTAAGTAGATCGTTAGCGCATGATGTGCTTCGGTCGCCTGTAAACTGGGCGCCGACACATCCGTGGGGTGCCCCTTTGCTATGGAGCCCCATGATGATCCATTTTCGAAGCTTAGGAACCGATATGGAACTGGTTTCTGATCCGTCCTACCCAACAAGCGCCTACCCGGGCATCCCATTGAACAGTGTTCGTGAGGCTGTGGCGAGGTTTGGCTGGAAGGCCGGGGGGTATGAGGCTCTGCTTTACGATGGTGGGATGGGAGGGCTTTCGGCATGAGCATGCAGCCAAGTGATCTTGTTGTCGCCGATGTTGCGCTTTGGGCGATGCGGTACCGCCTGACACTCGAACAAGCGATTTTCGTCGAAGCCTACCGCCATGACTTTGACCCAGTGAAGGCGCTTCGCATTGCTGGCTTTGCGGGACGGAATGGAAAAGCGCTCGCCATGAAGTTGCTTAACCAGCGCAACATTCAAGCCGCTCTCAAAGCCCGCAACGAAGAGCTTCATTGCCGCGCTGAAGAAATGCGAGAGGCAGTTTTGAAATGGACCCGAGACTTGCTCGAGGCAGATCTTGACGATATCTATGATGAAAGTAATCAACTCAAGCCTGTCGCTGAGTGGCCCGAGGTTTGGCGGAAGGGCCTCGTGCGGTCTCTCAAAGTGGACGCGGGGGCCGACAACAGCGGGCGCAATAGGGTCAAACTTTCACTGACGGATCGCCTAAACTTCCTAGAGCTTCTGATGCGACATCTGGGTATGCTCGGCCCTCGCATCAAACGCAACGAGGATAGGAAGCTTTTGGCTGCAGCGCGGGTGGCGCAAATGAGCGCTGACCAAGTGGCGTTACGGAAGCTTTATAAATAGTCCCGCGACGATATCTGAGGTATTGTCGGCGGGGGCTCAGGCTTCCCAAACGTTCTGCTCAGCATACGCTAGGTAGCGTGCAAGCACATTCACGGACTTCCAGCCTCCGGCCCTCATAATGGCAGCGGTATCGAAGCCTTTGCGCAGAAGGTCTTGGGCTGCGCCTACACGCATAGAGTGTCCGCTGAACGCCCGAACTTCTTCAGGAGAATAGCCTGCCTTTTTCGCGGCTGTTTTGACAACCGTCTTGACGGTTGTGTCGCTGAGGCTGCGATCTACCGGGCGTTCTTGATAGATTGGGCAGAAGAGCCATTCAGTGCGTGGACCGCGCCAAGCCTGCCAATCCAAAACGCGACAAGCCGTATCGGCCGAAGTAAAGGCGATGCGCCCTTGACCTTCTTGATCCGCTTTGCTGCGCCTGATCAGTACTCGAAGAGTGCCATCGCTCCGCAGCGTGATATCGTCGTCGCGCAATGCAACGAGCTCTGATCTGCGGGTCATCAGTTCATAACCTAAAGACAGCATGGCTGTGTTGCGCATTCCCCAAGGTGTCTTTGGCTGGACAGCCAGAAAACGTTCAAGGTGCAGAGCAGTCAATCCCCGGGCCTGCTGAGGGCGGACTGGTCTAGCGCGGCGCACCCGGCGGTAGGCTAGATTTATCGCTTCGTCATGTGTCGGGTCAGCAAGACCCAAGAGCCTGTGAATCTTGCGGATCGCATATAGGCGGCGCCTTACACTCGAGGGCGCCATTTGCCTGCCTTCGGCTTCCAAAAATGAGCAGACCTGCGCAACACTTGCAGGAAAGGGATCAAGCCGCTCTTGCGCACACCAAGTGACATAGGCTTGCACATCACAATGATATGCGCGCATCGTTGCATCGGAATATGCCCCATCGAGAGTTTCTAATGCTTTGCTCCAATCCAACATGCCCGGTCTCCGGTAAGAATAGTTCAGTTATGATAAAAAATAGATCATAACTAACACTATGTCAATCACGGGTCAGCAAATAAGGACAGCGCGCGCCGCGCTGAATTGGTCAGTTAAGGACCTCTCCGATGCCACAGGTATCGGTACTGCGACGATTGTGCGCTATGAAATGGCCGAAGCTACGGTGCCCAAATCGCGCAAAAACAACCTCGAAATACTCCGTACCTGTTTTGAGGCTGCCGGGATTGAGTTTATCGGCGCCCCTGACGACGCGCCCGGCCTGCGGTTTTACACAACTGTTTCCTGAAGCCGCCTTTAATGCGGCAGCATGGCACGCGTTTCAGAGCTTACTGCCAAAGAGCTTGCGCGCTGCAGTCTCCATATGTAGTGTGTGAGACACATACCGTGCGCATGATGTGCTAGGTTCGATTTCCGCTCAGTAGGGGTGATGTGCATGATGCCAATCCCTCTGCTGTTTGCAGGGACGCACCAATGCGCAATTCCGGTTTTCCCACATCAATTTTTGGCGTCATAGCACCTGCGCGTGCGCCGCCTTGCGTCTCAATTCGGCTCTTTGCCGCCACCGGCAAAGGTAGCATCTGAGAAAATTTATCCCGTCGCAAGGAACCCAGAAATGACAAATAAGCCCAAAGATCCCGTTGCTGTGCAACACAAACGCCTCCCCGTCGCGCTTGGGGGAAGTCGAGAAAACCATCAAAAGATTGTTCGTGAGGTTCATGACACCCTCCAAGCCCGCAGCGCGCTGGAGCGCCGCCGTGCTAGTGAAATCGCTATTCTGGAAATGGAGCTGGAGCAGCATCGACGGCTGCGCGATACGCGTCTTATGGCAGCTGTTCGCGATTTCGCGGCAGGCTATTTCTCATCTGGCCGTTTTGTAATCCGGCCAGATGTTGAGCAAAGACATTTGAAACTCGCGCGAGATCTGGTGGGGGAGGACCCGACGCGCCAGGTGAAAGCGGAGGAAAAGTTGCAGGCCGCGGGCACAACGCTCGATGAGCTTTACGCGCGTGCCTATCAAACACTCGCGGAGGGTTTGAGCCATCATGAAAAGCGCATCGAAAGCTTGGAAAAGCGTCGCCGCGACCTTCTGGATGATTTCGACGCTCTCCGTGTCATTGCCCCAAGGATGCGGCAAAATGGATAAGCGCGATGAAATCGGCGGTGCGCGCTCTGACCCATCGCAAAATGCCAGACGGCACGGGCTAACTGCTCCCGTGCCGAGCGAGCAAACGCTCAAGATTTACCGCGAGATTCTAAACAACCCCGGACAATGTGCGGCAAGCTACGTGACTCATGAAGTGACCCGGTTGGCATGGGCGTTGGCGGAAGCTGAGGCGCGAGTTGAGCGCGCCAGCGCAGCCGAGCGCGAGCACCTTTTTGGCGGTGCGAGAGCAGATGCTGTTACGATTGACGACTTCCGGCAAGTGGTGCTTGACGTCCCAGCAATGCGGGAAATCGTCTTATCGCAAACTGTGGATGTCGCCGCGGCAGTCGCAGCTGCGCAGGAGGCAGCATTCTGGAAAGCCTACTGGAAAAAGGCTGATCTCCTGAAGCGCTATCGCCGCGAAGCCGAGACCAGCAGGAAGAAAGCGCAAGCTGCCTATATCAAGGCGCTTGTCAAAGACGATCCTTATCCACCCGGCAAGTAGCGCGGATCGCGCTTTGAGGCGGGCATAAGGAAGTAACGGATTTGCCGTCACAAAGCGGTCATTGCTTTTCGCGGCACGCTATTTGACATTATGGATCATTCATTTTCGGGGCGAAGCCGGTCTTCGCCCCGAAATGCTCTTTGCCATACACAGTTTGTCAACAGCAACTGGAACCGCCTCCTTCGCTGTGAGCCGGCGTCTCTTCTCATCTGGGGAAAGGGGTTGAAGTCATATCTCAATCGTTTCCCATCCCAGTGTTTGTCTGGGCAAGCCGGCGCTGTAGTTCCAGCTGTTAGAACGCGACACGGAGCGTTCGTATCGTGAAGCAAGGCTCGCGCGGGGCGTTCAGAGTTTATAGTTTTTCGAGAGGTCGCCTTGTCTTCGAGGTATATAGTTGGCTTGCGCACTCGTGGTTCAATGATTTGCGCATTTCTCGTCGAATGCCGTTTCCCGAAACGAACTATTTTACTCCTTTAGGTGGTGTTGGAGAGAACCCGCCATGCTCGAAAAGGGCCTGTAGGGCAGGGCGCTGGTTGACTGTCGATGTGCAATGCGGACAACTTACATACAGGTCTGGTACCTGCAGCAGTTTGCCGGGCTGCGGCGCCGGAAAGCATCAACTAATTGGACGATAAGATAGTCCTAGGTGAGTGCGCTCAACTGTGAAGCTAAATCGCAGATAGCCGCCCTGGTGCGCGAACTCCCAGGTCTGCAGGTATGGCAACGGGACGTTTTTGGAGCCCGTTGCCGCTGGTTCCGCGAGAATGACACCGCAATCGCAGGAAAAGCAGAGCCTAACGAAATTATCGGTGTCCCGCGCATCCACCTTTAAGCGCTGCATACGGAGCTGAAGCCGTTGCTCCCTTGCGGAACTTGCTCCTAGAGAAGCTTTCGTCCCATACGTGGCTCAAGCCCAACGTGGGAACCTATTTTCCCGAAACGGCTTTAAGCACGCCATATGGTTGCATCCCGGTGGTTCTATGTTTGATGTTCTCAAACTCAACGGGCCTCAGTGTGCCCGTTCGCAGCTCGATCAAGTGACACAGCAGTTGCCCCACCAAAGCTCCGATAACTTGCAACACCAGCGGCGCGCGGGTCGATCCGCCTAACGAGGCTCAGAGATCGGGTGAAAAACGCGCCTCCTGCAACCCGCCAGGGCATTCGCGCGACTAGGGAAGCAATCTGTGATCCATTGCATTACACACCATTCATGTGTATTTACTATGTGATATAGGAGGATGGCATGCAGACCACAGCCGAAAAACAGCGCACCAATATCACCCTGACGGCAGAGAACCTCACGGCCGCCCGGGAGTTGGGCCTGAACGTCTCCGCGATCAGCGATGCTGCTGTCGGAGAAGCGGTGCGTGCAGCACGGGCCGCAGCTTGGGCGTCAGATAACGCGGCGGCAATCTCAGAGCGCCGCGCTTGGATTGACGCCCATCGGATGCCATTGGCAGACTTGCAGGTGCTGCGGCTCGGCTGATGGCGCAGTTCCACGTCTACCAAGTATCTGGCGGGCGGTTTGTCCTCGACCTCCAAACGGATCTCATCGACACCGGCTCCCGCGTCGTCGCACCTTTGATCCCAATTGCAGGCGGGCCGGGGGTCATAGGACGCCTCGAGCCAGTGTTCGAGATTAACGGCGATGCATATGTCCTGCATACTGCAGAGATGGCGGCGATCCCCTCTGCGTTGCTGAAAGGTCCTCCCATCGCCGACCTTTCCGCATCAGACTATGAAATCCGCGGTGCGCTCGACATGGTCTTTTTGGGGTTTTGAACAGGCCAATTTGACCAGCCTTCTCCTCCGCGCGTTTTCGGATCCGGTTACGCTAAGAACCCAGCAATCCGCCGCGCAATCTCGCCTCGATCATAATCCAGCGTCGCCACATGGTAAGACCGCTCTAGCCAGTTTAATTGTATCTCACTTGACCCCACTGAGGTCGCGATCCGCAGCGCGTTTTGTGGGTCGACGACATTGTCGCATCGCGACTGCATAATCTGGATCGGCTGCCGTATCAGCGGCAGCAAGGCGCCGGTCGCATTGGTCAGCAGAAACCGCTCTTTAAGCGTATCGCGTGGGATCCGATCATAGCAGATTTCGGTCCTCCCGGGTTCGGCGATGTCGGAGCCGATGCCGTCAATGAACGCGGGCCCATCAGCGTCGTAGAGCGGTGTTACAACTTCGGGGCGGTAGAGGCCTGTTGAGCCGTTGATGCTGACCACGCCCTGTATCTTATCGGGCATTCTGGCGGCGAGGTTGAGCGATAGCGTCGCGCCCAAGGAAAGCCCGCCGACGATCACCCGCGAGCAGCGTGTCGAGAGTGTGACGAGAGCGGTCTCAGCAGAGGCGACCCAATCCGCTTGACCGGTTTTTGCCAAGGCGGCAGGGGTTTCGCCATGGCCCGCAAGACGCGGGCAATACACCGTCGCGCCGCTGATCTCATGTACTTTTTCTGCGACTTCGCGCACGCTCTGCGGCGTGCTGGTGAAGCCGTGGAAAAAGAGAAATCCGGTATCGCTGCCTTCGAGAAGAAAAGGCTGCGCCTCGGGCAGGTCGAAGGGGGCGATCGGGGTTTGTTTCATAGGCGCATAAGATCGCGCTATCGCTGTGTTACGCAAATAGACTTGTGGTATCGTGCGATAACCGAACGCGATCAATCAAGCGGCGGGAAGTGGTTGCGGAACTGACGCAACAGCCCGGTATCTGCTTTGATGCTCCATGCCATCGAGATCGTCGCCTCTGCATCCAGCCCTGCTATCGGCACCATCTCCAGCGCGGCGGGCAGGCTCTCGGCCATGCTCATGGGGAAAAGCGTGACGCCGCGGTGTTCGGCCACGCGCTGCAAGATCACCTGCACGTCCCAAGCCTCATCTGCCACCATGGGGGTAAGGCCCGCGCGATCGCAAGCGCTGTCGAGCAGCGCGCGCCATGAGCGCCAATTTTCCCGCAGCCCCATAACGAAAGGCATCTTCGACAAATCAGCCACGCGCGCGGGGGCTTCGCCTGCGGGGGCGACCACGCCAATGCGCGAACTCCAGACGGGCATTTGGTCGATCCCCGGAGCACCCACGGTGGGATGAGACAACAAAAAGCCGAGGTCGATCACGCCGGACTTCAGATTTTTTAGCATGTTATCCGTGGACATGACATGCATCTCGACCTGCACGCCGGGGACGCTGCGGTGGAAGGCATCCAGCGCTTCCGAGATTTGCCGTGAGGTGGCGAGGGCGGAATAGCCCACGATGATATGCCCACGGGCCCCGGCAGCATTCTGGCGTGAAGCGCGGATTGTCCGCTCGAACTGCGCGACCGTCTGGCGCGCATCGTCGAGGAAAACGACGCCTTCCGGTGTGGGGATCACGCGCGGCCCGCTGCGATCGAATATCCGAAACCCCAAATCCACCTCAGTGTCTTTCACGGCTTTCGAAATGGCCGGCTGCGCGATATTGAGCATCTCGGCTGCGGCGCGGAAGCCCTGGGCATCGGCCACGGCCAAAGCGTATCGCAGATGTCGGAGGTCGAGCCTTGTGGGTTTCCTGCCGTCGTTCATTAATGTTTCCGTGTTGATCGCGTTTCGTTATCACTCGATCAACCATCGCTATTTGTCAACTGACCCTTCAGCGGAGAGGTTGAATCGGAATTACGGGCCGGGTTCCCGTCTTGGTATGGGGAGGAGGCCCGATGCTGACGCTGTTCAACAGATTATGCTCTTGGCTGATGTTTATCGGCGGCTTTGGCGTCATCGCGATGATGCTGAACATCGTGGCGGATGTCGTCGCTAAACTGGTGTGGAACGCGCCGATCCAAGGCACGGTCGAGATGTCGTCCTACTACTATATGGTCGCGCTGGTCATGCTGCCGATGGCCTTTGTCGAGATGCAGGACCAGCAAATCTCCGTCGATCTGTTGTTCAATCACTTCCCCGCCTGGCTTCAGAAACTCGCGTTGCTCTTTAGCTGCCTGGCCGCCGCCGCCATCTTGGCCGTAATGACATGGCGCACCGGGCTGGACGCGATACGCGCCTTGCGTGTGGGCGAAGTCGTGATGGGCGGGCGTGAGGTCATCGTCTGGCCCTCACGTTTGGTTCTGCCGCTCGGCTTCGGCCTTGCCAGTCTCGCCGCGTTGCTGCGGGGTCTGCTGGTGCTGCGCGGGCAGCCTGTCACCCAGTCCGACCTTGATGGGGGCATGTCATGAGTAATCTCGTTATCGGCTGGATCGGTGTGGGCACGTTGTTCGGTCTGCTGGCCTTTCGGATGTCCATCGGGACGGCGCTTATGGCGGTGTCCTTTGTGGGCATCACGGTGATGTTCAACCTGCAAGCCGCTTTTGGCATCGTCAGCGCCATGCCATTCAATTTGATCGGAGACTGGTCGCTGACGGCAATCCCGATGTTCCTCTTCATGGGCTTCATCGCCGCCAATACCGGACTTACCGCAGGCGCGTTTGACCTTTTGCGGGTGCTGCTGGCGCGGGTGCCTGGCGGTCTGGCCTCGGCCAGTGTCGGCGCTTGCGGGCTTTTCGCGGCTGCTTCCGGCTCTTCCATCGCGACCACCGCCGCCATGTCGAAGATCGCCGTGCCGGAGATGCTGAAGGCGAAATATCACCCCTCGCTGGCCACCGGTGTGGTCGCGGCCTCAGGCACGCTAGGCTCTCTCATCCCGCCGTCGATCCTCATGGTGCTCTACGGCATTTTCACCGAGCAATCGATCGGCCAGCTCTTCATCGCGGGCGTCATTCCCGGTGTACTCTCAGCCTTCGTATATATGGCGATGATCACCGTGCGCGCCACGGTCACACCCCAGCTGGCTCCGCCCGTGGTCGAACGGATCGACCGGGCGCAAGTGCTGGGCCTGCTTTGGTCCGTTTGGCCATTTCCTGTGCTGGTGCTCGGCGTCTTGGGTGGCATCTTTGGTGGTTTCTTCACCCCAACGGAGGCCGGTGCCGTGGGTGCATTCCTTGCCGCGACGGTTGCATTGCTGCGCCGCTCGCTGACCCGCAAAGCGCTGGCCGAGGCGATCCGCCAGACAACGCTCGCGACCTCTTCGATCTTTTTCCTTTCCATCGGCGCAGTGATGTTCACCCGCTTCATGGGGCTGTCGGGCGTACCGCGCGCCCTAACGGATATGATGCTGTCGGTGTCGGACAATCAGATCGTGATCATCCTGATGATTGCCGCGCTTTTCGTCATCTTGGGAATGGTGATCGACTCCATCGGTCTCATTCTGCTGACGCTACCGATCCTGCTCCCGGTGCTTGAGGCCGCAGACATCAACCTCATTTGGTTCGGCATCATTTGCATCAAGCTTTTGGAGATCGGGCTGGTGACACCGCCTGTCGGCTTGAACCTTTATGTCCTGCACAGCGCGCTCTCGGGCGAGGTCAAGCTGCGCGACATCATCTCGGGCACGACATGGTTCATCGCCATGGACATCGTGACGCTTTTTATCCTGATCGCCTTTCCCGCGATCAGCCTGTTCCTGCCCTCGCTCATGGCGCAGTAACGCTTTTTTAACCGGAGGAGACGACAACATGAAACTCAACACATCCATACTGGCCCTCGCGGTCTGTGGCCTCGGCACCGCCGCCGCAGCCCAGAACGCCAACCACTTCTTTGCGGAACGCCATTCGATGGTGCGCGGTCCTTACGTGGAATTTGCCGAACGTGTGGCCGAAGAAACCAATGGGGAGGTGAATTTCACCGTCTTCGCTGGCGGCTCCCTGCTGCCGCCTGCAGCTTCACTGCAAGGCGTGCGCGATGGCGTGGCACAGGTGACCTATCACGCGGGCACTTATACACCGTCCGAACTGCCTGTCGCGAACCTGATCGGCAACTTCGCCTTTTACAATACTGACCCGATGGTCATGGCCTTCGCCTCGACCGAGTTTGGCCTCACCAACGAAGCCGCCTTGGCCGAGTGGAAAGAGAATGGCGTGGTATTCGGCGGCGGCTACTCGACCTCTGAATATTATATGATGTGCAACACGCCCGTTGCTACCTATGATGACATTCAAGGCAAACGCCTGCGCATGGCCGGGGGCGCCTGGTCGCGTTTTGCCGAACATGTGGGCGCCGTGCCCGTGTCGATCCCCTCCAGCGAGATGTACACAGGCCTCGATACAGGCTCGCTCGATTGCGCCGTGGCGGCCGCTGACGCGCTCGATTCCTTTTCGCTTTCCGATGTAGTCACGCATCTGAACATGCTGGCCGTCGGCAACTACTACGCCGGTTTCGAGTGGGGCTATAATCCGACGTTTTGGCAGGGTCTGTCGCAAGAATCGCGCGACGTTTTGTTTGACCAAATGGCCTATTATTTGGCGCAGCACCGGGTTGAGTTCGACAAGGACGTCGACAAAGCGGTCTCTGCTGCGAAAGAAGGCGGTATGGAAGTTTTCGAGCCCGACCAAGCTCTTAAAGACGCGCTGGCGGAATTCGTCAAAGCGGACGAAGCCGTGCTGATCGAAAACGCCAAAAGCCGCGGGATCGAGAACCCCGAGTCTCTGCTGGAAGACTATAAGCGCATTGTGGACCGC
This sequence comes from Sulfitobacter sp. 1A15258, assembly GCF_043557045.1. NCBI lineage: Bacteria > Pseudomonadati > Pseudomonadota > Alphaproteobacteria > Rhodobacterales > Roseobacteraceae > Sulfitobacter > Sulfitobacter sp. 1A15258. The sequence continues at coordinate 33,506 of NZ_JBIFFK010000010.1, read as the reverse complement.
TGGGCCGAACTGCTGGCCGATGTGGATCACACCGATACCGAGGCGCTCGCGGCTCTGGCAAAAAGCGAGATCTATGACAAGCTAGACCGTGCAAACTACGGCATGAACTAAGCTTTAGAGCGCAGAAGGGTAGGGGCGCCGCAATGGCGCCCCTTAGCCCGCCCGCATTGGCAACCATCGACCGCGCGGCGCTTCGGTGACCAGCGCCCGGTCCCTGACCAATAGCTCACCCCGAGAAAGCACATGGCGCGGCATGCCTTTGACGGTAGTGCCTTCGAAGGGATTGTACCCGGTGTTGTCATGCAGATCATCGGCGCCGTAGGTGTAAGAAGCCTCAGGATCCCAAATCGCCAGATCAGCATCGAAGCCTTCGCCAATCGCGCCTTTGCCATCCAGACCAAAGGCTCGCGCAGGCGCGGTGGCGGTCACTTTGGCGAATGCTTCGACATCCATGCGTCCCTTGCTCACCATCGCGCTGAACATCAGCGGCAAGCGCGTCTCCAGCCCCGGCATCCCATTGGCGATTTGATTGAATGGCGCGTTTTCCCCATGGGCGAACTTGCCGCTTGCGTCCATCCGGTAGGGCGCATGGTCTGAGGTGATCAGCTCAATCGTGCCATCGGCCATTGCCTCCCAAAGAGCGGCCTGGTCCTCAGTACTGCGCTGCGGAGGGGAGCACATAAAGCGGGCCGGATGCTCGCTGTCCAGAATATCCTCGGTCATGAAAAGGTAATGCGGACAGGTCTCCGCCTGCACCATCACCCCACGCGCGCGGGCCTGCCGGATGATCTCAGCTCCTTCGCGGGTCGAGACGTGAAAGATCATCACCCGCGCCCCGGTGAATTCGGCAAAACGGCACATCCGTTCAATCGCCTCAATCTCTGCCTCGCGTGGGTGAGAGGCGGCGTGGTATTTCGGGGCGGTCTTGCCCTCGGCCAGCAGCTTTTCGGTCATATGGCCGATCATCCCGTCATTCTCGGCGTGAAAACAGACGAGCGCGCCTGCATCCCGCGCCAAAGCAAGGATATCGAGGATAGATTTATCGTTCTGACGAACCTTGGCGTAGGTGGTGAATATCTTGATCGAACGGTGCCCTTCGGCGATCAGCGCCGGGATGTCTTCGGCCAGATTGCCATTGCCCGTGTCGGCGACGATCATGTGAAATGCGTGATCGATCACCGCGCCCTTCTTGGCAAGCGCGGCATAGTTCCCCACGACCTTCCGCATCTTCTGGCCCGCGTGCTGCGCGGCGAATGAAACGGTGGTCGTGGTTCCGCCCATCGCGGCAGAGCGTGTGGCGGTGCGGAACGTATCGGCATTCATCAACCCCGCGCCGGACATCTGTTCGATATGGCAGTGGGTATCTACACCACCGGGCAATACCAAGAGGCCGCGCGCGTCGATTTCTGTCGGGGCAGAGGATGTGATGGTGCTGCTCAACTCACTGATTTTACCATCCGCGATGGCGATGTCCTGAACCGCAGCGCCTATGGGCGTTACAACGGTCCCGCCACGAATGACGGTGTCAATCTGTTTGCTTTGCATGGCAACCTCGACGATATGCAGTATCTGGGTGGTGAAAATAATCATACCATGCGTATACCATATGGTATACCGATAAAAGATATATCGCGGCGGAGGCGGGCTCTTAGCCCCGGGAGGAGGTAACATGACCGATAAAATCGAAACGCTCGGGGATGCCACCTTCAAACGGCTGAGGGCGATGATCTTGGACGGCACGCTTGAGCCGGGCACGCGGCTGAGCGAAAAGAAGTTCGCCGACCGTTTGGGCGTATCGCGCACACCAGTGCGAGAGGCAATCGGTCAGCTGGTCAGCGAAGGTCTTGCAAAGCGCAGCGCAGGTAGCGCGCCGGTGGTCTCAAGCGTGTCCCTAAATGAGATCATGGAGATCCTGCATGTGCGTAGCCTGCTGGAATGTGAGGCGGCGCGCAAAGCCGCGTCCTCGGGTAGACCCACTGCCGAACTGAATGATATTCGCATTAGAATGCAAGGATTTATAGACGGACCGCGCCCCACAGCGGCAGAGCATTCGGCTCTGGATATGCGGCTTCATTTCATCCTTGCCGAGATGGCAGGCTCCAATCTTTTGATTGAGTTGATCGAAAGCCTTAAGGTCAAAACCGGTATGTATGATCAAGGTTCGATCCCCGATCGTCTGGTGCCGGGGTGCGAGGAACATATCGCTTTGATCGACGCGGTCATCGCCGGGGAGCCGGAAGCTGCCAGCGCTGCAATGAAGCTGCATCTCAGCAATGTTCGAGAATCGATCATTTCGCACATTTATCATCCGTTCTGATCCCCCGTGGTGCAGCGCCGGCGCAAAGGTGGTTGACTCAGCATTCCGAGTGTATACCGTATGGATACCAATTAGGAGCGCAGTGGGGATTCCATGCAGGCGCAACGACCCGAGGGCGGTATCGTTCTCGCGATCACCTTTCAGTATTACCGCGATTTGCCGACAGCGATGCGCTTCTACGAGGACGTGCTGGGCCTGACGCTCGCCATCGATCAGGGGTGGTCCAAGATCTACCGGATCGACGGCCAGGCCCATGTCGGTCTCGTGGATGAGACACGCGGCATGCAGAAATGGCAGGAGAAGAAGACCGTTCAGCTTTGCCTGCGCGTGCCGGATGTCGACGCTTGGTATGCTTGGGCCGAGGCCAACAAGGTCGCAGGGCTAACCAAGATGTTTGACAGTGATGAGCTGGGCATCCGCGCCTTCGCTATGAACGATCCCGAGGGCTATCAGATCGAGGTGCAGACTGCCCGCCCGGGCCACTGACGCCGATCATCCGTCGCCATAATGAATGAGGGCCCGCCAAGTGGCCCCGTCACCCATCCAACAGTGGAGAAGCTACCCATGAAATATCTCAGTGAAACCGCGCTGCGTGCCAGCGCCCTCGGTCTGGCCCTGATGGCCACGACGGCGGGCGCGGCGCTGGCCGAGAAATCGGTCACCATCGGCCTTACCGCGGACCCGAGCCACCTCTACCCGCTGGCGGGCGAGGAGTTGTCGTCCAACATCATGTATTACCACCTCTATGATCCGCTGGTGAAGCGCAGCGCCGATCTGTCCTTCGGGCCCGGCCTCGCCGAAAGCTGGGAGAATGTCGATGACACCACATGGCGCTTCAAGCTGCGCGAGGGCGTGAAGTTCCACAACGGCAACGACTTCACCGCCGAGGACGTGGTCTTCACCGTCGAGAAGGCGCGCGAGTCGATCCGCCCGGACCTTGTGGCCAATATCGCCTCGATCACGGCGGTCGACGATTACACCGTCGAGATCAAGACACCCAAGCCCTACGCGGTACTGCCCAACGATCTGGCGGAGCTGCTGATCCTCGACAGCGAATACACCCAAGCCACCGGCGACGAGAAGATGGACCTCGAGCCGATGGGGACCGGCCCCTACAAGCTGGAAAGCTGGATCAAGGAAGAGAAGCTGGTGCTCTCGGCCTTCGATGACTACTGGGCCGGCGAGCCGAAGATCGACACGGTCACCTTCCGCCCGATCAGCAACCCTGCGACCCGCACAGCCGCGCTGCTGACCGGCGAGGTGGATGTGATCCAAGACCTCGCGGTGCGGGATGTGGATCGGGTCAAACGCGAAGAGGGTTTTGAGGTCGTCACCCGCCCGAGCCTACTGAATGTCGTGCTGGCCATGGATACCCGGGAGAAATCCCCGACCATCGAGGGCGACAACCCGATGACCGACCAGCGAGTGCGCGAGGCCATCGCGCGGGCCATAGACACCGACGCGATCAACAAGATCGTTATGAACGGTCTGGCCACCCCGAGCGACCAATATGTCCCCGAAAGCCACATCGGCTATGCCGACGGCATGAGCTTCCGCGAGATGTACCCGGTGGACATCGAGAAGGCGAAAGAGCTTATGGCCGAGGCGGGCTATGCCGACGGCTTCACCATGACGCTGGACGCCACCAACAATCGCTACGTCAACGACGCGCAGATCGCGCAGGCGCTGGCCTCGATGCTGGCCAAGATCAACATCGACCTGCAGCTGAACATCATGCCGAAGTCAAACTTCTGGGGCTACATCCGCGTGCCCACGGAGAACTCCAGCTTCATCATGTCGGGCTGGGACGTGCCGGCGGGGGATGCGGGCTCCATGTATGGCGCGCTGTTCTACACCCGCGACAAAAAGGAAGGCTACGGGCAGGTCAACCGCGGTTCCTACTCCAACCCCGAGCTCGACGCGCTGGTCGACAAGGCCGACGCCACCCCCAGCATCGAGGAGCGTGACCAGTACCTGCAGGAAGCCTCCAAGCTCTTGTTGAACGACATCCCGATGATCCCCGTGCATTACGAGCAGGACATCTACGCCAAGCGTGACGGCGTGATGCTGGAGCCGCGTGTGGACAAGTTCATCTGGGCCTATGACATGGACGTGGCGGAGTAAGCCGCAGCCTCCGACCCCGGCGGCCTGCGCTGCCGGGGTCTTTCTTTTCCTTGCCGAAAGACCGCCCCCGATGTTCGGATATCTGCTCAAACGTCTGATCCAGATGACGCTTGTCCTCTGGATCGTCTCCGTGATCGTCTTCTTGATGATGAGTTTCACCGGCGATCCGGTGTTCATGGTCGTGCCGATCGACGCCACCGATGCCGAGATCGCACAGGCGCGCCGCATCCTCGGGCTCGACCAGTCGCTGTTGGTGCAATACGGGCGCTTCATCACGAGCCTCGTGCAGGGCGATTTCGGCAATTCCTACGTCTTCCGCCAGCCCGCGATGACGCTGATCTTGGAGCGTCTCCCCGCCACCGTCGAGATGGTCCTGGTCGCCATGGCGCTGGCGCTTGCGGTGGCCATTCCGCTTGGCGTCTATGCCGGGGCCAACCCGAATTCCCGCATAAGCCGCACGATCATGGCGGGCTCCCTTCTGGGCATCTCGCTGCCGGGCTTCTGGGTCGGCATGGTGCTGATCTTCCTCTTCGCCGTGCATTGGGGGATCTTCCCCTCCTCGGGGCGCGGCGACACGGCCGAGATCTTCGGGCTGCGCATTAGCCTGCTGACCGCCGACGGCTGGCACCACATCATTCTCCCGGCAGTGACCCTCTCGCTCGCCACCATGGCAATCCTCTTGCGCATGACCCGCGCGGGCATGATGGAAGTGGGGCGGCAGGACTTCATGAAGTTCGCCCGCGCCAAGGGCGCCACCCGCCGCGACGTGCTCTACAAACATGGGCTGAAGAACGCGCTCATTCCGGTCATAACCATATTCGGCCTGCAACTGGGCGATCTCATTGCATTCGCCACGATCACCGAAACGATCTTTTCCTGGCCCGGCATGGGCAAGCTTTTGATCGACAGCATCTACCGCGCCGACCGCCCGGTGATCGTCGTCTACCTGATGCTGGTGGCGCTGATCTTCGTCATCATTAATTTCCTCGTCGACATCGTCTACACGCTGATCGACCCGCGCATCACGTTGAAATGAGGGCGGTGACATGACGGCATTCTTCCAATCCGAGTTTTTCTACAATTACCGCCGCAGTTCCTCGGCGATGATCGGCAGCGCGCTGATGGCGTTCTTTGCCCTCGCGGTGCTGCTTGGCCCCTTCCTCGTGGCGCAGGACCCCTACGACATCGCGGCACTGAACCTGATGGACAGCTACAAGCCGCCCTTCTGGCTTGAAGGGGGCGACCCGCAGTTCTGGCTCGGCACCGACGGGCAGGGGCGCGACGTCTGGGCCTCAATCCTCTACGGCGCGCGGATCTCGCTGTTCATCGGGCTGGTGGCGATGGCGGCCTCCTGTTTTATCGGCACGCTTCTGGGCCTGATCGCCGGGTTCTACGGCGGCATCGTCGACAGCGTCATCATGCGCATCGCCGACATCCAGCTTTCCTTCCCCTCAATCCTGATCGCGCTGTTTCTGATGTCTGCCGTGGGCACCGGGATCGACAAGGTGCTGATCGCGCTGACGGCCGTCGGATGGGTGGTCTATGCCCGGACCGTGCGCGGCTCGACCCTGTCGGAGATCGAGAAGGAATATGTGCAGGCGGCTAAAGTCGCCGGCCTGCCGAACCACAAGATCATCCGCAAACACGTGCTGCCCAACGTGCTGACGCCACTCATCGTCATCGCGACGATCCAAGTGGGCACCTTCGTGCTGATCGAGGCGTCGCTGTCCTTCCTCGGGGTCGGCGTGCCGATCACCCAGCCGTCGCTGGGGCTGCTGATCAAGAACGGTTTCGACGTGCTGTTCTCCGGCCTGTGGTGGACCAGCGTCTTTCCCGGCGTGGCAATCATGATGCTGGTCTTCGGCATCAACCTCTTTGGCGATTTCCTGCGCGACGAACTGAACCCGAGGCTGAAATGATGCGCGACACGGCACAGCAGAAACTGCTCGAGGTCCGGAACCTCAGAACCCATTTCCACACCTTCGCGGGCACGGTGAAAGCCGTGAACGGCGTCAGCTTCGACATCGCGGCGGGCGAGGTCATGGGCCTCGTGGGCGAAAGCGGCGGCGGCAAGTCGGTTGTCGGCTTCTCGATCCTCGGGCTGATCGACAGCCCTGGCAAGATCGAGAGCGGTGAGATCCTGCTCGACGGGGAAGACCTCGTGAAGGCCGGGGAGACCCGGCTGCGCGAGATCCGGGGGCGTGACATCTCGATGGTGTTCCAAGACCCGATGACCTCGCTCAACCCGCTGCATACGGTGGGCCGGCAGATGGACGAGGTCCTGCGCCTGCACAGCGACCTGGACGCCGAGGCGCGTCACGCGGCCTGCGTCGAGATGCTGGAAAGCGTCGGCATCAGCCGCGCGGCGGAGCGGCTCAAGGCCTATCCGCACCAGTTCTCGGGCGGGATGCGCCAGCGCGTGGTGATCGCCATCGCGCTTCTGGCGCGGCCCCGGTTGATCATCGCCGATGAGCCGACGACGGCGCTCGATGTAACGATCCAGAGCCAGATCCTGAAACTGATGCGCCGCCAGATCGCCGAGAAGGGGGCCTCGATGATCCTCGTCACCCACGACCTCGCCGTGGTCTCCGAGATGGCAGACCACATCACCGTGCTCTATTGCGGCAATGTGGTCGAGCGTGGCCGCACCCGCGAGTTGATCGAGGCCCCGGCGCATCCCTACACGCGCGGGCTGATCGACAGCATCCCGGACCTCGGCAACCGGCACGAACGGCTGAAACAGATCCCCGGCACCGTACCGGATATTCGAAACCTGCCCCGGGGTTGCAACTTCCGCGACCGCTGCCCGCGCGCGCAGGCCCTTTGCGCGAAAATCGAACCCGATCTGATGCCGCAGCGCGGCTCGCTATCGGCGGCCTGTCACTTTCCTCTCAGCCCCGGAGACTCCGCATGACCGACGCCCCTGCACCCATGCTCGACGTGCGCGACCTCGAGATGCATTTCTCCTTAGGCGGCTCCGTCCTCGACCGACTGCGTTTTGGCAAGAAGGGCCCTCGGATCGACAAGCCTGTGGTCCGCGCGGTCAACGGGGTGAACTTCAGCATCGCACGCGGTGAGATCATGGCGCTGGTGGGCGAAAGCGGCTGTGGCAAGTCCACCGTCGCCAAGACCATCGCGCGCATCTACAAACCCACGGGCGGCGAATTGCGCATTGATGGTGAGGACGTCGCCGAGCACGACTTTGCGCAGATGTTGCCCGTGCGCGCCAAGATGCAGATGATCTTCCAGGACCCCTATGCCTCGCTCAACCCGCGCCAGAAAGTGCGCGATATCGTGGCGGAACCGCTGCTGCAGCAGACCAAGACCGCCGCTGAACGGCGCGAGGTGCCAAAGAGGATCGAAGCGCTTCTGGCGAAGGTCGGCCTCAACGCCGAACACGCCGGGCGCTACCCACACCAGTTCTCCGGCGGCCAGCGTCAGCGCATCGGGATCGCGCGGGCGCTTTCGGTCACCCCGGGGCTGATCGTCGCGGACGAGCCGGTCTCGGCGCTCGATGTTTCAATCCAGGCGCAGATCCTCAACCTGATGAAGGACCTACGCGACGAGTTCGGCCTCGCCTATCTCTTCATCAGCCATGACCTCTCGGTCGTGCATCATATCGCCGACAAGATCGGCGTGATGTACCTCGGTTTCATGGTCGAGAACGCCCCGCGCGACGTGCTGTTCTCGCGTCCACGTCATCCCTACACACGCGCCCTTCTCTCGGCCGCACCCAGCATCAAGGAAAAGCGGGATAAAGAGGAAATCGAGCTTACGGGCGAGGTGCCTTCGGCGTTGTCGCTGCCCTCGGGATGCTGTTTCCGTACCCGCTGCCCCTTCGCCTGGGACCGCTGCGCGGCTGAACGGCCCGCCCTGCGCGATGTCGGCGACGGCCAGACCGTTGCCTGCCACTTGATTGATGAGCCGGAAAGGGATGTCTCATGACCCTGATAGCACAGGCCCGGCTGGGCCTTCACGACCCGCATGACTGTACCGACGCCAATGACGAGTTGACGGTGCTGCATGCGGTCTACGACACGCTGGCGAAACGAAACGGGCAGGGGTTCGTCCCCGCACTGGCGCAGAATTGGGAGGTGTCGGAGGACGCGCGCGTCTGGACCTTCACGCTTCAGCCAGACGTGACTTTCCACGACGGCACCCCCTGCGACGCGAAGGCGGTGGCCGCCTCGCTCAATCGCATGGCGCGGGAGGACAAAGGCTATACCGTGGGCGCGCCTGCAGTCTGGCGGCAGTTTCTGGGCGGAGCCAAGCTAGAGGTTCTGGCACCGACGCGGATGCGCGTTACCCTGACCGCGCCGATGGCGGATTTGCTCGACGTGTTGGAGCAGGGCTTCATCGTCGCACCTTCGGCTTTCGCGGCGCTCGATGCGGGGGATTACAGTGTTCAGATTGGGAGCGGGCCTTACCAGATCACCGAGATCACGCCCGAGCGGATCAATGCCGAACGGGTAGCGGGGCATTTTTCCGGCACCCCGGCGAATGAGACGGTCACATGGCTGCTCGAGCCCGACGCCACCAAGCGTCAGGCGATGCTGGCGGACGGCAGGGTGCAGGTCGCCAATGGCCTCGACTTCGCGGCCTCGCGCAGCCTTGGCACCATGCGGCATGAATTCCTGTCGCCCGTCGCGATTATCTACCTGTTGAATGCCGCAAGCGGCCCGCTGGCTGATGCCCGCGTCCGCCGGGCGCTCAGCCTCGCTGTCGACCGCGAGGCCATCATCCAAACAGTGTTGCAGGGCGCCGCGTGTCCCTTGCGCGGTTTCGTCAGCCCGAACCATTTCGGCGCCGGGACGGGGCAGGGTGCGCTGATGGATCGTAACACCGCCCGCGCTTTGCTGGCCGAGGCGGGGCACGGCGATGGAATGACGCTCGACGTCGATTGCCCGACGCGCCTGCCGGATGAGGCCGAGCGACTGACCGCCGCCCTTGGGGAACAGCTGAAGGAGGTGGGGATCACACTCAACGTGCACATCCACCCCGAGCGCGAAGACTACGCCCACATGGTCCGCCGTAAGGAAATCCGCGATCTCTGCGTTTTCGACTCGAGCCCGATGAGCACCTACCGCGTGCTGTACGAGAAGATCGACAGCCGCGTGGCCGGCTCCTGGTGGCAGGGCTATGCCAACTCCAAGATCGAGGCGCTGATCGACAAGGGCCGTGTGATGCCCGACCGCGATGCGCGTGCGCGGGTCTGGCAGAAAGCTTACGCGCTGCTGCAGGAAGACCCGGCCTGGCTCACGCTCTACAACCCGCTGCGGGTGATCGGCATCGCGGGGGAGCATCCCGATTTCGCCATGCCCGCCGACGGGGTGATCGACGTGTCCGCCTTGCCGCATCTGCCGGAGGTGGCCCATGCAGGCTGACACGCTTCTGACTGGCGGCATCGTCATCACCATGGACCCCGCTCGCCGGGTGATCGAGACCGGTGCGGTGGCCGTCCAAGACGGCAGGATCGTGGCCATCGGCCGGGCCACCGAACTCGCCGAACAGGTCGAGGCCGCCGAGGTCATCGACTGCACCGGCCATGTCGTCTTTCCGGGGCTCGTGGATGTGCATGCCCACGCCGGCCATGGTCTGATCAAGACCATGGGCATGCACGGGGGAGATCGTTGGGAGGCGATCTGCGGCGAGGTCTATACACAGATCTCGCCCCCCGATTTCTGGCGTGCGGAAGCGCGGCTTGCCGCCCTCGAGCGGCTGCGCTTCGGCGTGACCACCGGCGTGTCGCTCTTGGGCGGCGGCGACACGATCATGCGCAGCGACGATCCCGCCTATGCCGCGGCGCATTGCGAAGGCGTGCTGGAGGTCGGCACCCGCAGCGTCGTGGCCGTGGGCCCCACCCGCGCACCACACCCGCTGACTTACGCCGATTGGGAGACCGGCGAGCGGCGCCCCTATCCGGTGAGCTTCGAGCGGCAGTTCGACACCGCGAAAGCCGTGGCCGAAGACTGGCATGACACCCACGCGGGCCGGATCAACATCGCCATGCTCTACCCCGTCCTGCGCGACGAACACGAACGCGACATGGCCCCGGAAGATTACGCCGCCGCCTGCGCGCAGACCCAAGCGGTGCAGGCCCATGCCCGCGACAAGGGACTGGTGTTTACCCAGGACGGCCACTGGCGCGGCTCGATCCGGCGGGCCAAGGAACTCGGGGTACTGGGACCGAACGCCCTGCTGTCGCATTGCATCGACTTGCATGACGACGAGATGGCCGCGGTCGCCGAAACAGGCACTAAGATCGCGCACAACCCCTCGGCCAATGCCTCGATCTCGGGCCGCTGCCCGGCGGTCGAGATGATGGACATGGGCGTCTGCGTCGGTCTCGGCTCGGACGCCACCGCGCCCGACCGCTCCGGCGACATGTTCCGGCACATGCAGCAGGCGATGCACTACCACCGCCGCCACTTCCTCGACGCCGACGTGCTGCCGATCGGCAAGGTGCTGGCCATGTGCACCATCGACGGAGCGCGCGCGCTCGGGATGGAAGACCGCATCGGCTCGCTTGAGGTCGGCAAGCAGGCCGACATCGTGACCATGGACCTCGCCCGACCGCATCTGCAGCCCGGCAACATGGCGGTGCACCGGCTGGTCTGCTTTGCCAACGGCAACGACGTGAGCAACGTGATGGTGGCCGGCGAGATGGTGCTGCGCGACGCCCGTGCGACGCGGCTCGACGAAGGCGCGGCTTTGCGCGAAGCGGCCACGCAGGCCGAGCGGATGATCGACCGCCTCGGCGGCGGGGCGGACCTCGATCTGCCCGCGAATTTCTGGGGCAGCACCCCCCACGGCACGGAAGGCCAGCCATGACCATCTACATCATAAACCCCAACAGCAGCCAGCATGTGACCGACGGCATCGACCGCGCCGTCGATCCGATGCGCGCGGCCTCCCCGGTACCGATCGTGGCGCGGACCCTGGCCGAAGGCCCCCCGGGGATCGAGACGCAGGCCCATGTCGACGGTGTCGTCGGCCCGATGCTGGCGCATTGCACGGCGCTCGAAGATCAGGCCGGCGCCTTTGTCGTCGCCTGTTTTTCGGACCCCGGTCTGGCGGCGCTGCGCGAACAATCGGACCGCCCGGTGCTGGGCATCGCGGAGGCGGCGGTGCTAACGGCGATGACGCTGGGCCAGCGTTTCGGCATCATCTCGATCCTGCGCCGCTCGATCCCGCGGCACATGCGCTACCTCGGCGCCATGGGGGTGATGGATCGGCTCGCGGGCGACGAACCGCTGGAGCTTGGCGTGCTGGAACTGGCCGATGAGACCCGCACCTTCGAGCGGCTGAAGACCGTCGGTACCTCGCTGCGCGATGGCGCGGGGGCGGATGTGTTGATCCTCGGCTGCGCCGGGATGACCGCCTTTCGCGGTGAGCTTGAAACAACCCTCGGCGTGCCCGTCATCGAGCCCTGTCAGGCGGCCACCGCCATGGCGATCGGCCGGGTCGCCTTGCAACAGACAAGATAGGAGAGAACATGTCCGCACTCACAGCAGAGGCGAAAGGCGTCTTCGTCATCGCCGTGACCCCTTTTCACCCCGATGGCCGCATCGACATGGAAAGCTGCGACCGCATGGTCGACTTCTATCTCGACGTGGGGGCCACGGGCCTGACGGTCCTGGGCATGATGGGCGAGGCCCCGAAGCTCGCGGTCGAGGAATCGCAAGAGGTCGTCGCCCGTATCCTGGAACGCGTCGATGGCCGGGTGCCGGTGGTCGTGGGCGTCTCCGCCCCTGGGTTTGCGCAGATCGACACACTCACCCGCGCAGTGATGGAGCTTGGCGCTGCCGGTGTCATGGTTGCCCCGCCGGGAAGCCTGTGTACCGACGACCAGATCGTGAATTATTACCGACAGGTGGCCGAGGTGCTGGGCGACGTTCCCTTCGTGCTGCAGGATTTCCCGCTCGTGACCGGCGTGCAGATCGCGCCCAAGGTGATCGCGCGGATCGTCAACGAACTGCCCACCTGCGTCTGCCTGAAACATGAGGATTGGCCGGGGCTCGAGAAAATCTCCGCCCTGCGGGCCGAGGGCATGCTGGAGCGCCCGCTGTCGATCCTTTGCGGCAACGGCGGGCTGTTCCTGCCCGAGGAGATGGGCCGCGGTGCCGATGGCGCGATGACCGGGTTCGCCTATCCGGAGATGATGGTGCAGGTGGTCGATCTGTGCAGCCGCGGCGAGCTGACCCGCGCGCAGGACATCTTCGATGCCTACCTGCCGCTGGCGCGCTTCGAGCAGCAGCCGGCCCTGGGTCTGGCGATCCGCAAATACACGCTCGCGAAACGCGGCATCATCGCCCATGACGCGCAGCGCCGCCCCGGTGCCGCGCTGAGCGAAGCCGCCCGCGCCGAGGTCGACCGGCTGATCTCGCGACAGGAAAAACGATTGAAGGAACTGAACTAATGGATCTCGAACTGAACGGCAAACGCGCGCTTGTACTGGGGGCCAGCCGGGGCCTCGGCATGGCAATCGCCAAGTCCTTGGCCGCCGAGGGCGCGACCGTCTTCGCCGCAGCGCGCAGCCGCGACAAGATCGCCGATTGGGCGGAAGGCATGGAGAACGTCCACCCCGTTGAATGCGACCTGTCGGACCTCGCCCAGGTCGACGCGCTGGCCGACCAACTGCTCTCGGACGGCGGCGCGGACATCATCGTCAACAACGGCGGCGGCCCGCCCCCGGGCACTGCGCAAGGAGCAGAACGCGGCCAGTGGCTGGCGCATTTCGAGGCGATGGCGGCCAACCTGTTCCACCTCAACACGCGTCTCCTGCCAGAAATGAAGGCACGTCGCTGGGGTCGGATCATCTCGATCACCTCCTCGGGCGTGGAGCAGCCCATTCCGAACCTCGCGCTCAGCAACGGCATCCGCTCGGCGGTGGTGGGCTGGTCGAAGACTCTGGCAAACGAGGTCGCGGGCGACGGCATCACCGTCAATGTGGTCATGCCCGGGCGCATCCACACGCAGCGGGTTGATGAGCTTGACGCCGCCGCGGCCAAGCGCACCGACAGCGACGTGGCCGAGGTGGCCGCCAAGTCCCGCGCCACGATCCCGGCGGGCCGCTACGGCAAACCAGAAGAATTTGCCGATGTGGTCACCTTCCTCGCCTCGGCGCGGGCAGGCTACGTCACCGGATCGCGCATCCGCATTGACGGCGGCGCAATCAAGGGGATTTGATCGGAATCGATCAACGGCAGCAAAGCGCCAAGAGGGTGCTTGGGTGCAATGGTTGCTACATAAAGGGTGACCACCCGAGCCTTATTCGCACTAAGAGGGGCCTGTCTAGCGCGCGCAGCGGTACGCCTTCGCGCTAGATAGGCCGCCGTCAAGATCTCACTACTTGCGCGCGTAAACGTTCTCGTAGCGAATGCTGTCATCCTCACCCAGGTAGGACCCGGTCTGGACTTCAATCCGTCATGTTGACCGAAGCGGACCAACGAAGAAACACACCTGCAAATCAACCGCGGCGCGGGATTAAGAAGCTCAGGCTTACTTCAACGTGGCAAGATAGCTGCCATAGTCATTCTTAGTGAAAATCTCGGCGCGCTCTAAGAGGGTCTCTTCGCTGATCCAACCTTTTCTAAAGGCGATCTCTTCCAGACAACCGGTTTGCAAACCCTGTCGTTCGGTCAACGTACGGACAAAATTTCCCGCGTCCAACAGGCTGCCATGGGTGCCGGTATCTAGCCAAGCATAACCGCGCCCCATGCGTTCGACCTGCAGTTTGCCCGCCTGTAAATACATTTCGAGCAGTGAAGTGATCTCCAATTCGCCGCGCGCCGATGGCTGAACCTCTGCGGCATGCTTCGGCGCATCACCGTCAAGGAAGTAGAGGCCCGTCACAGCGTAGTTCGAGGGAGGCACATCGGGTTTTTCGATGATTTCCTGGGCTATGCCATCCGGATCAAAGCCGACGACCCCGTAACGTTTTGGGTCAGAGACGTGATAGCCAAACACCGTCCCCCCTTCGATGCGCGCATCTGCGGCGGCCAGCATGTCAGGCAACCCGTGGCCGAAAAATATGTTGTCGCCGAGCACCATGGCCGATGGCGCACCGGAAAGAAAGTCTTCGGCCAGCAGATAGGCTTGGGCAAGACCATCGGGATTTTCCTGCACGATGTAGGTCAGGTTGATCCCCCATTGGCTGCCGTCGCCCAATGTCCGGATGAATTGTTCTTGATCCTGTGGCGTAGTGATCATGGCGATGTCACGGATGCCCCCGAGCATGAGAACCGATAGCGGATAGTAGATCATCGGCTTGTCGTAGATCGGCAGCAGTTGCTTCGAAATCCCCATGGTGATCGGGTAGAGCCGCGTGCCAGAGCCACCGGCCAGAATGATGCCTTTGCGTTTGCTCATGATCGGGCTCCAAGGTCTTTAAGTATATTTGTGAGCGTCTCACGCCAGTCGGGCCGCGGGATGCCAAAAACGGTCTCGGTGGCGCGACAATCTAGACGGGAATTCAGCGGCCTTTGGGCCGGTGTCGGATACTCGGAAGAGGGGATGTTCGTTACCGTGCAATCCGACCCCGCCTGAGCGAAAATTTCGCGCGCGAAATCGGCCCAGCTGACATCCGGCGCGCCGGAGAAATGATATGTGCCGCTTTTGGTCGGATCGTCTATCAACTGCCGCGCAATGGCATGACAAGCCGCTGCGATCTCGGCAGCGCCGGTAGGGCCGCCGATCTGGTCGGCGACAATGTTGAGGGCGTTATGCTCTGCCCCGAGACGCAGCATGGTTTTGACGAAGTTCGACCCATGGGGCGAAACCACCCAAGAGGTGCGCAGGATGGCATGGGTGCCACCCGCCGCCCATACCGCCTGCTCTCCGGCCAGTTTGCTGCGGCCATAAACGCTAAGAGGAGCGGTTAAATCATTCGGTTGCCACGGCGAGGTGCCATGCCCCTTAAAGACATAATCGGTCGAGATCTGCACAAAGGGAATGCCAAGGTCAGCGCAAGCACGGGCCATCGCGCCGGGGGCCGCACCGTTGATTGTGGTGGCGCGCCGATCTTCCTCTTCCGCCTTGTCGACAGCCGTATAGGCCGCGGCATTGATCACCGCTTGGGGACGCTTTCTGTGGATCAGGGCGGCGCAGGCCTCTGAGTTTTCGAGATCGGCGGCGTCACGGCCGTAACATTCCGTTCCCTCCAAGGCGGCGAGTTCGCGCGCGACCTGACCCGTTTTGCCGAAGACGAGGATGGTCATGTGCTCACCCCTTGGTGCCAAGCCGTTGGCCCACGCCATCGCGGTTCTGCAGCGCGCGCCACCAGTCCTCATTATCGAGATACCATTGTACGGTCCGCTCCAGCCCTTCTTCGACCGTTACCGACGGGCGCCAGCCCAGTTCAACACGGATACGGCTGGGGTCAATGGCATAGCGCAGGTCATGGCCCGCTCGATCCTGCACAAAGGTGATCTGATCGGCGTAGGGCGCATCTTTGGGGCGCTTTTGATCGAGAATGCTGCATATGGTTTTCACAAGGTCGATGTTACGCGCCTCGTTCTCGCCGCCGATGTTGTAGCTGCGCCCCAAGGCGCCTTTTTCCAGCACCAGCAGCAGCGCGTCGGCGTGGTCTTCTACATAGAGCCAGTCGCGCACGTTCAGCCCTTGACCGTAAACCGGGATCGGCTTGCCTGCCAAAGCGTTCAGGATCACCACCGGCACCAATTTTTCGGGAAAGTGGAAGGGCCCGTAGTTGTTGGAGCAATTGGTCAACACGATCGGCAGGCCATAGGTCTCATGCCATGCGCGGACCAAATGGTCGCTGGAGGCTTTGGACGCGGAGTAGGGCGAGCGCGGGTCATAAGGCGTGTCTTCGGTGAACATTCCATCTGTACCAAGCGAGCCATAGACCTCATCCGTCGAGATGTGGTGAAAGCGGAACCCTTCCGGCTTGCCCTGGGTCACCCAATAGCTGCGCGCGGCTTCGAGCATGTTGTAGGTGCCGGTGATATTGGTCTCAATGAAATTCCCGGGTCCGTCGATTGAGCGGTCCACATGGCTTTCTGCGGCCAGATGCATCACCGCGTCTGGCTGGTGTGCCGCGAGAATACGATCCAGCGCCGCCCGGTCGCGAATGTCGGCATGCTCAAAGGAATAGAGCGGATCATCCGTCACGCTGGCAAGATTTTCGAGACAACCCGCATAGGTCAGCGCATCCAAGTTGACTACCGCAAGCCCCCGCGCCACCGCCAGCCGCACCACTGCAGAGCCGATAAAGCCCGCGCCGCCCGTCACCAGAATCTTCATGTCGTTTCCCCATAGGTAAATGGGCTGTCGAAAGCCGCCCAATGCGCGGCCTTGGCGTCTTTGTCAGAGAGGATTGCCTCCCCGGCTATGCCCCAATCGATGCCAATATCAGGGTCGTCATAACGCACAGCTCCATCGCATTCAGGCGCATAGTAATCGGTGCATTTATAAATGATCTCCGTATTAGGCGCGCGCGTCGCAAAGCCATGCAAAAAGCCCTTGGGGATCAGCAGTTGCAATCCATTCTCAGCGGTCAAGTCATAGCCGACCCATTGGCCATAGGTCGGGCTGCCCTTGCGGATATCCACCGCCACATCGAACAGCGCGCCTCGCCCACAGCGCACCAGCTTGTCCTGCGCATGGGGCGGGGCCTGAAAATGCAATCCGCGTACGATTCCCGTGGCGGCAGAGAGCGAATGATTATCCTGCACGAAATCTAAAGCGATTCCATGTTCCGCCAGTGTCTTGCGGTTCCAGCTTTCTGAAAAGAACCCTCGCTCATCGTCGAACCTCATGGGTTTTATCAAGAGGACTCCTGGCACGGCGGTTTGGGTAACTTCCACAATAGCGTTCTCCTTAACGATTTCTCGTTTTCTCTAGCAAACACCAGAGTTGTTAGATGACATAATCATAATCGGCGCCAAGTAGCATCTGTTAATGCAACATGTATAACCGCCCCTTCCGCAAGAGGTAATTTCGGAGCTGATAGTGACGCGTTATCGGGTGCTGACATGTATCCGGCCTCTGATGCAACGCACTACATGCTGCGGGCCCGTATGGTGTTCGAAGTTCAAGGTCAGATTAGTCCCGCGTGCTCATTGGCACATGTTGCATACTGACTTGTTGAACCTGTCTCACGACTATTGCGCCAAACTACTCCTTGCCCTCCTACGCTCCAACGTTCTCGCAGCCACGGCAGCCTTATGCTGCCGCTACCGGAGACTGGTAGACACCACCACGGGCCATCAAGGTCCAGACGATGCGCGCCATTTTGTTTGCGAGTGCCAGCCGAACTAACATCGGTGGCTTGCGTAGCAGCAGATTACCCAACCACGTTCCTGGCTGAACCTCTTGATGGATGTGTCGTTTGATTATGACGCTGTTCGCACCAATAATTAGCAATCGTCTCAGAGATCGCTCTCCCATCTTAGTCGTTGCCCCAAGCCTTTGCTTGCCGCCCGTCGAATGTTGACGCGGCACCAGCCCAAGCCAGGCCGCAAAATCACGCGCCCTCCGGAAGTTTTCTGGTGGCGGAGCAAGAGTAGCAATTGCAGTGGCAATCAGCGGGCCGATACCTGGTACTGTCATCAGGCGCCGCGCAAGCTTGTCTTCTTTGGCCCGGCGGGTGATCTCGGCATTAAGCTTGGCAATTTCAGTTTCAAAATGCCCGAGTGTTGCAATGAGGGCTTGAAACGTTGCAATGGCTTCCATTGGCAGTTCACACTCTGAACACTCAACGAGTGCCACGAGCTTCGAAGCATTTGCTGCGCCTTGGGGTACGATTTGCCCAAATTCATTCAAGTGCCCTCGCAAGGCATTGATGGTTTGGGTCCGCTGCACTCTTCACGGAAACAAACCGCATTGTCGGGCGCACCGCAGCCTCACAAATCGCCTCGGCATCAGCAGCATCGTTCTTTTGCCTCTTCACGAACAGCTTAACATAGGAGGGCGGGATCAGCCGCACCTCGTGCCGCAACTTGCCGATTTCGCGGCCCCAAAAGTGGGCACCCCACGAGCCTCCATTGCAATCACACAAGCTGGTAACTCATTGAAGAACTCCAAAACCTGACCGCGTCGCAGCTTTTTGCGAAACAATACCTTGCCAGATGCATCGGCACCGTGAACTTGGACCATATTCTTTGCGAGATCGAGACCAACAATAACAAGTGTTGATATAACCGTCCTCCTAATTGGATTAAACATGACCCACCTTGACACAAGAGTGACGTCGGGGGGGGGCGGTTACAGCATCAGTTCTTAGTTAGCCCCTCAACGCAGGAAGACCTACGCCCGTAGCGTCGAACCCGCCGTCGGATGCGACGATCTGCCCGGTCACATAGCTCGCCCGTTCGCTCGCAAGAAAACATATGACATCCGCGATTTCACGCTCAGAGCCGTATCGGTTGAGGGGGATCGCGTCATGATAGGCCGCGCGTATCTCCGGCGAGTGGACGGCCAGCGCGAGTTTCGTGTCCACCGGTCCAGGGCAGACGCAATTCGCGCGGATCCCGACTTCGCCAAGCTCCGCCGCCTGCTGTTTGGTCAGATGGATCACTGCCGCTTTTGAAGTCCCATAGGCGATACGCAACGTCGAGGCTCGCAACCCGGAGATCGAGGCGATGTTCACGATGGCCCCACCCCGGGCGGAGAGGAGCGCGAGACAGGCTTGGGACATCAGAAACACGCCGTCGAGGTTGGTCTCCATCACGCGCCGCCAGCGGGCAAAATCAGTCTCGGCCAAAGGGCCGAAATCGGCAACGCCTGCGTTGTTGACCAGAATATCGAGGCGCCCGAAGGTTTGCTCCACCTCTGCAACGGCTTGCGCGACTTGCTGGGGGATCGAAACATTACAAGTGATGGCGAGCACGCCGGGGAGGGTGGCCGCGGTTTCCGCCAGTTCTTCCGCATCGCGGTCGAGCATTACGACGCGGCGGCCTTCGGCGTGGAAAAGCGCGGCAGTGGCAAGGCCGATACCGCGGGCGGCACCGGTGATCAGGGCAACGGTATCGTTCATTTCAGCACCTCGGGCAGGAAGAGGGAGATGGCAGGCACCGCCGCAACGATGGCAAGGCCGATGACGCTGATCGCGAGGAATGGAAATGCGGCGCGGGCGATATGCTCCAAGGGTTGACGTGTGATGTTCGCGGCGACGTAGAGGTTGATCCCGACGGGCGGGGTGATGAGGCCGATGGCGAGGTTCACCATCACCAGCACGCCGAACCAGACCGGATCCCAGCCAAGTTCCCGCACAACGGGCAGGAAGATCGGCAGAGAGATGAACATCACGGTGACCGGGTCCATGAACATGCCCGCGATTAGGAGGATCAGCATGATCACCATCAAGATCACCCCGCCATTGTCCGACAGGCCGAGCAATTGGCCAGAGTATTGGCCAACGAGGTCTTCGACCGTCACGACCCAACCGAACAGGCTGGCATAGGCGACAACCAACATGACGACGGCGGAAGAGGAAGCGGCCTCGGTCAGAGCGTCGTAAAGGGCGCGGATAGAGAGCGAGCCATAGGCAAAGGCGCCCACGGCGATGGCATAGACGGTGGCCACGAGGGCGGCTTCGGTCGGGGTGAAGATGCCGGAGTAGATGCCGCCGAGGATGACGACCGGGGTCATCAGGCCCCAGAAGGACTCGCGGAAGCTCTGCCCAAGATCGCGCCAATAGCCTTTGCTGGGCGACGCAGGGGAGAGCTTGTCCAACTCCGCCCGGTTGGTCGATTTGATGAAGGGCAGGATGATTAGCATCAGCACGCCCATGAAGAGGCCCGGGATGATCGCTGCGATAAAGAGTGCGGAGATCGATGTCTCGGCAATAACGCCATAGATCACGAGGCCGATGGAGGGCGGGATGACGATGGAGAAGGCCGCGCCCGTGCAGACCAAAGCGGCGGCGGCAGCGCGAGGGTAGCCGTCTTCTTGCATGCCTTTGATGATCATCGGGCCGATGGCCGCGACGGAAGCGGGGCCCGAGCCCGACACCGCGCCCCAGAAGAGGCAGACCACGGTGCCGACGACACCCATGCCGCCGGGGAGGTTGCCGATCAGGATGCGAAAAAAGCGGATCATCCGCTCGGCGATGCCGAGGGTGCCCATCAATGTCCCCGCGAGAATGAAGAAGGGGATGGCGAGCAGGGCGTATTTCGCAATGCCGGTGGCGATCAAATCGCCCGCAAGGTCAAAGCCAAAGCCGATTTGCCACATGGCGTACATGGCCGAGAGGCCGAGCGCGAAGGCCACGGGCACGCGCAGGGCCATCAGCAAAAAGAAGGCGACGATCATCTGGGTGCCGGCGCCCATGCTAAAGATATCAAACATTGGATTATGCTCGCGGTTCTTGGCGCGTCGCGCGCCACATTTCTGCGGCATGTTGCAGGTAACGGAGGATGATCAGGGCAAAGCCGAACGGCAGGCCGATCTGATACCACCACGCAGGCACGCCGAGCGCATAGCTGCGGATGCCGCTGCCGATCTGGTTCATTAAGGTGGCCCAAGAGAACCAAGCCGAAGCCGCCAGAAGCAGGACCGAAAGGATCACCGACAGCAAGAATACGGCCCGGGCTGCAGGGCGGGGCAGAAAATCTTGAACGATCGTGACCGCCAAATGCTGCCCCCGCCGCGCGGCAATCGCGGCGCCAAAGACGGTCAACAACAAAAAGCCGTTGGTCAGCAGCTCTTCCGAGGCGGCGAAGGAATAATGCGTGGCATAGCGGACCACCACATTGATGAAACCGATCAGCGTCATGCCAAGAAACAGCACGGCACAGACGATCTTTTCAAACTCGTTCAGCAGAAATCGCACGGCTCTGACCCTCCCGGATCAGCGCGGCCCCGGTGCAGGGCCGCGCCGGGGCTTTAGTTCGCGGGTGTCGCGGCGATGGCGTCTTGGAAGCTACCGACGATGTCGGTGCCCACTTTGGCGGCCCAAGTGTCGAAGGCGGGTTTGGTCGCTTCGCGGAAAGCGGCCAGTTCCTCTTCGGAGGGCTCGTACACCTCCATCCCCTTGTCACGCAGGAATGCGACGCCCTCGGCGGTGCCTTCACGGGTGATTTCGCGCTGGTATTCCATGGCTTCGGTCGCCGCTGCGCGCATCTGCTCTTGGGCCGCCTCGTCCAGATCGCCCCAGACTTCGGTCGAGACGCCAAGGAAGATCGGGTCATAGGAGTAGTGCCAAGCGGTCAGGTGTTTTTGGACCTCGAAGACCTGCTGGGGAATGATCACGGCCCCAATGGGGTTTTCCTGGCCATCGACCACACCCTGCTGAAGCGCGGTCATCGTTTCACCCCATTGCATCTGTTGCGGGTTGGCGCCGAGCGCGTTCATCACGTCGATATACATCGGCCCGGCGACGCGCATGTTCAGACCCTTCATATCCTCGGGGGTCTTGATCGGGCGGACATTGTTGGTGACTTCACGGAAGCCGTTTTCGCCCCAAGCCAGCACTTCGATGCCCTTCTCGCGCAGGATGTCTTCGAGCAGTTTCGCCGGTTCGCCTTGGGTGGTCGCGTCTACCTGATCGTAGTTGGCATAGAGATAGGGCAGCGAGAAGACGGCCATCTCGGGCACCAAGGGGGTCACGTTGATCGCTGAGGTGACAACGAGGTCCAGCGCCCCACGGCCCACCATCTCGGCCTGTTTCATCTGGTCGCCGCCGGAAAGCTGCGCATTGGGAAAGACGCGCACGTCATAGGCGCCGTCGGTTTTTTCGGACAGAAGCTCACCGAATTTTTCGGCCCCCTTGTGCCAAGTCGTGGTGTCGCCGGTGTTATGCGACAGGCGCAGGGTGTCGGCGCTGACCGTGCCGGAAAAGACGGCGGTTGCGAAAATTGCGGCCAAACCCGCCTTTGAAATCATTTTCATAATAGTTCCTCCCTCATTGAGCCATAATGTGGAACAGAGTTCGTCGGATCGGGCAAGATATTTCTTGCAATCAACGAAAGAA
The DNA here is from genome assembly GCF_043557045.1 of Sulfitobacter sp. 1A15258. Lineage (NCBI taxonomy): Bacteria > Pseudomonadati > Pseudomonadota > Alphaproteobacteria > Rhodobacterales > Roseobacteraceae > Sulfitobacter > Sulfitobacter sp. 1A15258. Next base: position 11,130 of record NZ_JBIFFK010000010.1, on the reverse strand, counting down.
TGCGCAGTTCTTTGTGACGAAACCCCGGAATCCCGATGTAAGAGGTCCATATTATGAGCGGCGGAGATCAGGCGACCCCCGCCAGCGGCAGTCAAGCGGTGGACCGTGCTCTAGCGCTTTTGCAGATCACCGGGCGCGCAGCGGGGCGGGGCGCCTCTTTGTCGGAGTTGATCGAGGCGTCTGGTCTGGGCAAGCCCACGGTGCGGCGGCTGATGCTTGCGCTGATCCGGCGCGGTCTGGTGGAGCAGGACAGCGCCTCGCGGCTCTATTTTCTGGGGGAGGAAAGCTATGTCCTCGGCACGCTCGCGACCCCGCGTCATGGGCTGTTAGAGATCGCCGCGGATGCGGCTGTGCGGCTTGCGCAGATGAGCGGGGACACGGCTTTCGTCAACATGCGGCGCGGCTCGGCCGCGGTTTGCCTGCACCGCGAAGACGGGGCTTTTCCGATCCGAACCCATGCGCTTGAGACCGGCGCGCAACACCCTTTGGGCATCGGCGCAGGCTCCCTCGCGATGCTGAGCGCACTGCCGGATGCGGAGGTCGAGATGGTGCTCAAAGACAATGCCGAACGGATGGCCAGCGACTACCCGGATTATGACGCCGACCTTTTGCGCAGTGATGTGGCGCGAACACGGGCGCGGGGTTTTGCCCTGAACCCCGGGCGGATCGTGCCGGGCAGTTGGGGCATCGGCGTGGCCCTTTGCCGCCCCGACGGATCCGTGGCGGGCGCCATGTCGATCGCCGCGATTGAAAGCCGAATGCTGCCGCCGCGCGATGGCGAACTGGCGAAATTGCTAAAGCGCGAAGCGCGGGAAATTGAAATCCGGTTGGCGCGCAGGATGCCGCAGCCGGTACTGGAGGAGGATGAATGATGACGGACCCCTATATCGTGGGCTGGGCCCATAGCGCCTTTGGCAAAAGCGAAGCGCCCGATACCGAAGCACTGATGGCCGAGGTCACCGGCCCGGCCTTGACCCATGCGGGCGTCGATGCCGAAGACGTGGATGGCATCTTTGCCGGTGTCTTCAATAACGGTTTCTCGGATCAGGATTTTCAGGGCGCGCTCGTCGGCATGGGGAATGAGGCTTTGGCCCTCGTCCCCGCCACACGCTATGAGAATGCTTGCGCGACCGGCTCCGCCGCCTTGCACGGGGCGATGGATTTCATCGCCAGTGGGCGGGGCAAGATCGCCTTGGTCGTCGGGGCCGAGAAGATGACCGCCACCCCGGGCGCGGAGGTGGGGGACATCCTGCTCGGCGCCTCTTACCGGGCGGAGGAAGCGGGCCTTGGCGGCGGCTTTGCCGGGCTTTTTGGGCAGATCGCGGGCAGCTATTTCCAGCGCTATGGCGATCAATCCGAAGCGCTGGCGATGATCGCCGCGAAGAACCACCACAACGGAATGCAGAACCCCCTCGCCCATATGCAGCGGGATTTCGACGTGGCCTTTTGCAATACGGTGTCCGAGAAGAACCCCCTTGTGGCTGGCCCCCTGCGGCGCACAGATTGCTCGTTGGTCTCTGACGGAGCGGCGGCGATGGTCGTGGCGGCACCCGAGGTGGCGGCCCAATTGCAGCGCGCCATCCGTTTCCGCGCCCGCAGCCATACCAACGAACCGCTTGCGCTGTCGCGGCGGGACATCACCCGTTTTGACGGCGCGCGCCGAGCGTGGGCGCAGGCCTTCGCGGCAAGTGGCCTGACGCTGGACGATCTGAGCCTCGTGGAAACCCACGACTGTTTCACCGTGGCGGAGCTGCTGGAATACGAGGCGATGGGTTTGACCGAGCCGGGCCAAGGCTGCCGCGCCATTCGCGAGGGCTGGACCGCCAAGGACGGGCGGCTGCCGGTGAACCCCTCGGGCGGGTTGAAGTCAAAGGGCCATCCGATTGGGGCCACGGGCGTGTCGATGCATGTCATGGCGGCGATGCAGTTGATGGGCGAGGCGGGCGGCATGCAGATCCCCGATGCCGAGCTTGCCGGGGTGTTTAACATGGGCGGGGCGGCGGTGGCCTCCTATGCCTCGATCCTTGAGCGGGTGGCGTGATGCAGCCCGTCTCTACCCGCGTCATGAACCTCTCGCAGTTTTTGACAGACTCTGCGCGACGTCAGCCTGAGGAGATCGGGCTGGTCTGGGGCGAAGACACTTGGGCTTGGTCCGAGTTGGAGGCGCGTGCCACCGCCTTTGCCGCGGCTCTGCGGGACCGTTATGGCATGCGCAAGGGCGACCGTTTGCTGGTGCAAACCGCGAACTGCAACCAGATGTTCGAAGCGGCCTTTGCCTGCTGGAAACTCGGCTGCGTCTGGGTGCCCGCCAATTTCCGCCAAACGACAGAGGAGGTCGCATGGCTCGCCATGTCATCGGGGGCCAAGGGGCTCTTGGCGGGGGCCGAATTTGCCGGGCATATCGCGGCCTGCAAAGATGTCGATTTCGCCGTCACGATCGGCGGTGAGGGGGAGGACGATTACGACGCGCTCGTCGCGGCGTTCGCGGAGGTGCCGGTCACCGTGGCCGAGGTAGATCGCGACGATCCCGCGTGGTTCTTCTTTACCTCCGGGACGACCGGCAAGCCCAAGGCGGCGGTGTTGACCCATGGCCAGCTGGCCTTTGTCATCACCAACCATCTTTGCGACTTGATGCCGGGGACGGGGCCGGATGACGCCTCTATCGTCGTCGCTCCGCTGTCGCACGGTGCGGGCATCCATCAATTGACGCAGGTGGCCCATGGGGTGAAAACCATCCTGCCCGGTGGCGCAAAGTTCGATCCTGCCGAGGTTTGGCGCTTGGTCGCCAAATGGGGCGTGACGAATGCCTTTACCGTGCCGACGATCGTGAAGATGTTGGTCGAACATCCTTCGGTTCATGAGCACGACCACTCCAGCCTGCGCTACATGATCTATGCCGGGGCGCCGATGTACCGGGCCGACCAAATCCGCGCGCTCGAGGTTTTGGGCCCTGTGCTGGTGCAGTATTTCGGCCTTGGCGAGGTGACGGGCAATATCACCGTGTTGCCGCCCGCGCACCACTCCGCCGATGATGCCGTAATGCGGATCGGCACCTGCGGTTTTGCCCGGACGGGGATGCAGGTACAGGTGCAGGATGCCGATGGCAAAGAGGTCCCCCCCGGCGAGACGGGAGAGGTCGCCGTGATCGGTCCGGCGGTCTTCGCCGGATATCACAACAACCCCGAGGCCAATGCCAAAGCGTTCCGCGATGGCTGGTTCCTGACCGGCGACCTTGGGCATATGGATGCCGAAGGGTTTCTTTACCTCACCGACCGTGCGTCGGACATGTATATCTCGGGCGGGTCCAACATCTATCCGCGTGAGATCGAGGAGAAGATCCTGCAACATCCGGCCATCAGCGAATGCGCCGTGTTGGGAATGCCGGATCCGACATGGGGCGAGGTCGGGATCGCCGTCTGCGTCGCCCAAGGGGCCGCGCCTGAGGCCGATGCGCTGCTCGATTGGCTGGGGGACAAGGTGCCGCGCTATAAGATGCCGAAAACCGTCGTCTTTTGGGATGAGATGCCAAAGTCGGGCTACGGCAAGATCACCAAGAAATTGATCCGGGCTGAGCTGGCCGAACGGGGGGAGCTTGCGGATGTCTAAGGCGCCATTAGCGCAACATCCCGGACCGGCAGCGGCGGCACGTGTCAACGCGTTGCCCTGTCGGGCGACGCATCGCCGGGTGACCTTGGCCGCAGGGGCGACGCTTTTGCAGGCGATGGCGGAGGCGGCTGAGGACGCGGGCGCGTGGTTCGAGCTGAGTGACCTGCCTGTCGATAAGCTCACCTTCGTGCGCCCTGCGGCTTCGCCGGATGATCGGCATGTGGCGTGGTACAGCGCAGAGACCGTGTTGCGCGGTGCCGTGATCGAACGGGCCGGTGCGCATCTGGGGCGGCGGGATGGCGCGGCATTCGCGCATATTCACGGGATGTGGCGCGCGGAGGACGGGGCCTGTCATGCGGGGCATCTTTTGGCAGAGAAAACGGTCCTGTCGGCAGATCATACCGTTGATGTTTGGCTGCTCGAAGGGGCCATGCTCGAAACCGCCCCAGATGCTGAGACAGAGTTCACCCTGTTCCGGCCCGTCGCTACGGGGCCGGTGGACAGCCCGAACGCCGTGCTTGCCACGATCCGGCCCAACGAGGTGATCGAAGACGGCATCGAGAAATGCGCGGCGGTTTCCGACTTGTCAGTCAGCGCAGTGAAAGGTCTGGGGAGTTTCGTCGGCACGCAATTGCGGGGGCAGCCAGCGCTTACGGATATTGCGACCGAAGTGCTTTTGGTGGGGGAAGATGGACGCAGCGCGATTTCCGTGGGCCTTAAAGGGCCGCCGGTGAGTGGAGAACTGGCGGCGCGGGCCAACCATGTCTGTGTGACCTTCGAGGTGCTTTTGCTTTCGCAGGGGGAATGAACACTCTCACCGAAACAAAAATGCATGCCGCGTGGTCGTCGCGGCATGCAGGGAAAGCTCAATCGTGCGAAGCGGTTATTCCGGCGCGAGGAAATCGATGATGCTGCCGAGGAACTGAACACATTTCTCAAGCTGGTCGAGATCGACGAACTCATTGGGTTTATGCGCCTGTTCGATCGATCCCGGCCCGACAATCACCGAAGGGATCCCGCCGATCTGCTCGAATACACCGCCTTCGGAACCATAAGACACCTTGCCGCCCCATGCGGGCAGAAGCTCGGCATAGCGTTGAAACCCTTCTGTTTCGCGCGCGTCACCCATGGCGGGATAGGAGAAGATCGTCTCAAACCGGATACCGGTGCCGGGGATCTTCTCTTCCATGGGTGAGGTGACCTCACGCGAGATCTCATCCAAGAGCAGTTGCATATCTCGCTCAGGCTCCATGCCGCTGATCGAGCGGAGCTCGAAGGTCAGTGTGCAACTGTCCGGGGTGACATTCGTGGCGACACCGCCCTGCATCATCGTCACCAACATCGTAGCATGCGGCACGGTGAAATCGTGGTCAAAGCGGCCGTCTTGCTCATAGCGTTTGCCGCGTTCAGAAATCCGCGCCACCGCTTTGGAGGCAAATTCGATCGCGTTGACATGCTCGGGCGCGAAAGACGAATGGCCCGCGGTGCCCGTGGCATGGGCGCGCATGGCAATCTTGCCTTTCTGCCCGGTGATCAGCTTCATCATCGACGGCTCGCCGATGATTGCAAACTCAGGCGACAAGGGCAGCTGCGCGAGATGCTCCGCAATCGCGGGGGCGCCCAGACAGCCGACCTCTTCGTCATAGGAAAAGCAGAGGTAAACGGGGCGCGTTAAAGCGGCTTGAGCCAGTTGCGGGGCAACGGCCATGACGCAGGCCGCGAAGCCCTTCATGTCGCAAGCGCCGCGCCCGAAGAGTTTGCCACCCCTGATCTCGGCCTGAAACGGGTCGGTTTCCCATTCCGGCTCATCCGCGGGAACGACATCCGTATGCCCGGACCAGACGATGCCCGGCTTATCCTCGGGGCCGAAGGCTGCGATCAGATTGGCCTTGGCGCCGGTCTCGTCCGGCAGGATGGTGATCCGCGCGCCCAGATCGCCAAAGTACTCCGCCATATGGTCGATAAGCGCGCGGTTGGAGTTGCAGGAGACCGTATCGAAGGAGATCAGCCGCGCCAAATGTTTGGCGGCGTCACCGGTCAGGTCGTCAAACGAAAATGGTGTTTCGCTGAGGTCAATCATTGCTGAACGCGTCTTTCTTTGGATTTTAGGAACTCGCGGCGGACCGTCAGGCCAAGCACGAGAATGATCAGCACCGCGAAGACCCATGTGATGGGCGACGACAGCAGTACCGCAGGATCGCCCCGCGAAATCGCCAGCGCGCGGCGCAGGTTTTCTTCGATCATCGGGCCGAGGATGAAGGCGATCAGGAAGGGGGCCGCGGGGATGTTCAGCAAGAACATCCCAAAGCCCACCAGCCCCATCACAAGCAACACGGCCACGTCAAAGGTGCTGGAGGCGATGGAGTAGATCCCGAAGATGCAGAGCAGCAGCACCAAGGGGGTCAGCAGAGTCTGCGGGATCAGCGCCACTTTGGTGAACATCCGCATGGTCACCTTGCCCGCAAAGAACAACAGCACCGAAGAGACCAGCATGCCGATGAAGAGCATGTAAATTTCATGCATGTTCGTCTGAAACAGCAGCGGGCCGGGGGTCAGACCTTGGATCATAAAGGCCCCCAGCATCACGCCCGTGATCACATCGCCGGGCACGCCCAAGGCAAGCAGCGGGATCATGGTGGCACCGCAAGCCCCGTTATTGGCGGATTCCGAGGCGGCGATGCCCTCAAGCTCCCCCTTGCCGAAGTTCGCGCCGTTCTTAGAGCTGCGCTGCGCTTCGCCATAAGAGAAGAAGGCGGCAGAGGAGGGGCCGATTCCGGGGATCGCGCCGAGGATGGACCCGATGACGGAGCCTTTGAAAATGCTGCGCAGCGATCCCATGAACTCGTCGCGGGTCACATGCTGGGCACCCAAGGGGGCGGCCTCATCCTTGTTGGCCGCGCGGAGGACCACCAGCTTGATCAGTTCGGGCAGCGCAAAGAGGCCGATCAGGACCGGCGCGATCGACAGGCCAGCCTGCATATCCGGCACGAAGGCAAAGCGGAAGGAGCCATAGAGGTCTTCGCCCACGGTCGCCAGCAGCAAGCCAAGCGCGGCAGAGACCATGCCCAGCAGAAGAGAGTTGCCGGAGACCCCCGCGACGGTGGTCAGCGCAAATACCATCAGCATGAAGAACTCAGGCGGGCCGATGTGAAGTGCCAGCAGGGCGAGGGGGGCGGCAAAGAAGATCAGAGAGATATTAGACAGAAAGTCGCCGATCACCGAAGAATAAAGCGCCATGTTCAGCGCTTTGCCGCCTTTGCCTTGTTGGGCCAGGGGGTAGCCATCCAGCGCCGTGCAGGCCGCCGAAGCGGTGCCAGGGGTCTTGATCAGGATCGCGGAGACCGAGCCGCCATAGGTCGACCCTTTGTAAAGCGCGACGAGGAGCAGGATCGACGGCACCGGGGCCATGTAAAACGTAAAAGGCAGCGCCAAGGTTACCGCCATGGTGCCCGTCATGCCGGGAATGGCCCCGACGATCACGCCGCCCCAGATACCGGCGGTCATGATCAGAAAGTTCTGCAAGGTGGCAACTGCCGAGAGTGCAGAGAGAACGTCGTTTAGCATCAGTATCTCCGATCAGAAGCCGAGTGTCTTGAGCAATGCGCCTTTGGGGAATTGCGTGCCCAAGGCGGAATTGAAGAACAAAAGAAGCAGCACTGGCGCACCGACCGAGATCAGCGCGATCCAGAACCGGTAGCTCCGTTCGCCAGTCATCAGGACCATGGTGAAGGTCAGCAGTATGATCGCGATCAGGAAACCGACGTAAGGAAGCGCCAGCAGGAACAGGCCGAACGCGATCACCACACCTGCGAAACGCAATGCCATCCGCTTGGGAGAGCTTCCGTCGGTCTGGATCGTTTCCTCAGCCGGTGCGCCGCCGCGGAAGGCAAGGGCCAACACAAGAAGGCCGAGCAGGATGCCGATCAGCGACACGGTCCGCGGCCACATGTCAGGCGGCGGGGCGAAGCCGGGAATGAAGGCCGGGCGAGGCACATAGACAGGGACAAGATAGAAGGCGCAGAGTGCGAAAAACGCGACGACCAGCACCCCCCGCAAAACGGGCTTCGTCATGGCAATCCTCATGAAAACAGGGACCTCGAGTGAGATCGGGCAGGCCGCAGGGGCCGGCTGGGGGAGGGGCAGGCGGGCGCGGGTGCGCCCGCCCGCGATAGCTTACTGGGGCAAATAGCCGAAGTCTTTGGCAAGACCGTTGAACAGCTCGTGCTGGCTTTTCGCGTAGTCGGGCATCTCCACCGTGCCGATGGTGGAGATCGAGCCGCGACGGTCGGCCAGTTCGAGCCATTTCTCGTCCGTGGCGACTTGGCCCAGCACGTCCTGCCATTTGGCGATCACGTTTTCGGGCAGGTCTTTAGGAGCGTAAAGCGCGCTCCAACCGGTGATTTGGCCCGCTTTCTCATAGCCCAATTCGCTCGCTGTCGCGACCTCGGGCAGGCTCTCCATCCGCTTGGGCGCAAAGACCATCAGGGCCTTCATGTCGCCGCTTTCAATATGAGGCATCAAGGATGCCGCAGCCATCGCGACGAAATCGACATGGCCGCCCAGCAGGGCTGTCGCAAGCGCACCGCCGCCTTTGTAAGGCACGAGGGTCGCTGTGGTCAGCGGGTCGAGGTCATTGTCGGCCAGCAGGGCTTGGGTGGTGAAGCCATCGATCGCCGTCGCGCCCGAGGCCGCATAGGTCATCGCGCCATTGCTGTCTTTGACCGCCGCGATCAACTCGTCGACGTTGTCATAGGGCGCATCGCCGCGCACGGCCAAGATCATCGGCGTCGCTTCGAGCGCGCTGACAAATGTATAGGCATCCCACGGCACCGCTGCGCCCGGTGTCACGGCAGGCGACAGGGCCATGCCGACCCGCGCGAGCAGTAGCGTATAGCCGTCCGCATCGGCTTCGGACACGAAACGCGCGCCGTTCATGCCGCCTGCGCCGGGTTTGTTCATAACCGTGACCGGCTGTTCCAGAAAGGGCTGTGCCGTTTCCGCCAAAGCCCGGCCCGCCAGATCCGAAGCGCCGCCCGGGCCATAGGGGACCACCAGCGTCACGGATTTTTCTGGATAAGATTGGGCGAGCGCCGGTCCACCGACTGCCATGAGCGAAAGTGCAATCGTTCCGATTATGTTTTTCATGAGTACCTCAGATGTTGTCCGGCAAGCCGGAGCTTTTGGATGGCGGCCACCATCCACAGTATGCTGAATTTGACAAGAGATGCGCCATAGTTGCATAAATTGCATACTGAGGGGAGGCAGCATGTTCAAGACACGAGAACTAAAGGCCTTTGACGCCTATATGCGGTTGGGCGGCATGAAGCTTGCCGCGGAACATTTGGAATTGAGCCAGCCGATGGTGAGCCGATTGCTGTCTTCGCTCGAAGAAAAAGCCGGTTTCGAACTTTTCCAGCGCAAGCGAAATCGCCTTGCGCCGACGGCCGAAGCATTCAGCTTTCATCAGAACGTGGTCCACTATCTCTCGGGGCTGCGAAATCTTGAGCAGGAAGCCAAGGCGATGGCCAGCGGTCAGGTCGGGCATCTTGTCATCGCAGCGCAGCCCGTCTTTTGCGACACCTTTCTGTTGGACGCGCTTGCACAATTTCGCAAAGAGCATCCCCAAGCGACGGTGCAAATCGCCGATGTCGGCATGGCCGAAATGCTTCAGATGATCAGCGAGAACCGTTGCGATTTGGCCTTTGGCATCACGCTCAACGCCGAGGCCTTTGGCGGAGAGGCCCTGTCCTTGGCGCATTGCGAGGCGACATGCATTCTGCCGAAGGGGCACCCGCTTGAGGAGATTGAGGAAATTCCCCTCCCACGGCTACGCAAGGAGATGTTTATCGACCTGTCCCAAGGCAGCCCTCTGCGGCGGCGGATCGACCTGATGATGGAGACCATTCAGGTCAACCGCACGATCGCCGCCGAGCTTCGGACCATCCACGGCATTGTCCGCCTTGTAGAGCGCGGGGAGGGCATCGCAATCATCGACCCCGTAGCGCATCAACTGCTTGATTTGGAACGGGTCTCGGTCCACCGGCTGATCCCGTCGATCACATGGGACATCGCGCAATTCGTGCCCCACGGGCGGCCCTTGAGCACGGTGGGGCAGGCTTTCGCGGCAGTGGTCGCGGATGAGATCGAGAGTCTGAAACGGTCCGGGGTGGTGAGCGAAACGCTGTAGTTTCGGCACTGGTGGCCCGGATGCTATCGGCCTCGCGACGTCTTGAGCCGCGCGCGAAGCCAGCCTACCGCGCGTCTCTTGCGCAGCCCGATGGAACCGTGACAAATGACCTCAAACGAAAGGACGACCGATGGCGAAAGTATTGGTGACCGGCGGGGCCGGATATATTGGGGCCCATGCCTGCAAGGCGCTGGCACAGGCGGGATATACGCCGGTGGTGTTCGACAATCTCAGCACCGGCCATCGGGCGGCGGTAAAGTTTGGCCCGCTTGTCGAAGGTGATCTGTTGGACCGCGCGGCGATTGATGCGGCACTGGCAGAACATGCCCCCATTGCGGTCATGCATTTTGCTGCGTTGAGCCAAGTCGGCGAGTCCATGCAAGACCCGGCCCGCTATTGGCGTGAGAACGTGTTGGGCGGACTGAACTTGATCGAGGCGACGCGGGCAGCTGGGATCGACAAGTTCATCTTTTCTTCGACCTGCGCCACCTATGGCGATCAAGATGGGGTGGTGTTGAACGAAGAGACCGACCAGCGCCCGATCAACGCCTATGGTGGCTCGAAGCTGGCGATCGAACAGATGCTGCGCGATTTCGCGCCCCAAGGATTGAACCATGTGATCTTCCGCTACTTCAACGTGGCCGGCGCGGACCCCGAAGCAGAGGTAGGCGAGGCCCATGATCCGGAGACCCATTTGGTACCGCTGATCCTCCAAGCGGTGGCCGGAACACGCGGGGCGCTGACCATTTTTGGCACCGACTACGATACCGAAGACGGCACCTGCATCCGCGACTATGTGCATGTCAGCGATCTGGTCGACGCCCATGTGGCGGGGTTGAAATGGCTGGAAGCGGGCAAGCCTTCGGAAGTCTTCTGCCTAGGCACCGGCGACGGGTTCTCGGTCCGCGAGGTGGTTGCTGCGGCTGCAGCTGTCACCAATGGACCCGTGCCGATGGAAGAAGGCCCGCGCCGCGCCGGGGATGCAGTGAAACTGATTTGCGGGTCGGATAAGGCCAGAACGCAATTGGGCTGGACACCATCGCGCTCCACCATGCCGCAGATGTTGCGGGATGCGCATCGTTGGCATGCGTCAGACGGGTTTTGAAATTTTTTCTTTTGGCGCAACGATCTGGCGCGCTGGTCATGGTCGTTTTGGGCCCATATCAGATTTAAGTATCCTACGTGTCGGGCTCTCCTGCAAGATGCTTGCTAAAACTAGGGTGTTCGATAGTTCAGGATAAACAAGTTCTGGGCTGATGATACATAATTATCATTATAAGGCTGAGCCGGGCGTTGAATGTGGAGCCGGATCGGCTGGCGGAAGCGTTGTGCGTGAG